>JANOAS010000150.1:0-14885 GCA_031411255.1 bacterium
ATGCCGAGTGAGCAGGGAATCCAGGCTGGCCTGATCCAAATGCGCCAGCGGGAAATCCGACGGCGTGAAGCGTGGCGTAGAAACGGCAAGGCAGTGATCGTTGATCTGCCGGAGTACGGTGAGGAAGGCCTCAGCAAACGAGGCAAGGCTCTCCGGCGTGTGGGCCGGAGCGGCGCTGGTGAAGGTGGTTTCCAGGCGGCCATGAATGACCATGGCATTCACCTCGGTGGCGTGGGCGCGGGTGGCACGGGGGCTGTGCCAGGGACCGGTGGTCTGCGGAGCAAAGGTGAACAGACTGCTGCCGGCGACAAGCGCGTCGAACTGGCCGAGGTAGTTGAAAAGGAGGTTATGCGTCGCGGCCTTTCCACCATCCGACGCGAGGAGCTGAAATCCGGCACCGTTGTCGGGAATGGCGCGAAGCTGTTCCTTGATGGCGGGGATGGCCCGCACGGGGTCGCGTGACGGGAGGGAAAGGTGGACGGGGAAGATGGCGGTAAACCAGCCGATCGTGCGGTCGAGCGCGAGACCCGGAGCGAGCGTTTCCTCGCGGCCGTGGCCTTCGAGATTGAGTGAAAGTGAGGACTGACCACCAGCGACGGCGAGGGCGGTCAGGAGAAGGTCATTGATGCGGGTGCGCCAGGCGGCGGGGGCGCGATTGAGGAGCGCATTGGTAGCGGCCTCGTCGAGCGAAACGGTGTGGACAAAAGTGTCGGCTTCGCGCGTCACGGGCGCCGATGCTGGGGCCGGCTGGGTACGCCAGTATGACCTCTGTTTTTCCGCCACGGGCGTCCCGGACCAGGCGGCGAGCGCGCGTGCCCAGGCTGGCCAGGGGGCGGTCGCAGCAGGCAGCAGGCGGCCGGTGAGGGCGGACTCAAGGTCCTCAAGCAGGATGCGCCAGGACACACCGTCGATGGCCAAGTGGTGAACAGCGAGACAGAGCCGGGCTGGCGCGGACTGGAAAAGTGCGGCGCGGAGGAGCGGCCCGTTTTGGAAATCGAGCGTGGTCTGGAGATGCACGCAGCGGGGCTCGATGTCGTCGGCAGACGGGAAAACGGTGAGGAGGTCCGCCGTTTCCACCGGGGCGATGGAAGGAGCCCACGCTTGATTTTCCTGCCGGAAACGCAGGCGCAGCGCGGGATGGCGCGCCACCAGAACGTGGAGTGCGCGGCGGAGATTGTCCGGATCGACCGGAGCGCCAAGATTGAAAACGAACGACTGGTTCCAGTGGTGGGAGTCTTCCAGCTGTTGCGCGAAGAACCACCGCTGAATGGGCGTGAGCGGAAACGGCGCAGAGAGATCCTCCTGTTCTGCCGCAGGATTCGGACCGCTGGTTTTCAGCGGCTGTGCCACGGCAGCCAGGCCGGCGAGTGTGGGGTGCTCGAAAAGCTGGCGCGGGGTGAGGGCGAGACCGGCTTCACGGGCACGGGCGATGACCTGGATGGAGAGGATGGAGTCGCCGCCAATTTCAAAGAAGTTGTCCGCCGTGCTGATGCGGTCCACGCGGAGAACACGGGCCCAGATGTCACCCAGAGTCCGCTCGGCCACAGTGGCCGGCGCGATGAAGGCGCGTGCGGAGACGGGGCCGTCCGCAGCCGGTGCGGGCAGGGCTTTCCGGTCCAGTTTTCCGTTGGGTGTGATGGGAAACTTTTCGAGGAAGACGAAGGCCGCCGGGACCATGTAGTCCGGCACGCGTGCCTTGAGCAGGGCGCGCAGATCATCCGGAGACGGGGGAGCGGAGAAATCCGAGGGAACGAGGTAGGCGCAGAGGCGTTTGTCCCCGGGACGGTCCTCGCGGGCGAGGACGGCGGCTTCCTGGATAGCGGGATGGGTGCTGAGAATGTTCTCGATCTCGCCCAGCTCGATGCGGAAGCCGCGAATCTTCACCTGGTGGTCGATGCGGCCGAGGTACTCGATGTCCAGCTGCCCGGAGCCAGGGACGAAGCGGGCAAGGTCTCCGGTTTTATAAAGCCGCCCGCAGCCGGTGAGGTGGTTCGGGATGAACCGCTCGGCGGTGAGGGCCTCCCGGCGGAGGTAACCCGTGGCGAGGCCGGCACCGCCGACATACATTTCACCAGGGACGCCGACGGGGACCGGCTGCTGATTGACCGGGTCGAGGATGTAGAGCTGAAGGTCCGGGATGGGAACGCCAATGACTGAGCCGCTGTCGAGGTCCTGCGCGGAAAGCGGCCTGTAGGTGACGTGAACGGTCGTCTCGGTGATGCCGTACATGTTCACTAGGACGGGAGCCTTGTCGCCGTGGCGGTCATACCACGGTTTCAAGCTCTGCATTTCCAGCGCCTCCCCGCCGAAGACAACCCAGCGCAACGACTGGCGCGGCAGATCCGGACAGGCGGCGCGGGCGAGCGGCTCGGCCTGGATGAGCTGGCGGAAGGCGCTGGGGGTCTGGTTCAGGACGGTGACGCGTTCCTCGCAGAGGAGCTTGAAAAAATCATCCGTGCTCCGCGTGGTCAGCCAAGGCACAACGACCAGACGGCCTCCATAGAGCAGCGCGCCCCAGAGTTCCCAGACGCTGAAGTCAAAAGCGGTGGAGTGGAAAAGGGTCCAGACGTCGGTTTCGTTGAATCCAAACCAGGGATCGGTCGCCTTCATGAGGCGGACGACATTGCGGTGGGTGATCTGGCAGCCCTTGGGCAGGCCGGTGGAGCCGCTGGTGTAGATGATGTACGCCAGCGAATCTGGAGAAGCGCTGACGGCTGAAGGCTGTGACGGGAGCGCTTCGAAATCGACGTCCTCGATGAAAAGCGTGCGGGCGGAATTGGCTGGAATTTTTTCCGCGAGGGACTGCTCGGTGAGGAGGACGGGGGCCTGCGCATCCTGAAGCATGAAGGCGAGCCGCTCCGGAGGGTAGGCCAGGTCGATGGGCAGGTAGGCGGCTCCGGCTTTCAAGATGCCGAGGAGGGCGGCCATGAGGGGCGCGCGCCGGTCCATGCAGATGCCGACAAAGTCGCCTGGTTTCACCCCGGCGCTGGCGAGGGCGTGGGCCACGGCGCCGGAGCGGCGGTCGAGTTCTGCGTAGGTCCAGGTGGCATCCTCGGCAGTGACGGCGATGCGGTGCGGATGCTGCCGGGCAGTCCGGGTGAACCAGCCGTGGAGAGTGGCATCAGAATCCACGCCGGGATCGACCGGCTGGCAGTCGTGCAGCAGCTGCCGGCGCTCGGCTGGAGTGACGAGGGTGAAGGCGGAAAGAGGTGTGCTCAGCGGCAGGGTGGCGAACTGCTCCAGGAGGGTGGCCATGTGGCCGAGGAGGCGCTGAATGGTCTCCGCATCGAAGGTGGCAGGCCGGTAGGCGCAGTGCAGGTGCAGGGCGGTGGAACCGTAGACGGCGAGAGTGAGCGGGACGCTGGTGAGTTCGCGAAGGTGGAAGGAACGGTTCGCGAAGGCCGGGCCGCCGGTTGTGCGCAGGGTGCCGGTGTAGTCGTCGTTCTCGAAGACGAGCAGATGATTGAACGGGGCCTGTGCCGCGCCCAGCCCGCAGGTGCGGCGGATGAAGGAAAGCGGTGTGTGCTCGTGGGCGCGCAGGTCGAGCCAGTGCTGGCGCAACGTCTGCAGCAGCGTCAGCAGCGGCTGGTCTGAAGGCAGATCAACATGGAAAGGCAGGGTGTTGATGAGCAGCCCGACGGCGCCCTGCGATCCCGGAACCGGCGTGTGGCGGCAGGCGCGGGTGGCTCCAAAGATGACGCTCTCCTCTCCGGCGTAGCGGCTGAGGAGAAGGCTGAATGCAGCCTGGACCAGGGTATTCAGCGTGAGGCCGTGTGCGCCAGCCAGAGTGCGGAGCCCCGCAGTGAGCGAGGGGGAAAGGTGGAGGTCCTCCTCCGTCTGGGAGCGCAGGGCTGCACCGGGCGACGGGCTGCGCAGGTGATCCACCACAAGCGGCGTGGGGGCGGAGATGCCGGCGAGGTGTTTTTTCCAAAACGGAGCGGACCCGCCGTGGTCGAGCCCGGCCTGCCAGTGGTTCGAAGCCTGGAAGGACGGCAGCGCGGAAAGCGGGGCAGCCGGTTCGTCGTAACGGGAGAACACCTCCCGCAGGAGCGCGGTGATGGCGCGGCCATCGATGAGGATGTGGTGGAAGGTCCAGATAAGACGGAAATCCGCCGGAGCCAGGCGAATGAGGGCGACGCGCTGGAGCGGCCCGGCGGCGAGGTCAAACGGCATGGTGCGGTCTCTTTCCAGGAAAACCGGCAGATCGACAGCATCCAGCTCACTCCAGAGGAACGGCAGCGAATCGTGCACGGTGGCGGTCTCGGCTGTGAAGGTGGTGCGCAGGGCGGGGTGCGCGGCGGTCAGCGCATCCCAGGCTGCGCGAAGCCGGGCGGGATCCACCGCCTCGGGCAGAGTGCACACCATTTGTTCCACATCAATGCCGGAGGCCGGGTCCTGCAGCCACGAAAAGTACATGCCCTGCTGGAGCGGAGTGAGGGGAATCCCCTCCGCAGCCAGGGCGTCGGCACTTGAGTCCGGCGGCATGTTTGTGGTCAGCATTACGCGTAGAAATCTCCAATCCAGAATCCGGAGCAAAAACCGCCGGCACTTCCCGCAGGCGACCAGCCCGCCACGCCCCCGTCAGAGCGGGCCGCCACAGGGGCAGCCCAGTCATGACTGGCGGTTTCGGGTTGGATGGTGCAGAGTTCCATGGGCTCGTCCGGTGTTCCGATAAATACTTTGGTGATGGTAAATATGGATCAAGATTATCTAAATTGCAACAAATATGGTAATTCTTACATATACTCAAAAGCCCTCCTTCTGGAAACCTTCCGTGGATCAATTTTCCTCATCTCCGGCGGAGGGAAAACGCCAATCCTCCCCCCTCCAGCGGCCACCGGCCACTATTTTTGCAGAACCACGGTCGTGATCTGCTCCGCCTCGGCCGTCACCTTGATCTCAGAGGTCACCGGTCCCCCACCCTGCTCCACAGCCAGCTTGTAGGCATGGTCCGGCATGAGTTGAAAGGCGAGGATGTTGTTCAGGTCCGCCGTTTCGCCGCTGCTGGTGCCGGAAAATGTTTGTGCCGCATCTGCAGTGTCGGTGACCGTCACTTTGGCCGGGACGCGGTGGCCCTGCGGCTTGTCTAGCACCCGCACCAGCACGCGCACCCTGCCGGGCTCGGGCTTTTTCGCCTTCGTGGCGTAGCGCGAGGTCACGTTCACCGCCGGCACCCAGTCGATGCCCATGTCCCAGACCAGGGGAAACGCCAGATCCGTCTTTTTGAATGAACTGGCGTAGATGCGGAACTCCGGCTTCGTGTCATCCGCCGCCGCCGCATCCCCCGCGAACCAACCGTGGTCCAGCCCTTTTCCGTCAGGCTCCGCCGCTCCGGTGAAATGCCAGCCCCCGTCCCACACCTCCACCCACGTGTGGTTCCCGCGCAGGTTCGTCCACATGGGCGTGCCCGCCACCCGTGCCGGCACGCCCACGGACCGGCACGCCTCCACCAGCAGGATCGAGAGCCCGCTGCACGTGGCCACCCCGCTTTCCATGCTCTCCAGCGCGCTCTGGTCCGGCTTTTTCCGAGAGGTGGAGTACTTCACCTTCACGATGCCAAAAATTTTCCGGTTCAGCACCCCGGCCGCCTCTCCCGGAGTGCGGCAGTCCTTCACCAGCGGTGCGGCTATTTCCCGCAACCGAGCGCGGCTCCCGTCCCGCTTTTCATTCAGGCTGGCGTAGGGCAGCACGTCGTTCAGAAAAACATCGCGCGGTACCACCGCCGCCCAGGGCGCGGCCGCGAAGTCCCTGAAAGCCTGCGCCACGTGGGCCAGGAGAAAGTCCGCCTTCATCGCGACCAGGTCCACTGGCGGCATGTTCTCGATGAGAAACGCCATGCCCTCCCGCTGGTCCGCAGGCGCCTCTTTCAGCGCTCTCTCAAGTTCGGCACGATTCGGCCCCGCGGCGGCAAGGGCGCTCTCCACCACCCCGGTTTCCGCGAGGCAGGCGGCGCGCAGTACGATGAGGCAGAGGCAAACCAGGATCGTCTTCATTTCGCTTCAGTCACCTCTTTGATGAGGGAATCCTGCCGGATCGACCAGCGCCGGGCCGCACCAGCCGCGGGCGTCAGATCCACCGTGCACTCAAATCCCTCCGCCGTCGCCTTCAGCACCGGCGGCCCGGCCGGGGCCTTCGCCTCCACCTTCAGCCCCAGCTCGTCCAGCGTGGCCGCCCAGCGTTTGTTCTTCTGGAAAAAATCCATCTGCGCGTAATAGACCGTCTGCAGCACATCCCTCGCCGGAGCCGACGCATCCGGGGCGACCGTCACCGTGCCCGGCGCTTTTTTTGTGAACTGCACCCGCCCCCATCGCTCCGGCCGGTGCATGTCCACCACCCCCTGGGCGGACCAGATCCAGTTGTTCTCCGGCGTCTTCGGCACCTTCACGTATTTTCCATCCTTTACCTCCACCTGCCACTCCACCCGGGAGAAACCCGCGCGCCACTGGTCCCCCTCCTGCGGCGGGGCGGGGCGGTGCGCGTGCTCTCCCAGCACCTTCCATGGAAACGCCATTTCCACCGTCCACCCCTCGTCCCGGTCCGCCGGGTTGTTGATCGTCCCCTTCACGTGCACCCCGGTCTTCAATCCCGGGATTTCCCACCCGTTGTCCGCCTTGCCGCCGTCCTTGTACGGTTTGGGCAAAAACAGGTCCCAGCCCGTATTGAGCGCGTTCATTTCAAATTCGTAGTACTCGTGCGAGTCGCCGTCCGGATCGATGAACACCTCGAAGTCCGGGTCCTGAAAAATCACCTCGTCGTGCTTCGTGATCGTGCCCCAGACGTGCGGCTCCTCCAGCTCCGCCGCCACGTAAAAAAAGGTGTCGTCCCACAGCATCTTCGCCCGCGTCCTCAGCCGGGGCTTCGGTTTGGCCGCGCCCTCGATGTCCACGAAGTCATCCGTCCACGGAGCCGCCGCCCAGGCTGCGTCATCCAGCTTTCCGTCGATCACCGGAGCCGTTCCGGTGAACTGGCAGACATAGCCACGCGGCACGATGCCCTCCATCTTCGTCCTCCAGTCCGCCAGCCACTGGCGCGGCGCTTCCGGCTCCGCGAGTGCCGCAGTGCCCAGAAGTCCCAGCCAAAAAAGCATGCTTGTGCGCCACATGAGCCCCATGGTTCACGACGGATCCGGCTTCGCAAGCACAATCTGTCATTCAGGTCGCGCACCCGAACGAACACGGCGCGCACGGACCGCATTTCACACACTTGCCCTGCGCCACGCCCGCAGGCACAGTGGCCCGGTGAAGCCCAGCCACCGCCAACCGCCCGCGCACCGGACTGCGCCCCGCCCGGATCTCCCGGACTGGGTGCCCCCCGTGCTCGTGCGGGAGTGGCACGTGGCCCGGCACTCCCGGCTCACCGGCCGCATGGGCGTCACACTCCACATGGCCTTGGCGCTCACCGCCATTTTTTCCCTGCCCGCGCTGCACCTGCTGGAGCCCGGGCTGGGGGCCGCGCTGGTGTGGACGCTCATCGCCCTCGTCGCGCTGGTCTGGGTGCCGCTGCCGGGCCGCGCGTCCGTGGCCGCCGGACCGGAGCACGAGGCACTGGAGGCGCTCACCCTCACCGACCTGCCTGCGGCGCACATCGTGCGGGGGAAATGGCTCGGGCGTTTCCTGCCCGCCGTCACCCTCATTCTGAGCGGGCTGCCCTGGGCCGCCTTTGTCCACTGGCTGGGCGGGCTGTCCTTTGCCTGGATCGGCTTTCTGGCCGCCGCGCTCATCGTGGCGGCCGGGCTCGTCACCGCGCTGGCGGCGGGCACGCGGGCCGTGCTTCCCGCCATCGTCTGGCTCACACTGGCCGTCTGCGCCGGGGCCACGTACTGGCATGCCTCCGGTGGCTGGTCGTGCGACCCCGCAGACCCCGGCTGGCGGGGCGGCCTCGCCGTCTTTGCCGCCCTGTCCTTCGTCACCGGCTGGTTTGCCCTCAGCCGGGGGACCGCCGCCCTGCTGCCGCCCAGCGAGCAGGAGTCCCCGCGCCGAAAAATGTTTGCCCTGAATGTCATCGTGGCCGCCTCAGGGCTCGGCCTCCTCGCCGCGCACGGCTGGCTGCCCGGCGTCCCGCTTGCCCTGGGCGTCATCTGTTTCACCGCCGTGCTCTCCGGCCTCGTCGCCCTGCACGAGCCTCTGTGCGAGGCGGCCGGCTTCTACCTTCCCTGGTCGCGCTCCTCCGCCACCCGGTGGTTTGGGCGCTGGCTCTACCCGGGCTGGACCGGCGGCGTCCGGCACACCCTCGTCCTCGGCCTGCTGGTGTGGGCGTTCATCGAGGTCGCCGTGCGGGTGAATCCCGAAGTCTTTTCCCTGCCGGTCGCGCGCGGGCTGCTCCTCAGCGGCATCGTCTGGGTGCTCCTCCCCGTGCCGCTCGTGTGGGGGTTCTTCGCCTCCTCGGAGCACAAAGGCCGCGTCTACGCGCGCATCCAGGTCGTCCTCACCCTCCTCGGGGCCGCCCTCTGCGCCTTTCGCAATGCCGAGTGGCTCACCCTCGGCGAGCCCCGCATCCTCGGTCTCGGCGCACCGCTGCCCGTCGTCGCCGGCTGGCTCTCCCTGCATGGGCAGACCGGCTCTGCGCGGCTCGCCATGGGGCTCATCCTGGCCTGCGTGCTCCTGCTCGTGCGCATCCTCTCCGGCGCCCACCACGTCCGCCCCGTCATCCGCCGACTGGAGCGCGAGGCCGCCCGACCGCCCGATCCCCCTCCCGCGCAACCATTCCCCCCGCCGGGGGTTTGACGCAGCCCGGCCCCGCCGCGCCGGCTCCACCCACCTCCCGCCATGTTGTCCCGCCGCCACTTTCTGCAGAATACCGCCTCCGGTTTCGGCTGGCTCGCCTTTGCCGGGCTCGCCACCGCCGCCACCACGGCGGAAAAACGCAGCCCCCTCGCCCCGCGCGGCACCCATTTTCCACCGCGGGCCAGGCGCGTCATCTTCCTCTGCATGACCGGCGCCCCGTCCCACCTGGACCTGCTCGATTACAAGCCCCGCCTCATCGCCGACAGCGGCAAGTCCGCCCCCCAGGGCCGCCCCGGCGGCGCGCGCCTCATGGGCTCCCCGTGGCGCTTCGCGCAGCACGGCCACAGCGGCCAGTGGATCTCCGAACTCCTCCCGAACCTCGCCCGTCATGCCGACGACCTCTGCGTCATCCGCTCCCTGCAGACCGGCCAGCCCGCCCACGCCCCGGCCAGCGTGGAGCTGCACACCGGCAGCGCCCAGTTCATCCGCCCGTCGATCGGTGCCTGGTCCCTTTACGGCCTGGGGTCGGAAAACGAAAACCTCCCTGGCTTCATCACCCTCGCCCCGCCCGGCGGCAACGGCGGCGCCCAGAACTACGGCAGCAGCTTCCTCCCCGCCATCTACCAGGGCACCCGCATCGGTGCAGGCGGCCTCGGCGGACGCCAGACCGGAGAGATGAAACTCGGCAACGTCGCCAACCCCCGCCTCACCCCCGCCCAGCAGCGCTCCCAGCTGGACTTCCTCCAGTCGCTCAACAAAAACCGCCTCGCCCGGGACCGCTTCAACCCCCAGATCGAGGGCGCCATCGACTCCTTCGAACTCGCCTTCAAAATGCAGTCCGAAGTCCCCGCCCTCATGGACCTTTCCCGCGAGCCCGACTCCGTGAAAAAAGCCTACGGCGTCGGCGTCGAGCCCACCGATTCTTTCGCGAAAAAGTGCCTCCTCGCCCGCCGTTTCGCCGAGGCCGGCGTCCGCTTCATCGAGGTCAGCCATGGCGACTGGGACCACCACCGGAACCTCAAGGAAGCCCTCCCCGCCAGCTGCGCCCAGATCGACCAGCCCGTCGGTGCCCTCCTCGCCGACCTGAAATCCCGGGGCCTCCTCGAAGACACACTCGTCATTTGGGGCGGTGAATTTGGCCGCACCCCGCACGCCCAAAATGCCGACGGCCGCGACCACAACAACAAAGGCTTTTCCCTCTGGATGGCCGGCGGCGGCGTCAAGCCCGGCACCTCCCACGGCTCCACCGACGACTACGGCTACGAGGCAGTGGAGAATCCCGTGCCCATCCACGACTGGCACGCCACCATCCTCCACCTCCTCGGCCTCGACCACGAGCGCCTCACCTACCGCTACGCCGGCCGCGACTTCCGCCTCACCGACGTCAAAGGCCAGGTCGTGCAAGGCGTGCTGGGCTGAGCCGGCAAACGGGCTCGGGGTGCGGGCTCGGGACAATGCGGCGGCTGGTGGACCAGCCCACCCTACCTCCCGCGTGTCGGGCGCGGCGTAAAAGGTAGGGCCGCTTGGTCCTCCAAGCGCCGCCACGCCCCCCCGCCCAACGGGATCCCAAAGCAGGCCAGCCGGAAGAGATGCGCCCCCTCCCCCCCGCCATTCTCCGCATCCGTCATTCGCTTCTATTCGCGTTCCTTCGCGGTTGACCCGCGCCCCAAGCCCGGCGCTCCCCCCGCAGCGCACCAAACCACTGGCGCAACCCGGCAAAAACGGCTTATTGTCCGCATTCCCGACCCTTCCCTGCCCATGAAAAAACTCGCTCTTCTCCTTTTTCCCCTCGCCGTCCTGCACGCTGCCGAGCCCAGGGCGGCGGGGTGGCTGGATGCCCGTTTTGCCGCGATGGATGCGGACCACGACGGGAAACTCAGCACCGCCGAGGCGGCCCCCCTAGCCGCCCTGCTGGGTGGGGCGGATGCGGACAAGGACTCCTTCATCACGCTGGACGAGGTGAAGGCGCACCTGGCCAGGGAAACGGGAAAGAAGCTGCGCGACTCCGTAAAATCCCTGGCCGACATGGAGGAGCGCTTCAAGCAGCTGGACAAAAACGGAGACGGCACCCTCGACGCAGAGGAGAGGAAATCCGTTTCCTGGCTGATGTACCTGGACACGGACCAGGACGGCAAACTCACCCTGGACGAGGCGCGGAAGGCGCTGGCGAAATTCACCGGCGGAAACGGAGGCACGCCGCCCACGGAGCTGGCCCCGGTCTACGAGCCTGCCGGTTCCTCCCCGCGCCAGCAGCCGCGCCCGCTGAAACCCGGAGACTGCGGCATCGCCACACGCATCCCGGACTGCGAGGTGGCCGGCCTGGAGGGCGGCGCGCGCCACCTGGCGGAATTCGCCGGGAGCCGGGGCACCGTCATCGCCCTCGTCAGCACGAGCTGCCCGGTGGGCAGGCGCTACCTGCCCGCCCTCGCCCGGCTGGAAAAAGAGTACGCGGCCAAAGGATTCGGCTTCGTTTTCCTCGCGCCGAACGACACGGACAGCGCCGCCGATCTCAAGGCAGCCGGGCTCTCCGCCGCCATCTGCCGCGCGAACGAATCCTCCCCGGCCCTCGCCGCCCTCGGCGCGCGCTCGACGACGGATGTCTTCGTGCTGGATGCCGCACGCACGCTGGTCTACCGCGGCGCCATCGATGACCAGTACGGTCTGGGCTACAGCCGGGACCGGCCTGAAACCCGGCTCCTGGTTTCCGCGCTGGACGCCGTGCTCGCGGGCAAATCCGTCGCCCTGCCCGCCACCGAGGCCCCGGGCTGCGCGCTGGAGGTGAAGCCCGCACCTGCGGCAGAGCCCGGCCTCGTCACCTGGCACAACCAGATTTCCCGGCTCGTGCAGGCGAACTGCCTGGAGTGCCACCGCACGGGCGGGGTGGCCCCCTTTCAGCTGGAGACGCTGGAGCAGGTCTCGGCCAAGGCGGGCATGATCAAAAAAATGGTAACCCAGGGGCAGATGCCGCCGTGGTTTGCCTCCGCCCCCGCCGCAGGCCGCCACACGCCGTGGCTGAACGACCGCTCCCTCACCCCCGCCGCGCGCGACATGCTCCTGACTTGGCTGGACCACGGGCGCCAGGCGGGAAACCCGGCGGAGGCCCCGCTCCCGCGCACCTGGCCGGGCGAGTGGACCATCGGCACGCCGGACGTCACCGTGCAGATCCCGCAACCCATCGCCGTAAAGGCCGAGGGCACCATGCCGTACCAGGAGGTGACGGTGGACCCGCACATCGACGGGGAGAAATACGTCTCCGCTTGGGAGGTGCTGCCCACCGCGCGTGAGGTCGTGCACCACGTGCTCGTCTTCGTCACGCAGGCGGGGAAAAGGGGGCACGGGGATGACACGGGCAGCTTCCTCGCCGTCTTCGTCCCGGGAAACAACTCGGCCGTCTACCCCGCCGGATTTGCCAAGCACCTGCCTGCAGGATCGAAGCTGCATTTCCAGATCCACTACACGCCGAACGGCAAGGCCACCGAGGACCAGGTGCGCGTGGGCCTGCGCTTCGCTGCGGAAAAGCCGGCCCACATCATCGAGGTGGCGGGCATCGCCAAGCCGGGCATTTCCATTCCCCCGGGCGCGGACAACCACGCGGAGGCGGCGGGACTGCCGGTCATGTTTGATGTGAAGGTGCTCGGCTTTATGCCGCACATGCACGTGCGCGGAAAAGCCTTCCGCTACGAAGTCATCCTGCCCGGCGGCGAGGTCCGCACGCTGCTGGACGTGCCGCGCTACGACTTTAACTGGCAGCTCGCCTACCACTACGCAGAGCCGCCCACAATCCCAGCGGGATCCACCCTGCGCGCCACCGGCTGGTATGACAACAGCTCCGGCAACCCTGCGAACCCCGACCCGGCAAAAACCGTCAAGTGGGGCCGGCAGACGTACGAGGAAATGATGCTCGGCTACGTTGAATACTACCGCCTCACTCCGGCCCCCAAAACCGCGTCCAAATAAACCCTGACGCCACCCCCACTTTTCCCATGTCCTCAGACCCCAGCCCAGACCACCTGAACCGCCGCGCCGTGCTGAAGCGCCTGGCCGGTGCCGCCGCCACCGTCCCGGCCCTCGCCCTCGCGCAAAAGCCCGGCCCGCCCGGCGCGCCCGGCCTGGACCCTGCTGCCGTCCGCCCGGCCACGCCGAGCGACCCCGACCTCAACAGCAAAAAACCCTGGTGGCCGATGCTGCTGACCCCGGCGGAAATGACCACCATCACCGTGCTGGCGGACATCATTCTGCCCGCCGACGAAACCTCCCCCGCCGCCAGCGCTGCGGGCGTGCCGGAGTTCATCAACGAATGGGTCAGCGCCCCGTATCCCATCCAGGAGGCGGACCGCGCCATCATCCGCGGCGGCCTCGGCTGGCTGAATACGGAAAGCGACCGCAGAAAGCAGCTCCCGTTTCACCAGCTGCCCGCCGTCGACCAGACCGCCCTCTGCGACGACATCTGCCACCCCGCCACCGCGAAGCCGGAGCACGTGGCAGGCGCCCGGTTCTTCAGCAAATTCCGCGACCTCTGCGCCAGCGGCTACTACACCACGCCGGAGGGCATGAAGGACATCGGCTACGTGGGCAACGTCCCGTCGCCCGAATTTAAAGGCCCCACGCCTGAAGTCCTCGCCCACCTCGCCCCAGCCTTCGCCCGCGCGGCGAGGTAGCCCGGACCCCGGCTCTGCTAAACAGCCGCCGCCTTTTCGGAAACCAGCATGCGCGTCAGCATTTGGCTCAAGACCAGCCTTCCATCCAGGCTCGTCGTCACCAGCCGGTGGTTTGCCTTCAGGCATTCGTCCAGCGCGCGCCGCAGCTCGGACCGCTTGAATTTCCCGCACTCCTGCGCCGCCAAAAACAGCGGGTAAACATTCAGCCCGCTGCCGTCCTTTTTCTTCGGCAGGTGCGCCGTCTCGGACTCCGGCAGCCGGTTCAGCACTGCCGCGAAGGAGGAATACGAGGTCAACGACGGCCGGTGACGCTCCATGATGTCCTGCGCCAGGACAAAATTCCGGATTTTCGGAATAACCGCCGCCATGAGGATGCCGATGGCATTGTCTCCGACCTCCAGCCTCCGGTCCATCAGCTCCAGCGCCCGCCGCAGGTCCCGCTTGCCAATGGCGTCGCCAATCTCAAACACCGCCCCGCTGTGCGTCATCGGCACCATGGTCCGGATGTCGTCCTTCCTCACCTCGCGCCGCTCCGGCCCCAGGTAGAGATCCAGCTTGTCCAGCTCATTCAGCGTCTGCTGGGTGTGCGCCCCGGCCATCAGGACAAAAAGTGAGAGCGCCCCGGACTCGAACGTCAGCCCGTGCTCAGCCGCCCGCTCCTCGACCATCGACTCCACATCATGCTCCCACCCGCCGCGGGTCGTGTCCGGCACGTCAAAGACCTGCACCTGCGCCAGCTTGTCCAGCTTCAGCCAGGCCGACCGCCGCTTGTCCACGCCGGAAACACTGAGGATGAACTGCACATCCGCCGGCACACCCGCCTCCAGCACCTTAACCAGCGCGTCCAGCGCATCCACGGCCGACTGCGCCTTCGCCGTCACTCCCTCCCCCATGAAATTGCACCCCTTGAACCACACCACCTTCCCCTGGCCAAAAAACCCGATCGTCTGGATCGCCTCCACCACCTGCGCCACGATGGCCACCGCGTGCTCCGCATTGTCCGCATTTCCATCCACCACCTCCAGGCCAAACTCCCCCGCCCCCGCCGGTGACAGGTCACGCGAAAGCTTCAGCGCGGTTTCCTTCACCTGCGCCTCATCCGTCCCGACCACCACATGGATGTTCTCCGCTTTCGTCGAGTCCTTTTTCTTAGCCGCCATACGCCGCCAACCCTACCGGCCCCGCACCCGGCTGCCAGGGAAAATGTGAGCCCACGCAGCCCTGCCACGCATTGCTCATGGAGTCATTCCTTTATTCCTTTGCCGACTCCGTCCGGTCAGCTCACCCGCCCCACCACCGGCTCCCGCAGCTTCCGCAGCGAGTGCAGCCGCAGCGAGTGCAGCCCCAGCCCGTCCCCCCTAGGCAGCCCAGCCAGACGCCGTGCCCCGTCCTTGCGCCCCTCCGGGAAATGGCCCCGGTTCTTCTGAAACACACTCTCCACAAACGACCGGCTGCCAATCGCCGCGCCGTCCGTAAAATACCTCACCCGGCCCCGCAGATACTC
>JANOAS010000151.1:0-2053 GCA_031411255.1 bacterium
CGTTTTGGACATGGTAATTATGGGTCGGAAAAGAGACTTGTATTAGACGACAGGTCAAGCCGTGGCAAATGGCATCTGCGGCTGTGGTAAAAATCAGGAGGTTGCGGGATTTCGCCGGTTTCGGGCCAGTCCCGGGGGTGGCGCGGGGAGAAGACCCGGGCCAGGTTCACCGGGGTTCGGGCAGTTTCAGGACGGCGTCCTTGAGGCGCGTGCCGCCGTCATTTTTCCGGTCGCTGCCCGTCCCCCAGAGGCGGATGCCGCCGGCGGCGGTCTTCTCGTAGAAATACGGCGCGCCGGTGGCCACATCGTGCGGCAGTCCGGATGGAAACGCGGCGGCCACTGCGGTCAGGGAATCCGGGTGGGCGCCGTTGGCGCGTTTGTGTTTTTCCAGCGCGAGTGCGAGGCGGGTCTGGTCGAGGAGGCTTTGTTCCATAAGTGGGGCGGCTGCGGGGTTGTACGGCGAGCCGTCCTCCGCCAGTAGCAAATACAGCCGGTCCAAATAGGACGGAGTCTGTCCTGGGGGCAACCCATAGACCTCCACCTTTGCCTTGGGGCTTGGCGGCGAGTACTGCCGCTTTTCATAATCGAAAGAATCCTCCGTGAGCTGATGCTGGCGGTCTATCACTGCGGCATTTGCGGCAATTTGCGTGTCGCTCATGTGCCTGATTGCCCAGTGCTCCAACATTTCTCCAAGCTTTGAGGTCAAATCGGAGGGCATTGTTTTGTACTTCTTGGCGATACTTTCATCGATGACCTCGGGATGATTCAGAAAATCCGCCAGTAATCGGGGGGCGTTCTGGCGTTCGCCTTGGGCGGCCAGTCGAAAGGTGGCCAGCGGGTCCGGCATTTGTCCCATTTCCTCCTGCACCGCCGCGAGGTCCAAATCGCGCAACGCGGAAGGCATCAAACCTGACCCGATGGTATGGAAGAAATTGGCCCTGAGTGCACCTCCGACAACTCCTTGGAGCAGGTCTCCCGGCTCGTCCATCTGCCGGCCCAAGGCTGCGATGGGTCGGAAGTCGGCAGCCGCTGCGTCCGGTCGACCAGCCAGCCATTCGGCCTGCGTTCGCACTCTGATTAAATTTGAACCTGAGAGCATCAGGCTAAAAACGTTTTGTTTGTTGCTGGCAACCTCCGTCTTCAGCGAGGCGAGATCCCATTTTCCAGCCGCAACGGCGTCCCGAAGGGAGTCGATCAGCGGATCAAATTTCCGGGCGAACTGGAGGAAGGCGACGGCCGCCTCGGCCTGGGTCATGCCCTCCGGGACGGGCTCTTTCACGTGGCTGAGCAGCGCGATGAAATCCGGATCCCCGTTGGCATCGAAGACATGTTTGAGGATGTCGGTCCAGTCGGTGCGGAGTTTCTGGAGGAGATCGCTGTTGGGATCGCCAGGGTTGGGTTCGGCGAAATACGGCAGGTCACGAACGGGGATGCGCCTGGGCTCGCCGCTGCCCGGCATGGACGGCCGGGCGGGGGCGGCCGGGCGCGGCGGGTATTTGGCGAGAATGGCACGGCCCCTGGCATCCAGCCAGAAGCGCAACCCGGCGGCAGCGGCGGCGAGCACAAGGATGCCGATGGCAAGACGCCAGAGAGTGCGGAGGGGTTTTGGGAGGCGGTTGGGCATGTGGAGGTTCGTTGTGTCTAGTTCTACTCCACCCAGACCACGCTGGTCAGGGTGATTTCCTTTCCGGGGGCGAAGCACTTGAAGGTGGCTCGGATGGTGACGCCGGGCTGGCTGGTGCGGTCGCGGAATGTTTCGGGGCTCCAGGAGGTGATGGGCTGGTCGTCAAGCGTGAGGCACTGGTCGCCTGCGCGCAGGCCGGCGAGGCCGGCGGGGGAGCCGGGGATGACGTCGATGACAAGCCCGTCTGCGTTGAGGGCGAGGCCGGTGGTGACGCAGGGGCCCTGGGTCACGGCTTTGCGTCCCGGGACGAGGCGCAGGGCCAGCGGCATGTCCGCAGCCAGGTGGGCGAGGGCGGAGCGCCGGTCCAGGGTGAGAATGGAGGAGCGCAGGGCTTCGAGGCCAAGGGAGGATTCGCCCGGAGCCAGGCTG
>JANOAS010000152.1:0-12374 GCA_031411255.1 bacterium
TCAAAGCTGGAGCCTGCCAGAATCGCGTGCGACTTGTTGAAATGAAGGATCTGGCCGGAGCGGTCGAGGAGGACGAGGCCGAAGGGAAGGTGGTCGGTGATTTTCTCGAGGGCTGCCTCGCGCGCGCTTTCCGGGGCGGGAGCAGGCGCAGGCGGCTCCGCCTCTGGTGCCGGGGCGGGCTGGGTGGAGAGTGCTCCGGTGAGGAGAATGCCTTCAGTTTCACCACGATGGCTCAGGTGTGGTGCGGCTGACCAGGCGAGGCAGGCATCGCCCAAATGGCGCGCACTGGGGATGGAAATGGGACCGGGTGCAAAAGCGAAGTTGCCGTCGGCCTTGAAGGAGGCGGCGTGGGCGAGGAAGGCGGCTTTTTCAGCAGGGGCGTCTGCGTCCGGCCACGCATCCCAGAGTTTGGTGCGCCCCGCAGCGGCGGTGGGGTTCAGGCCGAGCAGGCTGCGTGCCGCCGGGCTGGAGCGCTGGATGGTGCCCTCCAGATCAACAAGGAGGAGCGGAGTGGAGGTGCTCTCCAGCAGGGAGGCTGCGAGGTTTTTTTCCAGGCGCTGCTGGCGGTCCTGCTTGACCCGGGGCGTGATGACCTCCTGGCTGAGAATGACGCCACCGACGGAGCCGTCTCTGGCCCTCCAGGGGCGGACATCCCAGCGCACGAAGTCCTTGGATCCGTCGGGCCTCTGGAAAAGGTCTTCGGGAATGTGTCCAGCGCGCCCGGCCAGCGCTTGGTCGAAAAGGGTCCGCCACGACTCGTGGAGGTCGGGGAAGATTTCGTAGTGGCTGTGTCCGGTGACGGGCTCGCCGGCGAGGCCGAAATCAGTGAGGAAGCGCTTGTTGGCGGCCAGATAGCGCATCTCCCGGTCAAACATGGCAAGGGCGAGCGGGACGTGGTCGAGCAGCACGGGCAGGGGAGCCTCGCCATTTTCAGCGGCTGGTGGCGTGGCGGCTGCAGGGGCGGCGGCGGGGGTGACAGCGGGTGCGGCCACAGCGGGTGCTGGAACCGGGGCTTCTTTGGCGGTCGCATCCGGAGCGGTGGCTTCGGGAGGTGACGCCGGGGGGGCGGACGGTTCCGCAGCGCTGATCGCCGGCTTGGCCGTTTTGTTCGCCGGGATGCTGAGGGCCCTGGGTAACTGGACGAGCTGCGGGATGCCGGGGTGGCCATTTTTGACCGGGCGTGGCTCGATAGCGATGGAAGCGCGAGAGGGGGCGGGCGTCGCAGGGAGATCGGTCGGGGATGGGTGGTCTGGCAGGGAGGGCTGAGCCGCAGGGACGACGTAGCCGCGCCGGGCCAGCCATTGGGTGATCGCTTCGAGGCGGTTGGTCAGCTTGTGGTAATCGAGTGGAATCGGCAGAAAGTCGTTCAGACCCAGCATGTGAGTGGATTCACCGGAGGGGCTGTCCGGTTCGCCCACGGCCAGAATGTAAGGCTGCTCGTCACCAGACTGCTGGCGGACGTGGCGGACGAAGTTGCGCAGTTCGTCGACGTTGCCGTTGGCGTGGGTGACGACGAGGGGCTGACGGTTGAAGGTGGCCTCGCCCTGCGGGAGGCTGTCGCACATCGAAATATCGTAGCCTTTGTGCGAGAGAGCTTTAAACAAGGCCTCCCGCGTGGCGGGATCCATTTCCACCACGAGTGCGCGGATGCTGGACTGGGCGCGGTCGGGATTGGTGATCATGGCTGAAGGGAGAGAGAATGGGTGAGGCGGTGGATCAAAAGCGGGAAGATTCGCAGGAGTGATTCTTACGCAAAAATAACGATTAAGCAAGCTAAGAAGTTGTGTTTTGCGAGGGAACTTGGATTTGAGGGGGCGACGGGCGGAGATTGCGCGGTCGCTTCAAGGAAAGCCGGAGGCAGGGCCACCACGTCAGCGGTGGGAAGCAAGAAACCCGACGATTTCCTCCGCCAGGCGCTGGCTGATGCCGGTGACGCCGGCGAGATCCGCAGCAGAGGCCTGCCTGAGGCGGCTGAGAGAACCAAAGGCCTTGAGCAGGGCCTTTTTCCTGGTTTCCGAAACACCCGGACACTCGTCAAGGAGGGACTCCTCGACCCGGCGCTTCATGAGGAGCTGGTGGTAGCCGTTGGCCCACCGGTGCGCCTCGTCGCGAATGCGCTGGAGGAGCTTCAGGGCACCACGGGTGTGGGGCAGGGTGAGGGGCAGGGAATCCCCCGGCCGGAAGATTTCCTCCCGTTCCTTGGCCAGGCCGATGATGGGCACTGAGCTGAGGCCGAGTCGGTGCAGCTCCTCCACGGCGCTGCTGAGCTGGCCTTTTCCGCCGTCAACGATGATGAGGTCGGGCAGTCTCACGAGCGGGCGCCCGGTGCGAGTGGACTTGGAGCCCTCCAGCCGGTGCGCTTCGCGCTGGAGGGTTTCGAGGGGGGAAAGCTGGGACTCCTCGGTGTTGATCTCTTCTCCCGCTTCCAGCAGGATGCGGGAGTAACGGCGGCGGACCACCTCCGCCATGGAGGCAAAATCGTTCTGGCTTTTCACGCCCTTGATCCGGTAGCGGCGGTAGCTGGCGGTGTCGGCGACGCCGTTTTTGAAGCGCACCATGCTGGCGACGATGTGGTTGCTGGAAATGTTTGAAATGTCGAAGCACTCCATGACGAGCGGCGGGAGGTCGAGGCGGAGGGCGGTCTGGAGGTCCTCCACATCCCCGAGCGCTGCGCTGGTGTCGGCCGGAACACCCCGGCCGCGGGTGAACTGGCGGGTGGGGGTGAAGGTTTTGCGGAAACTCTGGAGCATGTCCCTGAGTTCAGCAGCCCGCTCAAATTCCAGATTGGCCGCTGCGCGTTCCATTTCCTCCTCCACGGCGGAAAGGAGTTCGCGGGAGCCGCTCTCCAGCAGGGTGCAGGCCTCCAGGACGCGGGCCAGGTAGTCGTCCCGGGAGATTTTCTGCACGCACGGGGCGGTGCAGTTTTTGATGATGTCGTTTGAGCAGTGCCTGTAGTCCGCCTCCCCCGGACGAAGCGGGCGGCAGGCCCGCAGGCCGAAGCGGCGGTTCATCCACTGAATGACCATGCGCAGCGCCCCGGAGTGGGCAAAGGGGCCGAAGTACCGCGCACCGTCCTCCTTGCGCGTGCGGGTCAGGACAAAGCGGGGATACGGCTCCTCAAGGTGGACGCGCACCTGGAGGAAGCGCTTGTCGTCGCGAAAGCTGATGTTGTACTTTGGGCGGAACTCCTTGATGAGCTTCCCCTCCAGCAGGAGGGATTCGGGCTCGTTGCGGACGGTATGAAATTCAAAGTCCCAGATGGAATGAATCAGAGCCCGCGTTTTCAGGTCCGCCATGCGGCTGCGGGCGGGAGTGAAATAATGGCTCAAGCGTTTGCGCAAGTCCTTCGCCTTGCCAACATAAATGACCGTGTGCAGCCGGTCCCGCATGAGGTAGATCCCCGGCTTGTGGGGGACCTCCTGCAGTTTTTTCTGGAAGTCGGGTTTTTCGCGTTTGAATTCGTCAGCCATCAGAGTCCGGCACTGAGGGTGTTCGTGAATTGCCGCCGGCGCAAGGGCGCAAAAAAAGCCGGACTGGTTTCCCAGTCCGGCTTTCGAATTTACAGCTGAGGAGGATTCCGATTAGGGAACGACCTTCACGCGCAGGAAGTAGTTCTTGTCAGCCGGCGCACCAGGGATCGTCACTGTCGCGCTGGAGCCCGTAACCACACCACCCAGGTCGATCCAGCCGCTGATTCCATCAGCCGCCGTCGTGCCTTGCACTTGGTATCTCTTGCCGGAGACACCGGTCCAAGAAATCGTCATCTGAGCACCCGTGAGGGTGGGGGATGTCGAAGTAATCTTCAGGACGCTGTTCGGGTTGTTGGCACCAGTGCCAGCGAGGAACTCGGAGATGTTGCTCTGACCGTCCTGGTCGAGGTCGCCCGCTGCGTCGTTGACGCCGACGGTCAGGCCGTTGGCCGTCTCGTAGTCGTCAGCGATGCCGTCAGAATCGGTATCGGCGGAACTGGTAGTTTCTGTGAAGAGAATATCGCTCACCACGAATTTCTCCGTGCCAGAGGCACCAAGCCCGAAAATCTTGAACGAGGCAGTGTCGGCATCAGCCGGAATGTCTGCGGTCAGATTGAAGGTGTTGTCGATGGGGACGCTGGCGTTCTCCTGTTTGAAGTTGAATTCGTCACGAGCCTTGTGAGCATTGTAGTCCTCCGCAGCGGTGGCGTAGGCGGTGCTGTCCGCCGCATCAGTGGAGTTCGCAAGACCGGTGTAGCCGTTGAGGTAGCCATCAGCAGGCCCGTTCGGGCCGGCAGTTGTTACCGTGGCGGTATTGGAGCCGGCGGCCCCATTGCCCACGTCCCAAGTGGTGATCAGGTTGATCGTCGTTGGCGTGCCGGCAACGGTGTAGGTCAGCTCGGCTTTGAACTTGTCGCCGACTTCGTAGTTTGAGCCGGTGCTGGTTTCCACAGCCTGCATCTTGGCGGTGAACTTGACCGCCCCTGCGTTGGTGAGGTTGATGGCCTCGGTTTCCACTGTGTTTTCAACCGCGGTGCCGGCCGACATGGTGAGGGTGCGCAGAGGCTTGTCAAAGACCCAGAGGGCTCCGGCCGTGACGCCGTAGGCAGAGGTGACGTCCTTGATGCCGCCGTCGGCCACGAGGTTTTTGTAAGCCATCTCGTAGGGGGCGCTTGGCAGAACGACGCTCAGGGTGACCGTGGAGGCCGGGTAGCTGTTGTCGGCAATGACAACGGCGACAGGACCGGCAGGAAGCCCGGCGACGGTGTCAGTCGGAGCGATGGCGATGTTGACGGTACCGAAAGTTCCGCTGGCCAGCTGGAGGGTCACCCCGGCTGTCGCTGTGGAGGCGGTCCAGCCGGTGCCACCGTTGGTTCCGGCGACGGTGGTTTCAAAGACAACGGAGTCGTCACCCGTGCCGGCACCGTTGGCCAGGCGGATGATGTTGGCAGGAGCCGTGGAGGTGAACGTGCGGGCCGGAGGCCGAACGGTGATCGTTTTGGTCGCAGTCGCGGTCACCGCATCTGTGATGGTGATCGACTGCGGTGCTGCGGACACCAGGAACGGTCCGAAGGTGACGGGCTGGGCATCGGCATACTGGCCGCTGGCGGGAGTCACCGTGGAAACCCATCCTGTGCTGGTACCGGGGTTGATGGCGGTAATCGTCACAGGTGCGGTGAAGGTGTCATCCGACGGATCGCTTGTGTTCTGGTTGTTAAAGGTGGTGGCACCGGCCTGGGCGTCGATATCCGCGCCGGGGGTGCGGAGCTGGATGCCGCTCACTGTCATGAATTCGTTTGCGGAATCGGTGTTGCCGGAGATCACCAGCTTCGCGGAAACAATGTTGTCCGGGATGGTGGTGGATAACGTGAGGTTCTTCACAGTAGGGATGGCAGCGGTTCCACCACCGGCGGCCAGCTCGGTGCCACTCAGGATGCCATCACCTGCGACGGCAGGCGGGACGATGGTGTCGTAAGGAGTGATGAGATTCACCGTGGTGACGACTGGCGGCACCGCGTCGTCGGTGAGTTCGAGGGTGGCGAGGAAGGTGTCGGTGCCTTCGAAGCCGGAACTGGTGTCCCTGACTTCGAGGTTCGCCTTGAACTCGACCTCCCCGGAGATTCCCGTGAGGTCGACGACTTCTGAGGTTACGAGCTTTGCCGTGGTACCGCCAGTTTGGTGCATGAGCAGCGTGCCGGCTGCCTCGTTGATGACCCAAGTGGCGTCGGGAGCCGGAGTCACGGCCGTGTGGATGGCGCTCTGGGGCGCGGACACCTTGTTTTGGCCAATGATGAACGGTCCGGGAACAGGAACGGTCAGGGCCGCCGTAATGGTGGCATTGCTGTCGTCGACGAAATTAACCGTCTTGGCGGCGCTGATCGGGAATCCGGAGAGGGCGACCGAGGCGGCACCTGCGGTGTAGCTGCCGCTGGCTGGATTCGAGGCGGGCGGCTGGGTGTTGGCGGAGGTCCAGCCGGTGCCGACGGTGCCAGTGGTGGTGAGGTTGGCAGTGAAACCGAAGGTGTCGTCCGTTGGATCGGCGGGAGTGCCGCCGTCGCTGCGGGTGACACTGCCGGGAGCTAGAGCGGCAGCCAGTGTGCCAGTGAGGGGTTCGAAGGTGATGGCTACGTCATCGATCCCTTGGTAGCCATCCGTGCCACCGAGGTTGGTGTCGGTCCACTTGATCGTAACAAAATTGTTAACTGGAACCTCGATCGGAGTCGTCAGGTTAAATGTGACCGTGGTGCGGTTTGCAACGGCGTTTCCATTAACCGCCGATGCGGCAGGAAGAAGCACAGGCGAGGCCCAGTTTGCACCAGTCCCAAATGCGGTAAAGCCTGCCCCGGCAGCAGCAGCAGCAGCGCCTGTGCCAGAAATGATATTGGTAATGGCTGTGGCGGAAACGCCATAAAAAGTGGAGTAAACCTCAGCCACTCCGGGAGATGCGGTGCTGTTGGTGCGCCAGCACTCCCCAGTGTAGACCAGTTTTGTGATCTTCAACGGTGTCGTACCAGTGTTGTGGAACACTGCTCCATAAGCGATGTTCGCAAAACCGCCGGTGCCGGTAGCCTTCGACCCAAGAGCCCGCTCAGTCGCCGCGGCAGCACCGAGGTTGAGCAGACCGCTGAGCACGGTTCCCGAACCGTCGGAAGCCTGCGCGGACCCGGTAGGCGTGGTCCCGTTGTTGATTTGGGCATACCAACCGGGGATGGTTGAATCGTCCGTCCAAGCAACACTCGCAGCGCCCAAGCTGTCAAAGTTTTCGGTGTAAACCAAGGGGCCCGAAACCGGGATGGGAGCGGCCACGGCCGGGATGGCGCAGGCAAGCAGGATGATGAGGGGTTTAATTTTCATGGGTATGGTGTTGATTTGGGGATTGCTGTGCTGGGGTGAATTCGGCCTGGGAGGGCGTGATGAAGATTTGAAGTTTGAGGTTTGAACCCCAGAATGACACATCCGTGGCGAAGATGCAAATCCTCCATTTATGGTAAATATTAAACGGACCCAAAGGGCATGCGAAACCGGGCAAAAGTGGTCGTTTCAGGAGAGGCGGGGGGAAGGGAAGGAGGCTGCGTGGCGCGAAAAAATCTGAAGAATCAGGATTTTTGAATTGCGCTCAGGCTGATCGGGTGTAAGCAACATGCCCGCCGGTTTTCGGGTGGTCGAGGCAAGCGTCCTCCCGCCCGCACCCAAAACATGGGCGAAGTTAGCTCAATGGTAGAGCAGCGGCCTTTTAAGCCGTTGGTTCCGGGTTCGAGTCCCGGACTTCGCACTTCTCTTTTCTCCTGAAATTCAGGAATTTACGGTTCAGCTGGAGAGGTTTTCCAGTAGCGGCGTCTGGCGGGCAAAAGCGGCATTTTGCGGCAAAAAACGGATACAAAACGAATACAAAACCGATACACTTTTCAACGAGTTGGGGGCTCGAACTGCGGATTTTGGTTGATCGTTTGCCTTTTGCGTCAGGTGAACTTCCCTTGATTCTTCCAAATGAGAGTGCTGCATTGAATTGCGGGGATGGGTTTGGAGGGGATTGGAGGGGAAGAATTGGGATCGGCTGCGGCCAATTCGACGCCCAAGGGTTGGCGGAGGGAGAGGCGGATTGATTCTGGCCGAGCCAACCTTCGCCGAGGGATTGGGCGTCGGAGGGGGGGAAAGGCAGGGCCAGAAGCTCGCGGGGCTTTGAGGCCCGGTCGTGGTGATCGCTCCGGGCGGCAATTTTCGGGCGATGGAGTGGGGAAGGGTCCCGCCTGAATATCCTTAATTTCCCCGAATATCGGGGAAAGGTGGAGCGAATTGAGCCGGTTTTCTCCGGGGTGGCACCCAAGTCGGGGAGGGATTGGGTGTGATGCAGTAAATTCACAAATAATGGATTGCGTTCATGGTTCTCGTTTGGAGGATTTGCGGACAACCATGGAACGGGGAAGATCGGCGAAGGTCGGCGATTTTTTGGCGGTTTTCCGCGATTCGCGGCGCAAAGGCGCGGGTCCGAAGGGAGCGAGTCTGAGGGAATCTGAGGGAGCCTGAGGGAGTTTTTTTGTCCGTGATTGGGCCGCTTTTGGGCCAAAATTGGCCAAAAATCGGCCAAAAATGCGCCGAATTCGGGAAAATCCAGCCCTTTCACGCCAAATCGGGGCTCTTGAGTAAACCTTCCTGCCCCTGCCTCGTGGGCAATGGAATTCCTTCGTAGAGAATGAAATGAAGGAATTTCTTGAGGCGGTTTGTTCAATTTCAGGGAAGGAAATGGCCGCAAATGGCTACATTTTTGGCGATTCAGGGGGGGATGAGGCGACGGGAGGATCGGCTTTCGGGCGGGTCGCCGGCGGATTCGGTGAGGTTGTGCGGGTGTGGTGGTCGGGGCGGAAATGTCCTTTTGAACCGGCCCGGCATGGCATGTTTTGACCGTATTCCGGCCAAATGGCAACGTACGGCGGTATTTGGCAGTATTTTTGAGCAGCCATCGAGCGGGAAGGGGAATCAAGGCTGCCTTCGGCTGTGATTGTCGGCGCTCGGTGTGGGCATGGCGAGGGGCCGGGTCAAAACGGGCAAGCTGTGCCCTGAACGATGGGCAGGCCCTCGGGCGAGGTCGTCTGGATCCGCCCCCAAAATTGAGGGCGAAAACGGTTCGCGTGATCGAACTCCAGCCGGGGGGAGTCGTCGCAGGGATGACGGGCGGGCAGGGGGTTCATTTCCTCCAAGGCAGCGGCATCGCTGGGGTGAATGCTGGTGCAGTCGTTCAAATCATTGACGGGGGTTCCATCCAGCCTGTGGAGACCCCTGAACGGGAAAGCCTCGATTTGCGCTCCCGGAATGCTCCAGGCCCATTTCTCCACGGCGGCGAGGCCCTGCGCGTCCGGGTCATCGTGGGGAAAGGCCACGATGCGCCGGCCTTCGAGGATCGTGGCGGCGGCGGGAGTGATTCCCTGCGTTCGCCCCAGTATTGCGACCGGGTGGAGGTCCGGCTCCCCCCATGCGGCGATAAAGTGGAACGCGGCGAGGAAATCCGCCTCGCCTTCGCAGAGCATGACGGCCCCGGTGCATTCCGGCACCCTGCGCAGGGCGGCGAGGCCCAGAGGCCAGCTTTTCCCAGTCAGGGCATGGGATTTGTAGCCGCTCCCGTCTGGCCGGCGGAATGGGCTGCCATCAAGTTTCCGGGCGGCGGCGGCGCTCCCGTCCGGTTCGGTGACTATCCAGCACCGGCTTCCCTTGATTTCGCCAGTTCGGAGAAATCCCCGCTTCACGGCGAGGCCGAGTCCTTCCAATGAAATCGACCTCAAGCGACCGATGGCCCGGAGTTCCTCCAGGGTGGGGATTGAGAAACGGGAAAGGTCCACCCTCCTTGCAGCCGGGGGAGGATGGGCCGGGCGGCGCGGGGCGAGTGCCGGGCCGGGGTCTTCGCCGGCGGGCAGGCCGGCGAGGTCGCGGAAGCGGTCGAAGAGCGGTTTCCCTTCCAGGCCCGTGGCGAGGCGGAGAAATTCGACGGCATCGCCCTTTTCCCCGGTGGTGTGGTCGTGAAAGGCCCGGCCTTCATCGAAGATGGAAAACGAAGCGTGCCTTTCCTCCCGAAACGGCGAGCGGCAGGCCCCGCACCCATTTCGGGGCGGATCACCCGGCAGCCGGAGCAAGCGCCACAATTCAGGAATGCGGAGCGCTTCTTTCGCGGCGCTGAGGTCCGGTCGGAGGGGCATGGTTGCTCGGTGCATGGAGGCGGTGAAGGCCCTGCCAAAACTCCCAAAACCCCCAAAACCGGTGGCGCGGGGCAGGTTTTGGGGGTTTTGGGGGTTTTGGGGGCTGGGTTTTTAGCTCACGGGCGTTTTTTCCGGGGCGGGGCCGTGGCGCTCTTCCACGATTCGGGCCAGCGCTGGTCCGACCGCTGCGGGCGTGGTGAAGTCCCCCTTTTGCAGGACTTCGCTGGGCCTCCCTCCCTTCGGGCCGGGCTGCTTCACCTCGATCCGCAGGCGGCAGGGGTGAGCGGCGGCGAATTGCCGGATTTCTTCAATGGTGAAGCCGTGGCTCTTGGTCAATTCCCGCAGGGTGATTTCCTCAGGAGCGGCCCCTGGCTGGTCGAAAAGGCCGAGCAGTCTTTTCAATCTGGCCTGGGCTTTTGAATGCCGGACCGGGCCGAGCAGGGCGAGGGTTTGCTCGAAGAACCAGCGGGCCAGCCGGATGGCATCCTCCGCCGTACCGGCGGAAAGCGGCTGGCTGCCGGCTTCGGCCCCGTGCGTGACGGCATGGCAGACGACGGCGATGCGCCAGGCGTTTTCCGCGAGCCGTGCGGCGAATGGGGCCACGTCCACCCATCGGCCTCCCGCCTCTCGGGCGTCGGCGGATTCGGTTTCCAGCGCATCGAGCAGGCGTCTGGCCTCCGGGGTGGGGGCAATGATTCGCGGCGGTGTGGGCTCGTCGTGAAATGTGCGGAGCAGTTCGGAAACGAGATCTCCCCATGCGCCTTCGACCTCCGGCGGCATGGAGTGGTCGGATGGACGGGCGGGGCGGGCCTTTGTGTCAAAGGCGAGGCAGCGGGCCAAAAATCCGCTTTCCATCATTCGATCATCGCCGGCGAGGCGCTGCCAGATGTCCGGCTGGATGCTGAGGCAGACGGTGAGCCGTGGATGAGAGAGGCAGACGGATTGCCGGCTGGCGCGGGTGGTGGCGTTTGGGTCCCCGGAGTAGGCCTGGAGGTAGATGGCCTCGTCGCTTCCCTTCCCGTCCTTTGAATACCGGCCGAGAAGGTTGGCGGTGATGTCGCGGGCCTCGGCGGAGAAGATGGCGGAGGCCTCGCCTGGCGAGTGGGCGAGGGCGATTCCGATGGCCTCTGATGTGGCATCCCCGATGTTCAGGCAGGGCTCTGCCCGGAGGGCGTCTTCGGCGGCTTCGAGGGCCATCACCGCCTTTTCCATCAGGGTGGCGGCGTCTGCTTCATCCGCAGAGGTTGCTGCGCTTTTTCGCTGCTTTTTGGCCTTTTCGAGGTCGGCCCGTGCGATTTCCGCCTCTGCCTTCAGGCGCGGCAGGGTTTCACTCTTCCAGAGTTCGAGCCGGTGCTGGTTTTCGCTGAGCCACGGGGCGCACATGAAGGAAAAAGCCCGGCCCTTGCCCGTGCCGGACTGGGCAAAGGCGAGGATGTAGAGATTGCCAAACGTGAGGCGGGAGTTTCCGCTCTGGACGCAGAGGCCGGAACCAAGGCAGGCGGCGACGACGGCCAGCCCGTTCGCGGCACAGAGGGCGGCGGGGGCGGGGGCGCACCGTGCGGCGTGCTCGGTCATGGCCCGGAGTCTTTCTGGGAGGGCGTCGAGGGGGAAATCGACGGGCTCGTCGTGTTCAGGTTCCGCACCGGCGGGGGGCGGGGCGGACAATGGGATGCGGCGGGACGGCGGTTGTCCGTCCTCCGGTAAATCGGTTGGATTCATGGGCATTAAATGGTTGCGGACGCAGCGTTGCCATGCTATCCTCTGCCCAGTTCTCAAAGCTGAGCGCGAGGCCGTGGCGAAAGTCGCGGCCTTGTGTTTTTTCAGGCGGCGGGTTGCCCATTGATCCGGCTCCGGCGCGGGCGATGGGCCGGCGATGATTTCGCGGCCACACGGTGGCGCTGAAGGAACTCGTCCAGGTCGGTCCGGAGAAACCTGACGTAGCGGCCCCGCTCAATGCAGGGAATCGCCTTCGCGGCCCGCCAGTCGTCCAGCGTGCGCGGGCGGATGCCGAGGTAGGTTGCGGCGTCGGCCTTGTTGAGGAGTTCTGTTTTGGACGCGGCGGATGGCGTCCCCTGTGGATTGTTGTGTTCTGTCATCGGAATGCGGCCTTTGTTTGGGCCGCAGTCAGGGTGACACGCCGAGGGTTTGCATCGGTCGGGGCGGATTCGCGGAGTTCGGACGGGTAAAAAGCCGGAGGGTTTGCGGGCCGGTGTGGCGTCCGGGTGAGTTGATGCCCTTCCCGTGCCGGAGGGTTTTCACCGGAGCGGGCCGATGGAGCAGGCTGGCGGGCGGTTTTTCTTCCCGGCGGGGTCAAGCGCCAGATTGCTTTTTCTGCACTTTTTTTGCGGCTTTCCGCAGTTTTGCCTCAGTATTAGCGGGGAGCTTGGTCGGTCGGGCGGCTTGCTGGGTCTTCCGGCCCCCCTTTTCGCCGGCCTTTGCGGCCAGCTGCTTGCGGATGGCTTTGCCTTCAGGGCTGTCGTAAAAATTCCGGAGTCTAAAGGTCTGGCCGGGGAACTCATATCGGCACATGAGATAGCTCTCGTCGTGAGGCAGGACGCAGGTGGCCGGCGGCTCCACCGTAAGCGTCACCGCCAGCACCGTCTTGAAACCCGTGCCTGCCGCCGCCCCGCCGCGTAGGGGATGGGCATGACCACGACACACGCCAAGTCCGATCCGAGCTCTTCCGCTCCCGCTCCCACTCCCGCTACCACTCCTGATC
>JANOAS010000153.1:0-13012 GCA_031411255.1 bacterium
CTTCCCGTGTTGGCCGTCGTGCCGAAATGGGTTTGCCGCCAGGCATTCAGGGCGGTGGGCAGGCCGCTGAAGCTCGTCACCTCTTCTATCAGACCAGAGCTGCCATTGAAAAGTCCGCCTGTCGTGCGCCCTCTGGCGCGAATAATCCCGTATGGGGGGAGGTTCAGACCGCCAAGCTGCCAGTCGGGTGTGCTGCCGACGCGGGTCGCGGTGCCGGCCAGTGGCGTGTAGCTCGCTCCGCCATTCGTGCTCAGCTCAAAGGTCACCTGCGAAACCTCCGGCGCAGTCCCGCCGCGAGTCCACAGCACCTGCGTCGCATCCGGCACCGTCAGGTTCTCAATCGCCGGATCATTCAGCACCCGGGCGAAGTGGTTGCGCTGGATTCCTCCCACCGTGGGGAATGGCCCTCCAAGTAGTACTTTTCCGTCCTGTTGCACAGCCACGCCGTATACCTGATTGCCCGCGTTCGGATTGAAGCTCGGATCGGGAAGCCCGTCGGCTTCCACCCTTGCGATGTGGTGGCGTTCAATCCCTCCCACGCTGTTAAACCACCCGCTGAGCAGTATCCTGCCGTCTGCCTGCATCACCACGCTGTAGACCAAACTGTCAGCATCGGCTTTGAACCCAGAGTCGAGCGTGCCGTCAGGATTGAGTCGGGCGAAGTAGGGATGCGTGTTTCCGCCCACACCAATAAAATCACCACCAACCAGAATCCTGCCATCCGCCTGCACCGCTACCGTCCAAAGAGCATCGTCCACGTCGGCCTTGAATCCGGAATCCAGCGTTCCATCGCCATTGAGCCGCGCGATGTAAAAGTTGTCCAGTCCACCTACGCTGGTGAAGTTGCCAGCAATTAAAATCTTGCCATCCTCCTGCACCGCCACGGACCGCACCACATCCTCCGCATCAGGATTGAAACCTGTATCGACCGTGCCGTTGGTGTTGAGCCGTGCGATATAGTGGCGCGCGCACCCTCCCACGGAGGTGAATCTCCCGCCAATCAGGATTTTGCCGTTCGGCTGCACCGCCATGGCATAAACCCAATCGTTCACGACGGGGTTGAAGCCCGGGTCAAGCGTGCCGTCGGCGGCCACCCGGGCAAGGTATTTTCGCCCGACTCCGCCCACCTCCGTAAAGTACCCGCCAAGCAGAATCTTTCCATCCGTCTGTACGGCCACGCAGGAAACCCCATATGGCAAATCCAGTTTGAAACGCGCATCCAGTGTTCCGTCGGCATTGAGGCGCGCAATGTTGTTGCGCGGCTGGCCCAGCACCGAAGTGAAGGAACCGGCAATGATCGTCTTGCCATCCGGCTGCATCGCCATGGCGTAAACCGGCCCGGTGACATAGCTGTCGGGTGTGTCCAAATCCCCCACCGCAGGTGGTTCCACACTGGCCACCTGCACGGCGGCTCCGCTGCTCTGCCCCTTGGTGGTGACAACGGCATGGAGAGGCCCAAGCGCGAGACCCGACACGCCCGTCACTGTCAGGGTCGTCGCCGTTGCCGCCGTGACGATGCCGCCGCCTGCGGGTGACAGGACGACGCTGTTGTTCCCAAGGGTGATGCTGAACCCGGTGCCCGAAATGGACACGGACGTCGCTGTCGATGGCAACCTCGCCGTGGAGGGCGTGACCGTTGGCACGACGACATAGGTGAAAAGCGCGTTGGCCGCATTCGTGCCCGGTGTGGAGACAAGGACGCTGGCCGGGCCGGCCGCGTGGGCCCGAGTGGTGGCGGTGATGCTGGAGTCACTCACGACGGTAAAGCCGGCAGCTGGAAACCCGCCAATGGTCACAGCCGTGGCTCCAGTGAAGCCGGTGCCTGTAATCGTGAGGCTGGTCCCGCCCATGATGTTGCCGCTGGCGGGAAAGACGGAACTGACAACGGGCATGGAGGCAGCGGGCGCGGAAAAGAGTGCGGAAAATTCGACGATTCCGGAGCTGTGGGTCCCGTCCACACGCCCCCGGGCGCGCAGATGGCCAGCGGGGGGCAGCGACAAACCGGTCAGCCGCCAGTCAGCCGTGGCACCGGCGCGCGCGGCGGTGCCGGGCAGCGGCGAATACGTGACTCCTCCGTCCGTGCTCAGCTCGATCCTCGCTTGGGAGAGGTCCGGCGCACTCCCTCCGCGCGTCCACACCACTTGCGTTGAGTCCGGCGAACTCAGGCTCTCGGTCGCCGGATCATTGAGCAGCCGGGCAAACCTGTTTCGCGCCGCGCCGCCCACGCTGGTGAATGAGCCCCCCAGCAGAACCCTGCCGTCCGACTGCAGCGCCAGACCATAGACGTAACTGTTCGCAGAGGAATTGAATCCCTGGTCAATCGTACCATCCTTCTCCAATCGAGCGATGGACTTGTGCTCGGTCCCTCCCAGGGTCGTAAAGGCTCCGCCGAGGAGAAGCCTGCCATCAGCCTGCATTGCCACTTCGGAGACCCAGGTGTTCGGCTTGGGGTCAAAACCAGGCTCGAGAGTGCCGTCGGCATTCAGCCTCGCGATCTTCATGTACCGGTATCCCCATGTCATGCTGAAGCCCTGTCCCATGACCAGAATATTTCCGTCCGCCTGCACCCACAGGTCGGAGATGCTGCTAATGGCATTAGGGATGAAATCTTCATCCAGCGTTCCATTGCTCGCAACCCGGGCAATGTACTTCCGACCGATCCCTCCCACGCGGGTGAAGGAGCCTCCGAGCAGAATCTGACCGTCAGTTTGGACAGCCACGGCGGAAACGGGGTAGTCCGCGTTCGGGTCGAAGCCTGAATCGAGCGTGCCATCGGCCTCCACCCGCGCGATGTGGTTGCGTGCCATTCCTCCCACGCTGGCAAAGTTGCCTCCAAACAACATCCTTCCGTCCGCCTGCACCACGATGCTAAAAACGAAGGAATCTGCATCCGGGTTAAAGCCCGGATCCAGTGTGCCGTCGGCATTTAGCCGGGCGATGTTGTTGCGCAAGGTCCCTCCGACGGTGGTAAACCGGCCCCCGATCAAAATCTTGCCGTCCCACTGCAGCGCCACGCAGTACACTTCAGTGGATCCGTAGAGGCCACCCGCCACATCGGGATTGAAGCCCGCGTCCACGGTGCCGTCCGCATTGAGCCGGGCGAGGTTGCTGCGCGGAAGGCCCTGCACTGAGTCGAATCGACCAGCGATGACGGTCTTGCCGTCTGGTTGAAGTGCCACCGCCCGGACGGAACTGCCCACAATACCGGCATCGAGCGCATCCACATCTCCCGGCGCAGCATGACCCAAACCAGCGAGGAGGCACAGGCAGGCAAGGAGGTTGAGCAGAATCTTCACGCTGGCTTCTTTACGCTGAATCCAGGTTTTTTCAACTCAGCCGGGTTCGAAATGCCGCAGCAGGCAGGGCTTACGCATGATAATTATGGATCGGCCATCGCGCTTGCTCGCCGAATTCCGCTCAGTGTTGGACTTTTGACCGCAGAGCGGTCTCCGAAATTAGACGTGGACTTCAGTCCACGGTAACGGACGCACAATGTGGGTGTCGCGTAGTGACACACTACGCCCCGTCACTTGGATTCCCTGAGCTGGCTGCGCGACCGGGCTGGTTTCGATACTCTGGGCGCGCGCAGGCACGGGGCCGGACTCGATTGTCGCTACGCGATATAGGAAACGGCCGATGCGTTCAGCCAGCAGAACGCGTTCAAATTTTCCATAAATCGATGGTCATTTCACGCGTAAACCCTGCGCCGCAGTGCAGCGGCGTAGAGGCGGCAGCGGCCTGGTGATGGACTCTCGCGATTCCTGATCCTGCGGCCGGTCCTGTCGCCCCCGACACCCGGTCTCACCCCACCGGGGCGAAGCGCAGCACGCAGTGGCCGAGGTCCAGCACCCGGGTGCCGTCGGGCAGGGTGCTGCGGAATTCGTGGGGGATCTGGTAATACTTTGACCGCTGGTCGGCCTCCTGGCCCGGATTCACGCGGCGGACGAGACCGGCTTTCTTCAGCCGCTGGAGGTGGCGGCCCATCATGTCGGGGTGGCAGTGGAGTTTTTTCGCCAGGCTCATCACGGGCGGGTAGCTGCCGTCGGCCAGCTCTTTCAGGACGGCGAGCCGCATCGGGTCGGCCACGGCGCGGAGCACGGTCAACAGCGGGGCCGGTTCCGGTCGGGGCACGGCGGCGGCGGCGGCGGCGGGCCGCTCCAGCGCAAGGTGGGGTGCGGGTGTCTCACTCATGCCCGGCATTTTGCCAGATCCGCGCCGGGAAAACAACGACGGACTGCCGCCCTGCCATCCTTTCTACCCGCAAAGCGGCCGCCCAGGTTTCCCAATCGCCTGCCCGTCTGGCGGTCAGATGAAGACCAAAAGGAAGTCAATCGAACCCACAAGGCACCAATGCCAGACCATTGGCTCTGGTTTCACCACCCCAACAGGTCCCCTCGACCACCCCCGGAGCCCCAATGCCAGAGCCTGGGAGGTGGGTAATCTAACCCTTGGGGCTCCGATGCCAGACGCCGGACTCTGGTTTCACCACCCTTGCAGGATCCCCTCCAGGCCGGCCGGCCAGGAACCGCAAACCTTCCGGGGACAGGAGACACCCTGACGGGTGGTGCACTGGATATTAACCAAAAAAAGGCGAGAATTGAACAGGAGGGAACAGAGCAAACGGAGACGGGACTTGTTGCCCCCAGACCACCAGTCACCGGCCCGATGAGGTGGCCGGATTTCGATGTCCGCACCTTGATTCCGTTTTCTCCGTCTCCTCCTGTTCCAAACCATTCCGGCGTTGAGGATTATCGGGAAGGAGCCCGGCCTACTGGGCCGTGGCCTTGAGGCGGAAGAGGAGGGTGTTTCCCTGGTGGAAGGCGGAGGAGCGGTGGGTCTCGATGCTGCCTGCCGTGGTGACGGCGTCCGCTAGGCCGAGACCGGCGGGGGCTCCGGCCTGGCCGGGGGTGAACCAGTGGGTGCCGTCGAGGGACGCCTGGATGGTGAGGCTGACGCCGGCCACCGTGGTGTCCCGCTGCCAAGTGACCTCGCCCTTGCCCGCTGGAGGGGTGGCGGTCTGGATGAGGGGGCGGGCGTTTGAGTTGTTGCCGGCCAGGTTCAGCTTGAGTGCGTATTCGACGAGGTTGGGCAGGCCGTCGCCATCGGCATCCGCCGCAGGGTTGGCGGAGAACGTGCCGGCCGGGAGCCCGGCGGCGGTCTCGCGGGCGACGGCGGCGGCAAGGTAGCCGGTGGGCTCGACCACGGTGATCTCCAGCGGCGGGCTGTAGGGCCAGTTTTTTCCGGAGATGACCGGGCGCACGTAGAGCTGCTGGCTTCCAGTCGCAGTAGGGGTGTAGGTGAAGCTCCCGCCGCTGACCGCGCCCTTGTCCGTGAGGGTGACCTCATGGGTGGTGGGCGCTCCGCCCACGGTGGCGAACGAGACATCGTCCACGAACCAGCCATAGGCGGAGGAACCTCCATCGGCGGGGGTGGCACCGACAGCGTAGGACCCGGAGGCCGCACCGGTGTAGGCAAAGCGGACGCGGATCAGCTTCCCGGCATAGGCTCCCAGATTGACCGGCCAGGCTCTGAAGGCGGTTTCTCCATTTCCCGTTAAAAAGCCGCGCTGGAAGTCCTCCGTCTTCCAGTTCACGCCGCCATCCCACGAGACCTGCACTTTGGCCGTCTGTCCGTTTCTGGCGCCGCGCAGACGGCTTTTGAAGTTGAGCTTCGTGCCGCTGGTGCAGAGAAACTGGGGGGTGAGGAGGACTGTCTGCGGGCGGATGATCTGGCACTGCGGATCATACGGGTGCGCCAGGTGCCAGGAAGAGCCGGGCGTGGTGGTGGCCACGGTGGGGTCGATGGTGGTGTAGACGGCCCCGGCGGTGTCCACTGCGGCCTTGGTAAAGCTGCTGCCGTCCCACGCAGGCGCGGCCGCCTTTGTCCCCACGGCGAGGGTGTAGCCAGTGGCCCCGGGCACGGTGGGAAAGGTGAAGGTGGCAGGCACTCCGCGCGCCACGGTGGCCGCCCCCGCCGGAGTCGGCGGCGTGTAGGCGGGCTTCAGATCCACTTTGACGTTCTGCTTGTTTGTCAGGGTCGCCGCACTCGCCAGGGAAAAACCGAGTCCGGAAAAGGTGACGGTGACCGGCTGGGAATTCCCCGTGACCGCCCGCGGGATGGCATACGCGCCGGACTTCGACGTCACGGCAGACTCCGCCGCCCCGGTGACGCTCACACTCACGCCTCCGATCCCCTCGCCAGGGGTGTAAAAGCCGTTTCCATCGAAGTCGTACCAGGCCACCCCGGTGACGAAGGGCACGTTAGTCGCGCCAAAGGTGCGGGCGTACTCCTCCGTGACCAGCATGGGCCCGACGGGAAGCAGGGAGGTGTCGGTGCACTGTGCCAGCGGGGTCTCATGAAGACCGTTGACGATGCCCACGCCGACCTCGCGAAACATGCCCGAGTGGGAGACCACCCGGTGGGGGCGGCCGGTCTGCATGCCGTGGTCGCTTTGACCGGCATCGTTGAACCCCCAGTCGGCCTCGAAAGCCGCGCGAAGCTCGTCCAGCTCGACACCGTAAGCGTAAATGTTTTCCCCCCCGGCCCCCGGGTCCGGCCCGGGCGGAGTGCTCTGCAGGAGGTAGCCCTGCCTTTTGAACCTGTCCTCGACCGACTCGATCCGCCCGCCCGGCAGGTCCTCCTCGTGCAGCTGGAGCTGGGCGCCCAGCATCCACTGGGAATGGTCACGCGCCGCCTTGATGAGAAACTTGTTCGGCGCGAGCGGCGGAGACTTGCTCAAAAGGGCAAACTCGGCAAGCAGGGTGGGCAGTTGCAGATTGAGTCCGTAGTATTCGTAATTCGGCAGGACGTCGGGGTTTGTCTCCGCCACCAGACGCGCGCCCTCCCCCGCCGGGTTGTCGCGGACCTTGTTGATCAACTCCAGCAAATACTGCTCCTGGTCCGTGGGCTCGCCGATGTCGTGCAGCACGGGGACCACGACCGGGTCGGTCACGCCCGCCGCCACGGCCCGCAGCGGCCAGGCAGGCAGGACGGCAGCGGCTGACCAAAGCACCGCACCGGCAACAGAACCTGCCCGGCCAAAGGGCAGGCATTTCCTCGCCGGAGAAACTGGATGAGGGGGGGATCTGCGGAACATCAAATGAGGGGGATCGCTCCAGACTAGCCAACCGGAACCGCTCGCGCAAGCCACAAGACGGTCAGCTTGGGATCATCGGTTTCGCGCGCGGAATCGTGCGATTTTCCCACCTCTTCTTCGCAATCTGCGGGCTTTCGTGACGCCGCTGGCTGCACTTTTTTGCTTTTTTCCCTGCCCCGCCTCACTCCGCCCGGCGCTGGCGGACGGCCTCAAAAAGGCAGACGCCGGTCGCCACGGAAACGTTCAGGCACGGGACAGTGCCCTGCATCGGGATGCGGACGAGGAAGTCGCACTTTTCCTCGGTCAGCCGGCGCAGGCCCGATCCCTCGGCCCCCATGACGACGCAGATGCCGCCCTTCATGTCCAGGTCGAAGAGGTCCTTCTCCGACTGGTCGGACGTGCCGACAAACCAGACGCCGGCCTCCTTCAGCTTCTCCATGGTCCGGGAGAGGTTCGTCACCTGGACAAAGGGCATGACCTCCGCCGCACCTGACGCCACGTGCCGCACCACCTCCGTGATGGGCGCGGACTTGTCCTTCGGCACGATGACGGCCTGCACCCCGGCGGCGTCCGCCGTGCGCAGGCAGGCACCCAGATTGTGCGGGTCCGTCACGCAGTCCAGGATGAGCAGCAGCGGGGCCTCCGTTTCCGCGACCATCTCCAGCAGCTCCTCCTCGCTCATCCCGGTGGGACGGCGGGTGAAATTGGCATGCGTCTTCCGCAGATGACGCGGCAGTTTGGGCTTGCGGTCGGGAAACTGGGCCATGCGGGTCAGTCGGAAATGCGGACGCGGACTCCTTTTTTCACGCTGACCTCGCCGAGCACCCGCGCGCCTTCACCGGCAGCGAGGGCCTCTTTCACGTCCTTCTTTTTCACAATGGCCACCCAGCCCCAGCCCATGTTGAAGGTCTCCATCATCGACTCATGCTCGCAGAGGGCGAGGATCTTCGGGATGACGCCCAGCTTCCACACCGGGATCTCCAGGTCCGCCCCGTGGTGGCCGAGCAGGCGCTCCAGATTTTCCGGCAGGCCGCCGCCGGTGATGTGGGACATGGCGTGAACCCTGACCTTCGCCTTGCGCAGGGCGCGCACCTCCTCGTGGTAGAGGCGCGTGGGGGCCAGCAGCGCCTTCACCTGCGCCTTGGTCACCTTGCTGCCCAGTTCCTTCAGGCAGCGGCGCACCAGCGTCCAGCCGTTGGAGTGAAAGCCGACCGACGGGTAGCCGACGAGCACGTCGCCCGGCTTCACCTTTGAAATGTCCACGAGATCCTTTTTCTCCGCCGCGCCGATCGAGAAACCGGCCAGCTCGATGACGCCCTCGGGCACCACGCCGGGCATTTCCGCCGTTTCACCGCCGGCCAGGATGCAGTCGCACGCCTCGCACCACTCGGCCATGCCGGCGATGAGGCGGGTGATCTTCTTTTTGTCGATCTTCCCGACGCCGATGTAGTCCAGGAACATGATCGGCTCCGCCCCGGTGGTGAGCACGTCGTTCACGTTCATGGCCACGAGGTCCTTGCCGGCGATCTCCAGCTCGTCATGCTCCAGGAGCACCTCCAGCTTTGTCCCGACCCCGTCCGCCCCGGTCACGATGACCGGTTTTTTATACCCGGACAGGTCGTAACTGGCCGCAAAGAGACCGAACGCATTGGCCAGCTTCCGCTTGCCCTGCGTTTTTTTGACCAGTTCGCCGATGTCGCCAACGAGCGTGGCGGCTTCCTTTGTATCGACGCCCGCACCTTTGTAAGTGAGCTTTTTCGCCATGAGACTTGCTGAAATAAGGGCTGATTGCCCCGCTGGCAAATGCAAACAGGATTCGGACTTGCCAAACCGGGGTGAATAATCAGCCTCCGGCCCTCGTCGCAGGCTGGGTATGGACCCGAAAATCACCCTCAACCGTTCCCGCTCACCGCAAATGCTCCGTCCCGCAGCGCCCCGGCCGCTGCCGCCCATTCCCCTGCCGCGGGAGGGCCGCAGCTCCGGGGAGTGGCCGGTGAAGGCGATAGCCGGGATGCTCGTCGCCGCCGGGCTCATGACGTGGGCCGGACTGGCCACCAACAAGTGGCAAGAGCAGGAGCAGCGGGCGGAAAATCTGGAAGCCACCATCCAGCAGGCGCGGAGCGACCAGATGAGGATCGAAAACCAGCTGGCCGCCGTGGAGGACGCCTTCAAACGATCCAAGACGACCATCCGCAGCCAGGGTGAGCGGATTTCCACCGTAATCGAGGAAAAGGACCAGGTGGCCGGCGCCCTGGACGCCACCCAGGCCCAGGCCGGCCAGCTGAACAACGCCCTCCAGGCCACCAGCGGACAGCTTTCCAACCTCCAGACCACCCTTCACCAGAAGGAGGGCGAGCACGCAGCAAAAGAGGAAGCCCTGCGGAAAATGGCCGACGCCACGATGGACGAGGCCGCCGAGGCCAGAACCAAAGCCGCCGCCCTGGCTGCGAACCTGAACCAGACCGCCGCAGAGGCCGCACGCCACGAAAACAACGCCCGCCAGCTCGCCGACGACCTCCAGACCACGAAAAACGAGCGCGACTCCGCCCGCCAGGAGGGCATGCGCTACCAGGCCGAGGCCAGCACGCTCCACTCGCGCGTCTCCAGTCTGGAAAGCGAGAAAGCCTCACTTGAATCGTGCATCAGCAGCCTGCGCTCGGACATTTCCCGCCTGCAGAGCGAAGTCCAGACGCTGCGCAGCCGCCCGCGCATCCAGTAGCACGCGGCCTGGCCGGGCACCTTGACGCCGGGGGGAAACAAAATGAAGGTCGGCGCGCTGCGGAGCCTCCCGGTTCCGCCGCCCGCCTGCCATGAACCCGCGCCTGCTGACCGCCCTTTTCACCCTCCTCCCCGCCGCCGGTCTGGCGGTGCTCATCTATTCGTACCTGCTCCACCCCAGCCCGGGCCAGCCGGTGCGCCACTTGGGTGCAGAGAGTGCGGTCGGCGTCTTTGACCAGGGGACAAACTCCCTCACCGTGCAGCGCGAGGACAAGGCCGTAATCCCCCTGTTTTCGGTGAAGAACCCGCACCTGGCAGGCCGACAGTTCGTCATCGAGGGGCAGGTCACTTGCTCTGGTGTGAAGGGAGCAGGTTCCCTCGAAATGCTGACCGTCCTGCCGGGCTCTGGCGGGAAGGCGGCACCTCCCGGCCCCGGCAGCACCGGGGCCAGGCTGTCCGGAGACGAGGACTGGCGGCCATTCCAGCTGACGGGCGACCTCGGGCCGGAGGCGGCAAACCCGGAGCGGATAGAACTCAACGCCACCCTGCCGGAATCCGGCACCGTGAGCGTGCGCGGCGTGCGCCTGGTGCAGGAACTGCCGCACAGCTGGCTGCCTGCCCGCGCCACGGTCTGGATGGGCGGTATTCTGGGCGGAGTCTGCGGGCTGCTCGGGCTGGTGGCCGGGCTGCTCGTCTCCTACCGGCCCACGCAGATCCGGGGGCTGAAACTCGTCCGCGCCATGGCCTGGATGGGACTCGTCTTCATCCTCACCGGCTTCGTCGCCACGCTTCAGCACCAGCCGTGGCACACGGGCTACGCCCTTCTCCTCACAGGCGTCGTCATGAGCCTGGCCGGGTTCTGGAATTTCCACTGGCTGGCCCGCCGCCTCGCCGCCCCGGCCCCGCAGGCATAGACGGCGCTCACTTTTCCCCGAAGACGGCGTCCGCGCACGCGCCCACAAAGGCCTCGTGCGCACGGATTCTGTCCGCGAGGCAAAACTCCGACGGCGTCTCAAACGTCAGGCTGTGCCGGGTGTAGTGAAGGTGCAGCGCGATGGCCTCCGGGTGCCCCGGCAGGTCCTTCGGCAACCGGTTGCGCCGGATCACCCCGTTCTTCGCCGCGCGACCGTCTATCTTCTTCCGCACATCCCGCGGGATGATCCGCGCGCACCGCCCCAGCAGCCCGTCCGCCAGCGCGGGCCGCCCGAGGTGGTAGACCTCGTAGACGTATATCCCCTGCGCGTCATAGTCCTCATGCGTGCACAGGGCGAGGTCGAACTGCTCCCCCGCCAGGCAGCGCACCCACTCCCGCGTGAGCGGACTGCCATGGTCATGGAAGAGGCGGTTCAGATCGATCCCCTGCTCGTTCGTCCTCGTGTTCGCGACCAGGCCGCAGGGGTTCAGCAGCGGAAAAATGACGACCCGCCGGTCGCGCAGCCGCACGGCATTTTTCCGGAACCAAGCCAGCATCCCCCACGGGGCCGCCGCTTCATCACCGTGGATCCCGGAGCTGAGGTAAAGCCCCGGCCCTTCCTGCCCCCGGGACCGCAGCACCAGCACGGGAAATCCCTCCACTCGCAGCAGCTCCTCCACCCGCCAGCCCGCCTCCCGCGCCGACCGCCGCCACGCAGCGATCAGCGCCCCCGCATCATGAGCCCGGTGTGTCTGAAGTGTAAAATCCATGCCGCAGACCGTTTCACGAACCAGCCGGGATGACAAGCCGGGTTTTGCCGGAGGCGCCGGGGCGGGCTCCTTCTCGTCCGGGAAAGCAAGCGCTTGCCATTGGTTTGCCGAAAGGCACCTTGTCCACCATGACCGCACAGGAAACAATCATTGCCGATCTGGAGGGCCTCCCTGAAGCCGCGCTCCGGAAGGTGGCTGATTTTGTTCACCAGATGCACGAGCGCGCGGTCGCCGACAGGCAGACCGCTTTCGCCGCCTCATTTGGCTCCATGACAAATGCAGAAGCGGACGCATTCGACCGAGCCATCGAGGCAGGTTGCGAACGCGTCGAGGCATGAGTGCCTTTGGCCTTTTCATCGGCAATGCAGCGAAAAGCGTGAAGGCGGAGGGCGAGGCGCTGGCTGCAGCTTGGCCGCTGTGAGGAAATGCCCTTGACCTTCCGCGTCCTGTCTGGTTCCATAGTGGCCATGACCTCGCAGACACTCCGCCGTGTTCGCTTCCAGCCCGTTCCGGTGCCGGAAAATGAGCGTGCCGTGTCAGGCCGGGCCGCTGCCGGGTCGTCGGGGAATGAGACCACGCCAGTTTTGCGCACTTCCGCAGCGTCCCATGACGGGGCCTGCCCTTTTCGCCGAAAAACCCGGCTGCTGCGTCATTTTGCCCCGCCGGATTTTCGCGGCCCGGCACGGCTGGGGAAAAAAGCCGTACGGTTTTGTGATAAATCCGTACCGTTCCGCCGCTCATCCGCTGCGGATGGGCCGTGGCAGGTGGCGGTACCATCGTTCGACCGTGCGCTCGGCTCTTTCTGCCGCTCCGTCCCGTCGCCCATCCGGGGCGGATCAGCGGCCGGACCGCTCCATCCTGGCGTTTTTCCGCGCCCATTTGCCCCGTCACTGCACGGTACCGTCGCTCCACCGTGCGGCCGGGTCGCCCGGCGGTACGGTTTTATCGCTTCCCTGCCCGGATACACTTTCGCCCAACAAGGTGAACATCAGAAATAAACAAAACAAAAACCCACCAAATACCATGGCCAAGCAAGACTATGTGAAATCCAGCGACGCGGCGTTCTGCATCCAGATCACCCACCTCGCCACCACCCTGCCCCAGTTCTACTCCCAGTTTAACCTGACCGCCTCAGATCCCCTCGTGGCGGGCAACATTCAGGATGCGCAAAACTTTGACTACCTGTGCAAGCGGCAGGTCAAGCTCCTGGACGCCAGCCAGGGGGCCACCGCCACGCGCAACCGGGCCCGTTACGGCGACGTGCAGAACCCGGGCGCGGCGGTGGACCTCTCCTACCCGTCGAACTCCACCCCGCCGCCCTCCCCGGTCCAGCCCGGCATCGAGAAGCGCTTTCGTGAGTTTGTGGACTTTCTTCGCACCCGCGCCGGCTGGAGCGAGGCCATCGCCGAGATCCTCGGCGTGAACGGCCCTGAACAAGTCCGCCCCGACCCGGCCACGCTCATGCCCGTCATCACCCTGTCCATGTCAGGCACCCGTGTGGAGGTCGGCTGGAAA
>JANOAS010000154.1:0-31940 GCA_031411255.1 bacterium
GTCATCGCGGTGGCGGTGGGCGACTGGTTTCCCAAAGCGTTTCTGTGGTATGGGTTGCAAAGCGCCGTGTGCATCCTGAGGCGGACGATGAGGCAGCGGCAGGCTGGCGAATTTCCGGCCTGGGAGGTTCACTTTTATCTCGCGAGCCTGCCGCCGGTGGCGGCGCGACTGGCGGTGCCGATCCGCGGGCACGGGGGGGTGGAATACGGCTGCCACCACGTGCTGGACGTGACCTTCGGCGAGGACCACTGCCAGGTGCGTGACCGGGCCGCCGCGCAGAGTCTGAGCCTGATGCGTGAAGTGGCCGGGGCGCTGCTCAAGGCGCATCCGCTCAAAGGCTCAATCAAGGGTAAACGACAACGGGCCGCGCTTTCCTCGAAGTTCAGGTCGGAAGTGGTCGCTGCTAGATTTGATAATCTTCATGCGTAAGCCCTGACGCATCCGCTGCGCGAGTGGATCGACTTCTTGAAAAATGCCTTTTCCTGGCGCACAGTGCCGCAACGGTTGAAAAATCCCGGCGTGCGGGAGGCCCTGCGCCTCTCCCGGCAGGATGCGCTCAGCCCCACGGAAGCCGAAGTCATGAGCAAACGCCAACTTTACAAAATCGACCAAAAGAACATCCTCCTGGCTGCCCAGTTGGAGGGTAGGGCGCTTGGTGAGGCACTTGGCGAAGCGCGTGGTGAGGTGCGCGGTGAAGCGCGCGGTGAGGCCCGGGCCCGGATGGTTACGGCCAAAAACTTGCTCCAAATGGGGCTGCCGCCCGAACAGGTGGCCCACGCCACGGAGCTTGCCTTGGACGAAGTGCTGGCGCTGGCTGGCCCGGGGGATGTGCCGTCCAAGAGAAAAAAGACCGCGAAGTAGGCGGCTGAGGTGAGGCTTCTGAACCTGCTCCAATCCATTCGGGAGGCGAGCCGCGCGGCGGCGTGGCGCGGTGGATTCGTCCGATCCCCCTTGATTCCCGCCGGATTGCCCGTTTCCTGACAGCCGCGTGTCTTCACCGCCCGAACCGTCCGCATTTTCCCGCATTCCGCTGCGTTACAACCGCGGCATCCACCTTCCGGAAGTCGGCCTCTGGCTCGACCCGTGGAGCGCCCGGGACTATGCCTTCGTCTCCCACGCGCACAGCGACCACTTTGCCCGCCACGGCACCATCCTCTGCACCAAGGAGACTGGAGCCCTCCTCGAAACGCGCTTCCCAGGCAAATACCAGCTGGAAACCCGCACCCTGAACCGCCCGTGGACGCTGGACGGCCACCGCATCACCCTCCTGCCTGCCGGCCACATCCTGGGTTCGGCTCAGATCCACATCGAGCGCCTGAGCGACGGCGCCAGCCTGCTTTACACGGGCGACTTCAAGCTGCGGGCCTCCCGCACGGCGGAAAAAGCCCGCGCCCTGCCTGCGGACGTGCTCATCATGGAGACGACGTTCGCCCTGCCGCAGTTCCGTTTCCCCAGCCTGACGAAGACTCGCAATGCCATGGAGCGCTTTTGCCGGGCTGCGCTGGACAATGGCGAGGTGCCCGTCCTCCTCGCCTACTCCCTGGGCAAGGCGCAGGAAATTCTCGCCCAGCTCTCGGACTGCGGCTTTTCTTTTCTCCTGCACAGCGCCTGCACCTCCATGACCCGTGTGTACGAGTCGCTCGGCTTCACCTTTCCCCCGCACGAGACCCTCACCGACGAGAGCGACGCCACAGGCCGCGTCCTCATCGTCCCGCCAAATGTGGCCCGCTCCCAGCTCCTGCGGAAACTGGGCAACCGCCGCGTGGCCATGTGCACCGGCTGGGCGCTCACGCCGGGGGCCAAGTATCGCTACCAGGTGAACGAGGTCTTCCCCCTCTCCGACCACGCGGACTACGAGGAGCTTCTGGAATACGTCAAGCTCGTCAACCCGAAGCTCGTCTTCACTACGCATGGCTACGCCGGGGAGTTCGCCCGCGACCTGCGCGAGCGCGGCATCGAGGCGTGGTCGCTGGGCGTGGATGACCAGATGGAACTCAGCCTCGGCATCAACACCTCCGCCGAACTGCTCTCCAGCGCGGAGCCTGGCGAGCCCGCCGCTGCGCCGGAGTCCGAGTTCGGCCGTTTCGTCACCACTTGCGATGCCATCGGAGCCACCGCCGGCCGGTTGAAAAAAACGTCGCGCCTCGCCTCATGGTTCCGCCGCGTGGAGACGGACGACCTGGCCGCCCTGGGCGCTCTCTTCTACAGCGGGCGGCCCATGGCCCCGGAGGAGGCAAAGGTCTCGCCCCCCGGCACCTCCTGGCCGGTCATCCGGCTCGCCCTCCAGCAGGCCACGGGCATCAACCCGAAGAAATACCGCGACATCGCCGCCAGCCTCGACGACACGGGTCGCACCGCCTTTCTCCTCCTCGTCCAGGGTGGAGCCCGCAGCACGCCCAGACCGTGGAAAATGGAGGATCTGTCGGCGCTTTTCCGCCGGCTCGCCCTCGCCCGCGGCCCGCTGGCCAAGGTTTCGGCACTCGACGCCGCCTTCCGCCAGATGACACCGGCCGAGGGGCAGTACCTGGTGAAAATCCTCACTGGCGACCTCCGCATCGGCCTCACGGACGCCCTCATCGAGGAGGCCATCGCCGAGGCGTGGACCGCCCCGGTGGACCAGGTGCGGGAGGCTCACATGCTCACCGGCGACCTCGCCGAGACCGCCCGCCTCGCCCGCCGGGGCACGCTGGACAGCGCCATGGTCCACCTTTTTCAGCCGCTCCAGCCCACCACCGCCACCCCCGTCGCCAGCGCGGCCGAAGTCTGGGAAAGGCTGACCCCGCCCGTGCCCAGTGTGGACCTGGCACCCGAGCGGGACGATCTGGCTTCTGCGGAGGGATTGGAGCTTTGGGCCTTCCGCCCCAGCGGGGAAACCGCGCCAGCCGCCGCTGCCCAGCCGCCACCCGCCGTGTGGCTGGAGCCGCTCGTCACCGGCATCCGCGCCCAGCTGCACAAAGGGCCCGACCGAGCCGAACTCTTCGCCCGCGATCTCCGCCGCCTCACCCGCGAGTTTCCCGAACTCCAGGCTGCCGCCCGCGCCCTCGACGGTCACTTCATCCTCGACGGGATGATCCTCGCCTGGTCCGCCGGACGCCTGCTGGATCTGGCCTCCCTCTTGAAACAGGACACCCGCCGCCAGCCCGACCTCTTCATGGACGCCCCGCCTCCGGTGCGCTTCCTCGTTTTCGACCTCCTCTGGCACAATGGCGAGTCCCTCCTCTCCCGCCCCCTCAGCGAACGCCGCGAGCGCCTCGACTCCCTCGCCCTCCCCGCTCCCTTCGAGCTGACTCCCGTCACCTTCGCCGCCTCCCGGCTCGACATCGACACCGCCCTGAAATCCGGCCCCCTCCTCGCCAAGGACCCCGCCTCTCCCTGCACCCCGGGACGCAAAAACCGCGCCTGGCTCAAGCTTTCGCCGCCGTTCGCCGCATCCTCCGCCCCGCCGCTGTCGTAGTGACTCGATTTTCCCCATGCGCACCGCCATCCACTGGTTTCGAAAAGACCTCCGCCTCACTGACAACACCGCCCTGAACCACGCCGTGGCCTCGGCGGAGCAGGTGGTGCCTGTGTTCGTGCGGTCAACGTGGACCGCGCGGCACCAGTGGACGGGGGCGGCGCGGCAGGAGTTTCTGGCGGGCTGCCTGCAGTCACTGGCGGAAAACATCGCGACGGCGGGCGGGCGTCTGATTTTTCGCGCGGGCCGGGCGGATGAGGAACTGGTCCGCCTGGTCAAGGAAAGCGGTGCGACCGTGCTCACTTTCAACCGGGATCCGGACCCGTTTGGCCGTGAAATGGAGGAGCGTGTCACCAAAGCCGTGCGGGCTCTGGGGGTGGAGGTTGTTTCCTGCAAGGACGCCGTCATGCACGAGGCCGGCGAGGCGCTGACGAAGGATGGCCGGCCGTACCGGGTTTTCACGCCCTACTCGCGCAACTGGCTCGCTCTGCCCAAGCCGCCCGTCGGCCCGCGTGTGAAGTCGCTCCGCACCCCGGCCACCTTGGTTTCCGAGCCGGTGCCCGCGGTGGCGGACTGGGGCCTCGCCCCGTCCGGGGTGTCATTCGTCGCGCCTGGTGAGCGCGCGGCGCGGGAGCGGATGAAGTCCTTCGTCTCCACCCTGGCCGTCCGCTATGCCACGGACCGCGACCTGCCCGCCGGGCGCACCACCTCGCGGCTCTCGCAGGATCTGCGCTTAGGCCTCATTTCCATCCGGCAGCTGGTCGGGCACGTCTCCGCCTTTCCGAAATACGTGGCCGAGCTGGCTTGGCGGGAGTTTTACATGGCCATCCTCACCCACTGGCCGGAGGTGCTGGAGCACGAGTTCGACCCGCAGTGGCGCGGGCTGCCCTGGGAGTATGACGAGGGAAAATTCAAAGCCTGGCGCGAGGGGCGGACCGGCTTCCCCATCGTCGACGCGGGCATGCGGGAGCTGAACGAAACCGGATTCATGCACAACCGCGTCCGGATGATTGCCGCCATGTTTCTCACGAAGGACCTGCACCTCGACTGGCGGCTGGGCGAGCAGTATTTCATGCAGCGTCTGGTGGACGGGGAGATCGCCTCGAACAACGGCGGCTGGCAGTGGAGCGCCGGCACTGGGGCGGACGCCGCCCCTTACTTCCGCATCCAGAACCCGTGGTCCCAGACCGCCCGCTACGATCCCGACGGCGCCTACATCCGCCGCTGGGTCCCCGAGCTGAAAAACACCCCCGCCCGCGACCTCGCCACCGATCCCGGCCCCCTCCTCAGCCTCGCGTCCGGCTACCCAAGGCCCATCGTTGACCACGCCACCGAGCGGCTGAAGACACTCGCCATTTTCAAGGCGCACAAGGAGCGGATGACGGGGTAGGGGGGCGTCAGGTGAGTCTTGTCTTTTCAGGGAATGCCTCCACAATGCCATCATGCACTTGGCAGTCGAAACCGAACTTGAAACCGATGGACGCTGGATCGCTGAAATCCCCCAGATTTCCGGCGCCCTGGCTTATGGGGAAACCCGTGCCGAGGCCATTTCACGAGTGGAGGCCCTGGCATTGCGGGTCTTCGCTGACAGGTCCAAGCAGGGTTTTTCCGTGCAGCTGTGAGCCCCCATTCGTCCTATAGGACCTCTTCGTCCCATCCGTCCCATCTGTCCCTTTCCATCCTCCTCACACCACCAGCCGCCCCGCCTCCGGCAGCACCTCCACCGTGGCGGTGGTCCCGGAGTTGAAGACGAGGAAATCACTCTCCATCCCGTCGCTAAAGATAACCCCATTTTCCGCCATCGCGGAGGTGAGCACGAGGGGTGAGCGCGGCGTGACCTTTCCGCCGACCAGTGCGGCCTGGGTCGTGCGGCTGGGGAAGGGCTCGCGCACGGAGAAAACCAGCTCGCTCTTTTCCCACGGGAAGTCCGTCGCCTGGGGCTTGCGCCCGGCCAGGACGGACGCCCCGTGGCGGATGCTTTTCAGCCAGCCGCTGCTGCCCAGCCCGGTGGAAATGATGACGCCGCTGGAGGAATGCTGCTCGCTTTTTCCACCCAGGGAAATCTGGTAGCGGGCGGAGACGTGCGTCTTCGCGCCGATGAAGAGATCGTTCACCGCCAGGAGGGACTCCCCTGTGTTCAGGCTGGCCCGGGCAAAGGTGACGGCCCTCGTTTTCCGGCCGCCGGCGATGGCCTCGGGCACAATGCGCGACAGGTCCCCCACCTGAAACGGCAGCAGCACCCCGTCCCACCGGGCCGGGTCCGGGTTCACGCCGATGAGCGGCCGCCCGCCCAGGTACTTGAGCGTGTTCGCCACCAGCCCGTCCTGCCCGAGGGCGACGACGAGGTCGTTCGGGCCAAAGAGGTAGTTCGGCAGAAACGCGCGGTCGATGGAGTGCAGCCGCCCCAGCCCGCCCAGGATCTCCCGCGTCCGGCGCGCCGCCTCCAGGCCGGTCTGGTGCTCCCGCTCGTAGTCGCCAAAGTCCGCCCCCAGGTGCTCCACGTAGAACTGTGCCTGGCTGACGGTGTTGAACCTCGCCACCAGCTCGTCCAGCCGGCTGCGCCGGGTGACGAGGACGAGTCTCTGGTCCTGGGACGCCATGGCGCAGCAGCGGCAGCCCTACTCCCGGTGCAGCAGGTTCTGCAGCAGGTCCGGCGTGATGTTCAGCTGGCCGATCTTGTCCGCCCGCCCCGCCAGATCTTGAAATGCCTGGCTGATCAGCTGCTCCGGGGACATCCCGCTGCTCGCCACCGCCTGCAGCAGCTTCGGGTCCGCCCCCGCCAGCGCCTCGAAGAGCGCCTTCACCCCGTACGCCTTCGCATCGGACTCCGCCCGTGCATTTTCCGCAGACAGGGCCACCAGCGCCTTGTTCTGCTCCTCCATGCGGATCTTCCCCGCCATCTCCTGCTCCCGCAGCTCCTGCTGCTTCTGCTGCACCACCTCCTCCGTGCGCAATTCATTCTCCCGGATCATCCGCTCCGCCTCCACCGCCGCATTGCGCCGCGCGTTCGTTGCGTCGTCCGCCCGTTTCAGCAGGGACTCCCGCGTTTCCGCCTCCAGCGCCCGTGCCGTCTCCGGCGTCGGCTTGATCGCCAGGATGGAAAACCCGATCACCGTCAGCCCCAGCGCCTGCAGTTCTGCGGATCCCTTCAGCCCCGCGCGCACCGCCGCCGAGATCGCCTCGCTCCCCTGCAGCGCGTCCTGCAGTTTCCGGCTCTGCAGCTCTACAAGGCACAAGCCCCAACCCGAAACAGGCTGCAGCGCGTCCTGCAGTTTCCGGCTCTGCAGCTCCGCCTTTGCCAGCACCTTCACCGTGTTCAGCACCCGCTGCGGCAACTTCTCCGGGTCCTCCGTCCGGTACCCGTCGCCCGCCGGCCGCAGGGTGAAATCCAGAAGCTTCGCCAGCTTCTCCGGCTCGCTCACCTGGTACGTCACAGATCCCTGTACCGTCACCGTCTGAAAGTCCCCCGTCGCCTCCTCAAAAATGAACGGACCCTCCGTGCTCGCCACCGGTATGCTCACCAGCGTCGCATACGGAGAGAAATACCAGAACGCCAGCCCCGTGCCAGACCGTTTCAGCACCCCCTTGCTGTAGTGGATGACAAAGTGCGTGGGCGGAACCTTGATGAAGCGGAAGCCGAACATGCCCGTATTAAATCCGAACCCGGCCCCCATGGCAAGCCCCAAGCACGAACAGCGCGCACCGCCGGTCTGACGCCATCACAACCCAGGAGCGCCTGGCGTCCCGCCGAAGATCGTTCGTTTCCCACTGCATTCGATCCCTCCGGGATCGGACGGCACCATCCAGAGCAGCGAGCGTTCGTGGAGCGCCTCAACTGCGGCCTCTCCGTTCTCTCCGTGTTCTCCTGTTCCATACCACTCCGGCGTGCGGCCCCCCGAGGGCTGGCGGGCGTGGGCCCGGCGGGGGGATTCCCGCTGGTGAGCATTTTGCGAAGGGCAAGGATGGGGCGCGGGCCGGGGGCGCGGAGGGACTGGCATGGGCCCTTTCCCTGGTTTCGCCCTCTGCCTGTTCCGGAACGACGGCACCATTTTTCCCTCCTTCATTCGTTTTCATTCGCGTCGATTCGCGGTTGAACTCTGGTCCTGCCGGGGCCGCCACCACCGGAGCCCTGTCGCACAGATTCGGGCTCATCTGTCGTACGGCCACAGTTTTCGGAATTTCCGGGTTGCGAATGACGGCGGGCGGGGGCTCAATCAGGCATGGCTGAACCCTTTTTTGTTGTCCCCCACGCTCAACACCACGCCCTCATCCAGGCCGCCTACCTGAAGCGCGGCTACACGGCGGCTGAGGCTGCGGATGCGGCGCGGTTTTGCGATCTGGCGTCCACGCACGGCATTCGCACGCACAATGGCATCAAGGCACTGCACCTGGACGAACTCTTCGGCAGCAAGGCCGGCGGGTGTGTGCCGGGGGCCGTCATCGAGGACGTGACGCCGCAGGGGAAATTCGCCGCGAGCCGGATCTGGAACGCGAACAAGAAGCTCGGGCAGTCGACGGCGTTTGCCGCGATGGATGAGGCGATGCGCCTGGCGGACCAGTACGGCATCGGCCAGGTGAGTGTGGACAACGCTTTTCACTACCTCTGGGGCGGCGGCTACGTGATGGACGCGGCGAAGAAGGGCTACATCGCCTACACGAACTGCACGGCGGCGCTGGCCGAGGTGGTGCCCTTCCGCGGGAAATACCCGACGCTCGGCACGAACCCGCACTCCTGGGGATTCCCAACGACGGAAGCAGTGGGCTACCCCATCGTGGTGGACTGGGCGACGAGCACGGTGGCCATGGGCCGGGTGCAGCAGTTCAAACGCGAAGGCAAGCCGCTGCCGCCGAATGCCGCCGTGGACGCGGACGGCAACCCGACGACGGACCCGAACCTGGCGAAGTCGCTCCTGCCCTTTGGCGAGCACAAGGGATACGGGCTGAGCCTGATCAATGAACTGGTGGCGGGCCTGATCGGTGGATCCCTGCCCACGCTGCGCTGCCGTCCGCATCCCGAGGGGGAAAAAGCGGTGCCGTGTTACTATTTTCAGGTCATTCACCCGGACGCGATGAGCGGCGGAGCCTTTGCCAAAGGCCGCAGCCAGTCGGCCAATGTGAAGGCCGTCATCGACGACATCCTCGGCCACGGAAACGAAGGCTGCATGCTCCCCGGCCAGCCCGAAGCCCAGGCCGCCGCCGCCACCGCCAAAGCCGGCGGACTGCTTTTCACCGAAGCGGAAGTACACGAATTCAACCACGTCGCCGCCGAATGCGGCCTGCCCGCCTGGGACCTGACAAAACTCGCGAGAGCATGAAACAATTGCGGATTTCGGAATGCGGAATGCGGATTTCAGAGTTCAAAGATCAGAGATCAGAGTGAAGGAAACCGACAGCCGACAGCCGACAGCCGATTGCCGATTGCCGATTGCCCATAGCCAATTGCCAATTGCCAATTGCCAATTCCCAACAAGCCATCCAGCACTGCACCAGCCATCACCGTCAGCCGACCCTTCCCCGAAAAATTCCTGCCTTCCCTTATTCGCGTTCCTTCGCGTCTATTCGCGGTTAACCCGCGCCCCCAGTCCTCCCCCCCCCAGCTCCCAGCCCCTGATAACTTTTAACCAATAACCGATAACTCCCTTCCCCACCCACTTCCCCACCCATGAAACTCAACGTCAAACCAGCCTCCTCCTGCGCCTACGACTGCCTTTCCCTTGGTGAAATCATGCTCCGCCTTGATCCTGGCGACGGACGGGTGCGCACGGCCCGCCAGTTCACCGTCTGGGAGGGCGGGGGGGAGTACAATGTGGCCCGGGGATTGAAAAAGTGCTTCGGCCTGCGCACAGCGGTGGTGACCGCGTTCGCGGAAAATCCGGTGGGCCGGTTGATTGAGGACTTCATCATGCAGGGCGGGGTGGACACGCAGTTCATCCAGTGGGTGCCGTATGACGGCATCGGGCGCGAGGTGAGAAACGGGCTGAACTTTACCGAGCGCGGGTTCGGCATCCGCGGTGCGGTGGGCGTGCCCGACCGCGGGAACACGGCGGCCTCCCAGATGAAGCCCGGCCAGGTCGACTGGGAGCACATCTTCGGCAAGCTCGGCGTGCGCTGGCTGCACACGGGCGGTATCTTTGCCGCGCTTTCGGACACGACGCCGGAGGTCGTCATCGAGGCTGTGGAGGCGGCGCGGAAGCATGGCACCGTCGTTTCCTACGACCTGAACTACCGCCCGAGCCTCTGGAAAAACATCGGCGGCCAGAAACGCGCTCAAGAGGTGAACAAGCGCATCGCCAGGAGCGTGGATGTGATGATCGGCAACGAAGAGGACTTCACCGCCAGCCTCGGCCTGCACGTCGAGGGGCTGGATGAGCACATCACGAACATCGAAACGGACAGCTTCAAGGTGATGATCCAGAAAGCTGTGGCTGAGTTTGGTTTCAAGGCCGTGGCCACCACCCTGCGCACGGTGAAATCCGCCACCATCAATGACTGGGGCGCGATCTGCTACTACGACGGCCAGATCCATGAGGCCATCCACCGCAAGGATCTGGAGATCTTCGACCGTGTGGGCGGCGGCGACAGCTTCGCCTCCGGCCTGATCTACGGCTTCCTCACTGGCGACGATGCGGCCAAGGCCGTGAACTACGGCGCCGCCCACGGCGCCCTCGCCATGACCACGCCTGGCGACACCAGCATGGCGACGAAGGAAGAGGTCGAGAAGCTCATGAAGGGCGGCAGCGCCCGGGTGGAGCGGTAGGAGCCGAGCTGCGAGGGGAGCCGGCTGCCGGGGGAGAGACCGGCCCGGCGGGTGAATTCCCCGATTGAGCCCGTGCCGCCTGCGGGTAGCGTGAGGGGCGATTTCGCTTCCCGCCGACCCGCATGAAGACACACCTCCTCCTCCCACTTTTCACCGTCGTCCTGCTGCTGGCCCGGCCCGGTCTGCACGCCCAGATCGTCCTGCCGAAAGCGGACGTGGTGAAGCCGGCCGTCGATCCGGCGGAGGCGGCGCGGGCGGAGAAGGTGGCGGACATCAAGGCGCTGCTGGCGGCCACCGGCTATGAGAACATGGGGCGGCGGGAGTTTGACAAGCTGCTGGACAACTACAGCAAATCCATGCCCAGGGTGAAGGCCGCCGTCTGGGATGAACTGCGGCGCACTGCGGACACCGGTGCTCTCGAGTCCGCCATCGCCAGCGTGTACGACCGCGCCATGACCGGAGCGGACGTCAAAGCAGCGCTCGCTTTTTACCAGACCGACGCCGGCCGCAAGCTGGCCAGCGTCACCCCCCAGCTGACCGAGGGTTGCGGACGCGCCCTGACCGACTGGCAGCGGACGATGACAAATTTCATCCACACCCGCCTGAACGCGACCGTGGCGAAGCCTGGGGGGAAGTGAGGTGCGGGCTGGGGGCTCTGGTTAAACCCGCACCCCAAGTCCGCGCCTCTCCCGGTTGCGAAATGGCTGGCTTGGCGTTGAGTGGCTCCCATGAAATTTCCCCAAACTCTGGTTTTGCTCGGCCTCGCGTGCGGGCTGGTGGCGTGCAAGAAGGTCTCGTCCGTGACGGGTGCCACACCACCGGCAGCGGACAAGACCGCCGCCGGCGGGACGGCCACCACCGCCGCAGCTCCCGCTCCGGCGGGGGAGGGGACAGCCATCGTTTCCTCCAGCCGCTGGCCGCACGTGGGCAGTGATCTGAAGCCCGATCCGTCCATCACCTGGGGGGCGCTGCCGAACGGCCTGCGTTTTGCCGTCATGCCGAATGCTGAACCGCCGGAAAAAATCAGCCTGCGTCTGTTCGTGGAGGCGGGCTCGATGATGGAGCGGGACGACCAGCAGGGCCTGGCGCACTTTCTGGAGCACATGGCGTTCAATGGAACGAAGGACTTCCCCGCGGGGCAAATGGTGGAGTATTTCCAGCGGCTGGGCATGGGCTTCGGCGCGGACACAAATGCGCACACCTCCTTCAAGGAAACCGTCTACAAACTGGAGCTGCCCAACCGCGATGAGAAGCTGCTGCACGACGGCCTGCTCCTGCTGCGCGACATGGCGGACGGGATGCTTCTGGACGCGAAGGAAATCGACAAGGAGCGCGGCATCATCCTTAGCGAAAAACTGGCGCGGGACACCGTGGAGTTCCGCACCATGATGGAGGGGATGAAATTCACCCTGCCGGACGCTCTCATTACGAAGCGCATGCCCATCGGCGTGGAGGAGGTCATTTCCACTGCGCCGCGGGAGAGGTTCACGGACTTCTACCAGAAATTCTACACGGCGGACCGGATGGTGGTGGTGGCTGTCGGTGCGGTCGAGCCCGGGGCGCTCTCGAAGCGCATCGCCGAAACCTTTGGCAGCATGGCCAAACGCGAGCGCGCCGCCGCGCCGGATCCGGGGCTGGTGACACGGGGGCGTGGCGTGCAGTCGAAGGTGCACCTGGAGAACGAATCGGGCTACTCCAGAATCACCTTCAGCGTGAATGCCCCGCACACCCCGCGCCCGGACACCGCCGCCAGCCGGAAGGAGGACCTGCCTCGCGAAATTGCCAACCGCATCGTGAGTCGGCGCTTTGAGATCCTGTCGAAAGAAAAGGACGCGCCGCTGCTTCAGGGGCGGGCGGAGTTTCAGGAGTTCCTCCAGTTTGTGGACAGCGCGGAGATCGAGATCATTGCCCAGCCGGAACGGTGGAATGACGCCGTGGTCCTCGCCGCGCGGGAGCTGCGCAGGGCGCGCGAGTTTGGCTTCACGGCCGCAGAGCTGAAAGTGGCAAAGGCGGACTTCCTCGCCGAGGCGGAGAACGAAGCCCGCTCGGCGAAGACGCGCAAATCCAAGGACCTCTCGACAGAGATCGTGTCTGCACTGGCGGAGGGCAAAGTCTTCACCAACCCGCAGGAGGAACTGCCGCGCATGAAGGCGAACGTCGAGGCGCTGACGAAGGAGGAATGTCTGGAGGCCTTCAAGAAAACGTGGTCCAGCGGGGACCTGAGCGTCTTCGCCACCGGGAAGATGATCCCGCCGCAGAATGGCGAGACAGTCGAAGGCGCGCTGGCTCGGGGCATGAAGGCGGAGATCTCCGCACCCACAGAGGCTGCGGCAGTGGAGTGGGGCTACGCGAGTTTCGGCCCGGTCGGAAAGGTGGCGGAGAAAAAGGAAGTGGCCGACCTCGGCATCACGCAGCTCGTCTTCGCCAACGGCGTCCGGGTGAACTTAAAGCCGACGGATTTCAAAAAGGACAGCGTCCTCGTCTCTGCCAACTTCGGCACGGGGCGGCTCTCGCTGCCGAAGGACAAGCCCGGCCTGGAACTTTACACCAGCCAGGTCTTTGACGCCGCAGGCCTCGGCAAGCACAGCGTGGACGACCTCCAGCGCGTGCTGGCCGGGCAGACGGTCGGGGCGCAGTTCATGGTGGATGACGACACCTTTGCCCTCCTGGGGGAGACCACCCGCGAGGATCTCACCGTGCAGCTGCAGCTCCTCTGCGCCTTTTTCAGTGATCCGGGCTGGCGCGACGAGGCCGACCGCATGCTGCGCCAGAGCGTGGATGCCATTTACTCAAAAACCGAGCACGCCATCGACGGAGTGCGCGACGCGCAGGCCGAGCCCTACCTGCACGGCGGGGACTACCGCTTCGCCTTCCCGAAGCGCGAGGAGCTGCTGGCCCGGAAAATGGACGACGCAAAAGCGTGGCTCGCCCCCGCGCTCGCCAGCAGCCCGCTGGAGGTGGGCATCGTGGGTGACTTTGACGTGGCCGCTGCCACCACCGCGCTGGAGGCCACCTTCGGCGCGCTCGCCCCGCGCGAGGCCCCCGGGGCCAAGCCCGCCGTGGCCGCCCTGCCCGCGGTGCCCGCCGGGCAGAAGCTCTTTCCCTATGAAAGCAAAATCGCCAAGGGCATGCTCACCGTGCATTTCCCGACGGCCGACCGGTCGGACATCAAGCGCACGCGCCGCCTCCAGGTGCTGGCCTCCATTTTAGGCGACCGTCTGCGCCAGAAGATCCGTGAGGAGTGGGGCGATAGCTACAGCCCGCGCGCCGTCAGCGTGGGCAGCGACACTTTTCCCGGTTACGGTTTCCTCGTGGCCCAGATGGTTATTTCTCCGCCCCAGGCTGACGCCGCCGCCGCTGCAGTGAAAGAAATCGCCGGAGCGCTCGCGGGCCAGCCGCAGGCCGCCGTGGCCGCTCCGGGCCGGAAGGCGGGCAAGCCGCAGGAGATGGGCATCAGCGCCGACGAACTCGACCGCGCCCGCGCTCCGCTCCTCAACGCCCTCAAGGAGCAGCGCCGCAACAACACCTACTGGCTGCAAACCGTGGCCGCCACCTGCCAGCGCCGCCCGGAGCGCCTCGACTGGGCCCGCACCCTCGAGTCCGACGTGCAGGCGGTGACGAAGGACGAACTCGAAGCCCTCGCCAAACAATACCTGCCGCCCGCCCGCGCCATCGAGGTCCTCATTTCCCCGCCCATCACCACGGTGGGGAAATAGCCGCGAGACCCGCGCCGCGCATGAGTCGGCGCGGAAAAATCGCTCCCGCCCTTTGACCGATGACCACTCTCTACGAACCACCCTGCACCCTGACTCCCCGGGTGCTTGCGCTTGTGGTGGAGATCGGGGAGATCCTCGGGCGGATCTCCGCACAGCAACGGGTTCCCGTGCCGCCGGCCCTCCGCCGGGGCAACCGTCTGCGCACGATCCAGGCCTCCCTGGCCATCGAAAACAACTCGCTCACGCTGGAGCAGGTCACTGCCGTGGTGGCGGGCAGGCGGGTGCTCGGCGCACCGGGAGAAATCCAGGAAGTGCGCAATGCCTTTGCCGCCTATGAAGCGATGGAATCATGGAGGCCGTGGTCGTCGAAGGATTTGCTGGCCGCGCACAAGCTGCTCGTGAGCGGGCTGGTTGATCGCCCGGGGCGGTTCCGTTCCAGTGCAGTCGGCATCGCGCAGGGAACGAAGCTCGTTCATCTCGCCCCGCCCGCAGACCGCGTGCCTGGTGCCATGAATGACCTGCTCGCCTGGCTGAAGCGAACCGACCTTCACCCGCTCATCGCGGGCAGTGTTTTTCACTACGAACTGGAATTCATCCACCCCTTCACTGATGGCAACGGGCGCATGGGCCGGCTCTGGCAGACTCTCATTCTGAGCCGCTGGAAACCGCTCTTCGCCTGGCTGCCCGTGGAGACCGTGATCCAGCAGCGGCAGGCCGGCTACTACGCCGCGCTGGCCGCTGCGGACAAGGCCGGCCAGTCCGCGCCGTTCGTGGAATTTCTGCTGTCAGCCCTGCTCCAGGCCCTGAATGAGGCGGCGGCCACCGACCAAGTGACCGACCAAGTCAGCGACCAAGTCAAAGCCCTGCTCCGGTGTCTGGCCCGGCAGCCGCTGAGTGCGCTGGAGTGCATGAAAAAGCTGGGGCTTTCCCACCGCCCCACCTTCCGGAAAAACTACCTTCAGCCCGCCTTGAATGCGGGATTGATCGAGCGCACCCTTCCCGACAAACCGAACAGCAGCCGGCAAAAGTACCGGGTGCTGCAGTCCTAACCTTGCCGGGATGTGCAGCGGGATTTCGGGCGAGCAGCAATTTCCGCCCGGGCCTCAGCCAGCAGGTCATCCAATCGACCGGCCTTGAGGTCGGCCTCGATCTCGGCATCCCAGTCATTCCAAAGCTCCTCGGAGAACTGGTGCAGCAAACTCCACCTCTCTCCAACTGGGAGACGGTGCAGGGCTGCGGCGATTTCATCGCAAGTCGTCATGCGTCCTACCGTACAACCGGGAGGGAAAAGCGCAAGCCGTCGCCGTCTCCGCCCAATCACCGCTTGCTGTGGGGGCGGTCCTTCGCGATTCTCCCTCTCTGCATCACACCAGATACCACCACCCCTCATGTCCACCGCCCATCCCCTCAATTGGAACAGCCGTCAACTCACCCGCGGGTGGCAGCGCGGTGTGAATGCTTTTTACTGGGGGCTGGGGTTCAAGGAAGAGGACTTCGACCGCGCGCAGGTGGGCATCGGCGTGCCGTTGCTGGATGGGAACCTGTGCAACGTGCATGCGCACGACCTGGCGCAGGAGATAAAGGCTGGGTGTGCGGCGGCGGGGCTGCTGGGATTTCCCTTTGGCGTGGCCTGCGTGAGTGACAACATCACCCAGGGGCACGAGGGCGGGAATGCCTCGCTGCCCTCGCGCAACGTCATCGCGAACTCGGCGGAAATGGTCGCCAGCGCCCACTGCTACGATGCCGTGGTCGGCCTGCACCACTGCGACAAAAACGGCCCCGGTTTTGCCATGGCCCTGGCGCGGCTGAACTACCCGGGCCTCATCGTCAGCGGCGGCAGCATCCTGCCCGGCTGCCACAAGGGGAAGCCCGTCACCATCCTCGACGCCTACGACTCCCAGGCCCAGGCTGCCGTGGGTGCGCTCAGCCACGAGGAGTCGGAGGAAATCATCCGCGTGGCCTGCCCTGGCCCCGGCGGGTGCGGGATCGCGGCGTCCTTCAACACCTGGGGCATCGCCTTGGAAGCCATCGGCCTCATGCTTCCGGACAGCTCCTCCATTCCCGCTACTGATGCCGGGAAAACGGATGAAGCCAGCCACGTCGGTGCGGCCGTGCGAGCCCTTCTCGCAGCCAACATCCGGCCCCGCGACATCCTCACGCGCGCTGCATTTTTCAACGCCATGACCGCCATCGCCGCCATGGGTGGCTCGACCAATGGCGTCATCCACATGCTCGCCCTCGCCCGCGAGGCCGGCGTGGAGTTCACCCTGCGCGACGTGCAAGCCATCTGCCGCCGCACTCCGGTGCTGTGCAACTTCGCCCCGCGCGGACGCGGCACCATGGTGGATCTCCACCGGCTTGGCGGCACCGCCGTCCTCCTGCGTCATTTCCTGAAGGCCGGCCTGCTCGACGGCTCCTGCCTCACCGTCACCGGGCGCACGCTCGCCGAGAACGTCGCCCACCTGCCCGACGTGCCGGAAAACGAGGACCTCGTGCGGTATCCGGACCGCGCCCTCAAGCCTCATGCCGACATGCAGATCGCCTTCGGCAACCTTGCTCCGGACGGCATCGTTTTTAAAGTCAGCTCAATGAAGGAGCCCGTCTTCCGCGGCCGGGCCATCTGCTTTGACGACGCCCGCGCCGTCCAGGACGCCGCCGCAGAGCGGAAAATCAAGCCCGGCCATGTCGTCATCCTGCGCCACCTTGGCCCGCTCGCGTCCGGCATGCCGGAGGTTCTTGTCGCCACCGCCGCCCTCGCCGTGCCTGAGCTGGACGGCCGCGTGGCCCTCATTTCAGACACCCGCGTCAGCGGTGTTTCCCACGGAGCCATCGGTGTCCACTGCTCGCCCGAGGCCGCCGCTGGTGGCCCCATCGGCCTCGTGCAGGATGGGGATGAAATTTCCTTCGACCTCCTCGCCGGCACCATCACGTGGCACGTCGACGAAGCCGAAGCCGCCCTCCGCCGCCCCGCCGCCCCGCCCGTCCACACCCGCGGCTACCTCGCCGACTTTGCCGCCACCACCACCCAGGCCAGCGAGGGCTGCGTCAGCCGCTGGGTGCTGGAGCGGCAGCGCGGACTGGGAAACATGTGATCCCGAAAGTTCGGGCGGTGGCGGACGGCCGGGCTTGCCAGGGTGGGTCTCCTCCGCCAGGGTTTGCCTCATGATCTGCCGGGCTCTCCTGTTCTTCATTTTGATCACTGCCGTGTCCGTGCAGGCGCAGCTGCTGCCCGGGCCGGGCGGGACTGTGCTGAAAGAGGGAAAGCCCTGGCGGGGGATTGGGATCAATTATTTCGACTGCTTTCTCCGCACGCTGAAAAACGGGGAGGACACCAGCTACGACGCCGGGTTTGCCACGCTGGCGGCCCGGGGAATTCCGTTTGTGCGCTTTTGTGCGACGGGGTTTTGGCCAAAGGACATGGAGCTTTACCAGAAAGACCGGGCGGAGTATTTCCGCCGGCTGGATGCGGTGGTGAAGTCTGCGGAGAAGCACCGGATCGGCCTGGTGCCGTCGCTCTTCTGGTCGCACGCCTGTGTGCCCGATCTGGTGGGCGAGCCGATGGACCAGTGGGGAAATCCGGAGAGCCGCACCCACGCCTGGATGCGCGACTACGCGCGGGAGGTCGTCACCCGCTACCGGGAGAGCCCTGCGGTGTGGGCGTGGGAGCTGGGGAATGAGTTTTCCCTCCAGGCCTCGCTGCCGAATGCGAAGGATCACCGCCCGCCGGTGCACCCGACGCTGGGCACGCCCGCCACGCGCAGCAGCCGGGACGACATCACCTTCGCCATGGTGCGCACCGCCTTCACTTCCTTTGCCGCGGCCGTCCGGCAGCACGACCCGAAGCGCCTCATCTTTACCGGCGACAGCTTCCCCCGCCTCAGCGCCTGGCACCAGGAGCACGAGGGCAGCTGGACCCACGACACCCCGGAGCAGTTCGCCGAATTCCTCGCCCTCGCGAACCCGGACCCGGTCAGCGGCATCGGCGTCCACGCCTACGAGGACGACGACCAGCGGCTGGACGGGGCGATGGCCGTCTCCCGGAAAATGAACAAGCCGGTCTTCGTCGGCGAGTTCGGCGCCCAGGGGGAAACACCGGAGCAGGCCGCCAAATGCCGCCGCCTTCTGAAGGCGATCATCGCAAAGGGTGTGCCGCTGGCCGCGCTTTGGGTTTTTGACCTCAAAAACCAGCCGGATTTCACCGTAACGCCCGACAACGCCCGGGCCTGGCAGCTGGACGCCATCGCTGAGGCGAACAGTCAGCTGGCATCGCCGGCAACGCAAACCAGTGAAGTGCCGAAAAGCGGCAATAAGAAGTTAAAATGAACACCGCCGAACGAAGTTTTCTTGCCAAAGTCTGGTTCGCCGTTGCCGGCTTTGTCTGCTGGCAATCTTTCAGTTTCTTTTACGGATGCACGGTGCCAGGTGTGTCTTTGACGTTTCCTATTTTTGGAGACCTGTCGTTTACGGACCGTGCAGTCCTGGGCATCCCAGCGCTTTTCGCCGGGTACTCGCTGGCGTACGTGCTTGGGGTGGTCGTGATGAGAAATTCAAGCAACGTGCCCTTTCCTGAGGCTCCCGACGGAGAATTTACCCGTGCTTTTTTGAAAACAGCGTTTTACTTCATCATGCTCGTGCCTGTGATCGCCATGGTCTTTCTCCTCTTCGGAGCATTGCACCGGGTCAAGGTGCGCCCAACCGACGGCACGCATCCGGCGGGAGTTCCGGCAGAACTCAGCGGCTGGCAGATATACAAGCACTACCCTGGTTCCTGGTGGGCGCGGGGGATCAATCCCAAGGACGAGGCGCACCTCACGCTTCACCCAGGAGTGGAGCCGCCCATTTTTGCCGGTTTGGCCCTGCTCTCCGTCCTCAGCCTTGCTGGTTTGCCCTGGATTGTTGAGCGTAGCGCCCGGGGAGCCGTCGCCGGCCAGCGCCGGGACTGAACTGCTGGCAACGGCCAGCCATCACCCGGCACCGAACCTGCTTTGACCGGGTGGTGCCGCTGGCGTGGGGTGAATTCTCTGCGCAATGGCGGGAATCTCCCGTAAACTGCGCCCCCCTCCCATTTTGATTCATGCCTGACACGATGCTTCTTCACCAGGACCCGGCTCCGGGTTCCGCCTCCCTCGCGCTGCGCGGGGACTGGATCACTTTCCGCCTGACGACGAGCCCGGTGCGGGCGGGGGCGGCGTTTTTGCGGACGACGGTGGGGCGGGGGGCGGTGGCGCGGCGGGAAATTATTGACCAGGTGGAGCTGGGCCGGCCGAAGCCGGGCTGCGAGTGGCATGATGTGCCGATGGTGGAGGAGGTGCCGGGGTCGTTCGCGGTGACGGTGCGGGTGGAGGAGGTGGGGCGGTTCGAGGCGCGGGCGTTTTTTTTGCAGGAGGGCTCGGAGGTGCCGCTCTGGCCGCAGGTGGCGGGAAATACGGCGGTGAAGGTGGAGCCGGAATTCACGCGGGCGGGGCTGGGGATTTACGCGGTGTTTCCCCGGCTCTTCCGGGAGGTGCCGGTGGCGCTGAAGGAAAAGGCGGAGGAGATCGCTGCGCTGGAGGCGGAGGGGTTTTCGGTGCTGCCGCCTTCGGGGACGTTTCGGGATGTGATCCCGAAGCTGGGCCACATCGTGGATGAGCTGGGCTTCCGGATTTTGCTGCTGCTCCCGGTTTTCCCGACGCCGGTGGTGTACGGGCGGATGGGGCGCTTTGGGAGCCCGTTTGCGGCGAGGGATTTTTTCACGGTGGACCCGGCGCTGGCGGAGTTTGACCGGGGGGCGACGCCGATGGAGCAGTTTGGCGAGCTGGTGGACGCGACGCATGCGCGGGGGGCGCGGATTTTCATCGATGTGCCGATCAACCACACGGGATGGGCGTCGCGGCTGCTGGAGCTGCACCCGGAGTGGTTTGTGCGGGAGGCGGACGGCTCGTATGCCTCGCCCGGGGCGTGGGGGGTGACGTGGGAGGACCTGGTGGAGCTGAAGTATGAGGACCGGGCGCTGTGGCGGGAAATGGCGGAGGTCTTTCTCTTCTGGTGCGGGCGCGGGGTGGATGGATTCCGCTGTGATGCGGGGTACATGATCCCGACGCCGGTGTGGCAGTACATCACGGCGCGGGTGCGGGATGAGTTTCCGGACACGATTTTTCTGCTGGAGGGGCTGGGCGGGCCGGTGGACAAGACGCAGGAGCTGCTGGCGGCGGGGGGGCTGGACTGGGCGTACTCGGAGCTGTTTCAGAATTTCCACCGCACGCAGGTGGACTGGTACCTGCCGCAGGCCATCGCGCACTCGGCGCACTCGGGGCTGCACGTCCACTTTGCCGAAACGCATGACAACAACCGGCTGGCGGCGCAGGGCGCGGTGTGGGCGCGGATGCGCACGGCGCTGGCGGCGCTGTGCTCGCCGAACGGGGCGTGGGGGGTGACGTGCGGGGTGGAGTGGTTCGCGGCGGAAAAAATCCACGTGCACGGGACGAGTCCGCTGAACTGGGGGGCGGAGGAGAACCAGGTGGCGGAGATCGCGGCGCTGAACCGGCTGCTGGCGGGGCATCCGGCGTTTCAGCAGGGTGCGGTGCTGCGGGTGGTGACGGCAGGGGAGGGGAATGCGCTGGCGCTGCGGCGGGATCCGCCGCACGGCGGGGAGCCGCTGCTCATCGTGGCGAACTTGGACTCTGACAAGGCGGCGGAGGCGCGCTGGGCGGCGGTGGATTTCACGCCGGTCGCGGGCCGGGCGGTGCTGGAGGGCGATGAGTTTGTCTGCACGCTGGCGCCGGGGGAAATCTTCTGGCTGCCGGGCGAGCCTGCGGCGGTGCCGCCAGCGTCTGCGCCGGAGCCTGAGCCGGCGTGCACGCTTTTCACCTGGCCGCGGGACCGCCGCCGGGTGGTGCCATGGCCGGACGGGCGGGCGTTGAAAATCGAGGCGCCGGTGCCGTTTCGCTTCCGGCTGGAGCAGGGCGGGCGCATCCTGGCGGCGGGGGATCAGACGTCGGAGCCTCTTTCTCCAGAGCTGGTGAAGGCGGGCGACTGTGTGCTCCAGCTGACCGTGTTTGAAGCGCTGGGCACGCGTCATGCCACGGCTTCTCTTTTCCGCGCCACGGCGGCGCTGGCCACGGAACCGCTGCCGCCGGCTGGTGCGGACTCGTGCGCGGTGCTGACGAACGGCCGCGGGGCGATGTCCCAAGTGCGCGCGGCCTGGGGACGGATAGAGACGCAGTATGACGCGCTCCTGGCGGCGAACCTGCACTCCCAGCACCCGACGGACCGGCGCATCATTTTCACCCGCTGCCGGGCGTGGGTGGTGCGGCGGGGTTTTTCCACGGAGCTGTCCGGGGACTGGGTGACGCAGTTCGCCTTTCACGCGCCGGGGCGGGCGGTGTGGGACTTCAGCCTGCCGGCGGGCGACGACGTCCGCATCGCGCTGCGGGCCACGCTGGAGCTGGCTGCGGGGAAAAATGAGGTCAGGCTCACCTTTGCCCGGCAGGATGACACGGGGGAGCCGGTCCGCCTGATCGTGAGGCCGGATGTGGAGGACCGTGACTTTCACGACAAGACGCATCTGCCCTCCGGGGCGATGACTGAGTGGCGCACCCGCACGAGTGCTGCGCCCGGCCCGCCGACGCTGCAGCTCTGCTGCGGGGGGGCGCTCACGCTGGACTTGCCCGGGGCGGCCTTCACCCACGAACCGGAGGTCACGACTGTGGGGCATCCCTTCGATGCCGGACGGGGCTTGGGCGGGCACTCGGATCTCTACAGCCCGGGGTGGTTCGATGCAGGGCTGCCGCCTGGCGCTTCGGTGGCTCTTTCCGCTCTGGTGCAGCGTCCGGGGGATCTGCCCGTCCCGGAGGACAGGACCGTCCCCACAGCCGTGGCCGGGCTGACTCCGGCGGCGGCGGCGCTCAGCGCGCTGCGGCAGTTCATCGTCACGCGGGATGACGGCCTCACCGTCATCGCCGGCTATCCGTGGTTTCTGGACTGGGGCAGGGACACTCTCATCTGCCTGCGCGGCATCATTTCAGCCGGTTGGTTTGTCGAGGCGCGGGGCATCCTGAAAACCTTCGCCCGCTTCGAGGACCGCGGCTCCCTGCCGAACATGATTCGCGGTGCGGACGACTCGAACCGCTCCACCTCGGACGCGCCGCTCTGGTTCTTCGTCGCCGTGGCGGACCTGCTGGCGGCGGAAAAGTCCGACGCCTTCCTCGACGAGGCCGCCGGGGGTCGGTCGATTCGCGAGGTGCTCCTCTCCATCGCCCGCCACTACCGCGAGGGCACGCCGCACGGCATTCGCATGGACCCGGACAGCGGACTCATTTTCAGCCCGTCCCACTACACCTGGATGGACACAAACCACCCCGCCGGCACGCCGCGCCAGGGGTATCCGGTTTCCCTCCAGGCGAAATGGCACTGCGCCCTGAAGCTCCTGGCGCGCATGGACCAGCCGGAGCCCTGGACCAGCCTGGCCGCCCAGGTGCGTGAATCCATCCACAGCCTCTACACCCGCGTGGCTCCGGGATTTCTCTCCGACTGCCTGCACGCCGCCCCCGGGCAGCCTGCGCGGGATGCGGTGCCGGACGACCATCTGCGGCCGAACCAGCTCTTCGCCATCACGCTCGGGGCGGTGGATGATCCGGTGCTGGCCCGCTCCATCCTGGCTGCGTGCGAGGAACTGCTCGTGCCCGGCGCCATCCGCACGCTGGCGGACCGCCCGGTCACCGTGCCGCTGGCCGTTTACCGCCACGGGCAGCTGCTGAATGACCCGCACCACCCCTTTTGGCCGCATTACACCGGGGACGAGGACACCCGGCGGAAACCGGCCTACCACAACGGCACCGCCTGGCCCTGGGTGTATCCGTCATTTGCAGAAGCGCTGCTTCTCGTCTATGGGGAGGAAGGGCGTCAGACCGCGCTTTCGTTTCTGGGGGCCTCGCGGGTGCTTTTTGAGCAGGGTGCCGCGGGCCATCTGCCGGAGATCATCGATGGTGGAGCCCCTCACACTGAACGCGGTTGCGGAGCCCAGGCCTGGTCCGTTTCGGAGCTGCACCGCGTCCTTAAAATCACCGGCTCCGTCTGAGCCGCCCGTCCTTCATTTCCCGGAAATGCCGGACTCCGGCACACGTCCTGCTCTACGAGAGCCGCAGAAATTTCGTCATTATTTTTTACACGCATGTCAGCCATTCAAATTGTCAACGTGGCGCCGAACATTCCGGCGCCGATCCGCTTCCTGGAAACGCTCGCCCGCAACGCGTGGTGGTCGTGGAACCAGGACGCGATCTCCCTTCTCCGGCGCATCGATCCCAGCCTCTGGCGGGAGTGCGGGGCCAACCCGCTTGAGTTTCTCCGCCGTCTGCCTCAAAACACTCTGGAGAGCCTGGCTGCGGACACCAGCTTCCAGCAGCACCTGAGCCGGCTGGAGGCGCACTTCACCGAGGCTACGGCCAAGGCAAAGGGCAGCCAGACTGGAGACGTTGCCTATTTTTCCCTCGAATTCGGTCTGCATGAGACCATCCGCCTCTATTCAGGTGGTCTCGGCATCCTGGCCGGGGACCACCTGAAGGCGGCCTCGGACTCCGGCGTGCCGCTTTACGGCGTGGGCATTTTTTACAGTCAGGGTTATTTCGAGCAGCGGCTCACCCAGGACGGCTGGCAGCAGGAGCAGTACATCAACAGCGAGATCGAAAACATGCCCATGAAGCGGGCGCGCACGCCTGCGGGCGAGCTGTTTGAGGTGTCCATCCACCTGCCCGAGGGTCTGCTGACGGCGCGGGTCTGGGTGCTCTCCGTGGGGGGCATTCCGCTCGTGCTGCTGGATGCGAATGTGCCTGAAAACCCGCCCGAGTTTCGGGAGATCACGGCGCGCCTCTACGGCGGCGGCCACGTCAACCGTCTGCGCCAGGAGCTGCTTCTCGCCATCGGCGGGTTCCGCGCTCTCATCGCCATGGGCATCGAGCCCGAGGTCTGCCACATGAATGAGGGTCACGCCGCCTTCCTCAGCCTCGCCCGCATCGAGCACCTCATGAAATCCAGGAAGCTCGACCTCGACTCAGCCTACGAGATATGCTCCCGGTCGAATGTCTTCACCACCCACACCCCGGTGCCGGCTGGAAATGAGACCTTCCCCATCCCGCTGGTCGAGGCCCACCTGAAGGCGCTTGAGCCCGAGACCGGCGTCCCGCCCTACCGCGTCATCCAGTGGGGCCGCGCACCTGGCGACACGACGGGGGAGCTTTCCATGACCATTCTCGGCCTGCGTTTTGCCCAGCTGGCCAACGGGGTGAGCGCACTCCATGGCGAGGTCGCCCGCGGCATGTGGCGGCACGTGTGGCCGGGCCGGGTGCGGGAGGAAATCCCCATCGGCCACGTGACCAACGGCGTCCATGCCAGCACCTGGCTTTCCCCGGAAATCTCCGTCATCATCGAGCAGCATCTCGGGCCCGACTGGCAGCGCTCCATTCAGGACCCGAAAAACTTGGCGCGCATCCTCGACATTCCCGACGAGGAAATCTGGCGCGCCCACGAGCTGAGCCGCAGCCGCCTGCTTCGTGCCGCGCGCGAGGCCATGGAGAAACAGTACGGCCTGCACAACGCCACGCGCTCCGAGATGGCCTTCGCCAAGAGCGTGCTCGACCCGAACGTGCTCACCATCGGCTTTGCCCGCCGCGCTGCCAGCTACAAGCGGGCCACCCTCCTGCTCCGCAACCCGGACCGGCTGGAGGCCCTGCTCAACCACACGGAGCGCCCGATCCAGATCATCTTCGCCGGCAAGGCGCACCCGGCCGACGACGGCGGAAAGGATTTCATCCGCCAGCTCGTTCACTTTTCCCGCCGCCTGAACACCCGCCGCCGTCTTATTTTCATCGAGAACTACGACATCAAGCTGGCCCGCTCGCTTGTCCAGGGTGCGGACATCTGGCTGAACACCCCGCGCCGCCGCGTGGAGGCCTCGGGCACCTCCGGCATGAAGGCGGCCATGAACGGAGTGCTCAACGCCTCCATCCTGGACGGCTGGTGGTGCGAGGGCTACGCCCCGGACAATGGCTACGCCATCGGCAACGGCGAGGAATACGAGGACGACAACTATGCCGACGAAGTGGAGTCGCTCGCCCTCTACAAGCTGATCGAGGACGACATCGCCCCGACCTTTTACGAGCGGATCAAGTCGCCCGACCCGGCCCGCTGGATAGCCATGATGAAGGAGTCCATCCGCATGTCCCTCGGCTTCTTCACCACCCGCCGCATGGTCGAGCAGTATCGCGACGAGCTGTATGGCCCGGCGGCAAAGGCCTTCCGCGATCTGACGGCTGACGCCGGCGCTGCGGCGAAGCTTCTGGTGACCCAGCGCGCCAGGCTCCAGAGCCTCTGGCCCGCCGTGCGCGTGTCCCCGCCGAAATCCGACAGTTCATTTGGTTCCCTCTACGTGGGCGATGCGTTCAAGGCCGTCGTGTCCGTTTTCCTTGGCGATCTCAAGCCATCCGAAGTGCGCGTCGAGCTGTGCTTCGGTCCGGCGGATTCTCAGAACCAGATCAAGAAGCACCAGTTCATCCCCATGGCTCCGGGAGCGGACCACAAGGACGGCTGGCACGACTTCGAACACGAGATGCCCTGCCGCTTGAGCGGGCGCTACGGCATCACCGCCCGTGTCGTTCCCGCCGGCCTCACCTGGGAAAAAGTCTCGCCCGGTTTTGTCACCTGGGCCTCTCCCGTTTAACAACCACACCGTTTTTCACCTCTCCGAATGGCCAAGCCACGCATCCTCGTCGTCACCCCCGAGATCACCTATCTGCCGGAAGGCATGGGCAACATGGCCCAGCGCATGCACGCCAAGGCCGGCGGCCTCGCTGACGTGTCCGCCTCCCTGGTTTCCGCGCTCTTTGATCTGGGGGCCGACGTGCACGTGGCCCTGCCGAACTACCGCCAGATGTTCAACACGGACGTGTACGAGATCGTCCACACGGAGTTGAGCAAGATGCGAAAAAAGCTCCCCCAGGAGCGCATCCATCTGGCAGAGGACAGGCTGTTTTACTACAGGGAGCAGGTCTACTCCAGCTACGGCGGGGAAAATCCGCGCATCGCCCTCGCCTTCCAGCGGGAGGTGATCAACCGGATCATCAAGGAGGTCCGGCCGAACCTGATCCACTGCAACGACTGGATGACCGGCCTCATTCCGGCTGCCGCCCGGCAGCTGGAGATCCCGTGCCTGTTCACGGTGCACAACATCCACACGGAAAAAATGACGCTCAACGACATCGAGTCCACCGGACTGGATGCGCAGCCGTTTTCCGACCAGCTCTTCTACGAGCACCCGCCCGCCGGCTACCACTCGGACCGCTGGCACAACCGCGTCGACATGCTGGCCTCCGGCATTTTCGCGGCCCACTACATCAACACAGTCAGCCCGACTTTCCTTGACGAGGTGGTGCAGGGCCGCCACGTTTTCGTTCCCCAGGGCGTTCGGGCCGAGTTGACGGCGAAAAAGAACGCCGGCTGTGCGGCGGGCATCCTCAATGCGCCGGATCCGTCCTACGACCCGGCCACGGACGAGGCCCTCCCGGTGAACTACACCATCGCCAACCGCGCCGAGGGCAAGCTGGCCGCCCGGCGCGCCTTTCGCGAGCGCACCGGCCTCCACCAGGTGGACGGCGCGCCCATCTTTTTCTGGCCGTCCCGGCTGGACCCCGTCCAGAAGGGACCGCAGCTTCTGGCGGCCACGCTGTATCAGCTCGTCTCTGACTACTGGGGTCAAAATCTCCAGGTCGCCATCGTCGCCAACGGTGAATTCCAGCGTCACTTCAAGGACATCGTCCGCCAGCACGACTTCTACGGCCGGGTCACGGTGTGCAACTTTGACGAGAACCTCTCCCGCCTCGGCTACGCGGCTTCGGATTTCATCCTCATGCCGTCCAGCTTCGAGCCCTGCGGCCTTCCGCAGATGGTCGCTCCGCTCTACGGATCGCTCCCCGTCGTCCACAACACGGGCGGCCTGCACGACACCGTTTCGCACCTTGATTGCGCCTCAAACAACGGCAATGGTTTCGTCTTTGACCACTTCAACCCCGCCGGGTTCCGCTGGGCGATCGACGAGGCCATGCGCTTCCACCGGCTGCCGCAGGACGTGCAGGCGCCCCAGATCGACCGCATCATGACCAGCGCCGCCGCCACCTTCAACCACGAGACCACCGCCAGGCACTACTTCGACATTTACGAGGAAATGCTCAAGCGGCCGCTCCTCAAATAATTCGCCTCTTCCCGTCGTTCATCATGCCCCGACCACTTGCCCGATTGATGGACGACACTTGGCTGCGTCCCTTCCAGCCCCATCTGGACCGCCGCGCCGCCCGCGTCGCCGCCGCCCGCCAGCGCTACGGTCCCTTGGCTGAATTTGCCCGCAGCCACGAGTACTACGGCCTCCACCGCACTGCTGAAGGCTGGGTCTTCCGCGAATGGGCCCCCGGCGCCACCGCCATCTTTCTCGTGGGCGACCACTCCGGCTGGCAGGAACTGCCCGACTGCGCCCTCCACGTCGCGAATGACCGCGGTGACTGGGAAATTTCCCTCCCGGCAGACCGCCTCCAGCATGCAGCCCACTACCGCCTCGGCATGCACTGGCCTGGCGGTTCGGGGCCCCGTCTCCCCTCCCATGCCCGGCGTGTTGTCCAGGATCCGGCCACTCTGCTTTTCTCCTGCCAGATCTGGGATCCCGAGCCCTACCAGTGGAAAAACACCACCCCTGATCTCTCCGGCCGGCCCCTGCTCATTTACGAGGCCCACATCGGCATGGCCCAGGAAAAGGGCGGCGTCGGCACCTACTGGGAGTTCAAGGAGCACGTCCTCCCGCGCGTGGCCAGGGCTGGCTACAACACTCTCCAACTCATGGCTGTTCAGGAGCACCCGTACTACGGCTCCTTCGGCTACCATGTCGCGAATTTTTTCGCCTCTTCGTCACGGTTCGGCACGCCCGAAGAGCTGAAGGAACTCATCGATGCGGCCCACGCGCTCGGTTTGCGCGTCATCATCGATCTGGTTCACTCCCATTCGGTGAAAAACGAGGCCGAGGGCCTGGCGCTTTTTGATGGCACGCCGTTCCTTTATTTTCACGACGGTCCGCGCGGCTTTCACGAGGCGTGGGACTCGCGCTGCTTTGACTACGCGAAGCCGGAGGTCGTCCGCTTCCTCCTCTCGAACTGCCGCTACTGGATCGAGGAGTTCCGCCTCGACGGGTTTCGCTTCGACGGCGTCACCTCCATGCTCTACGACCACCACGGGCTGGGTGATTTTTTCCACGGCTACGACTCCTACTTCACCCCTGCGACGGATGAGGACGCGCTGACCTACCTCGCCCTGGCCAACGAACTCATCCACCAGCTGCACCCGCAGGCCGTCACCATCGCCGAGGACGTCAGCGGCATGCCTGGTCTGGCCGCACCGCTGGCGGATGGAGGCACCGGTTTTGACGCCCGCCTGGCCATGGGCGTGCCCGACCACTGGTTCAAGCTGGCCGCCGACACGCGTGATGAGGACTGGCATGTCGAGGCGCTCTACCACGAGCTGACCAACCGCCGTGCCGACGAGCGCACCATCTCCTACGTGGAATCGCACGATCAGTCCATCGTCGGCGGAAAAACCTTCCTTTTTGAACTGCTCGATGCCTCCATCTACACCGGCATGGCGCGGGATTCGGCGGACCCGGTCGTGGACCGGGGCATCGCCCTGTGGAAAATAGCGCGCCTGCTCACCCTCGCTACTGCCGGGGATGGGGTGCTCAACTTCATTGGCAACGAGTTCGGCCACCCGGAGTGGGTCGACTTTCCCCGCGAGGGCAACGGCTGGTCCAGCCACTACGCCCGCCGGCAGTGGAGCCTGCGGGACAATCCGGCCCTGAAATACAGCGCCCTGGGGGATTTCGACCAGGCCCTCGTCACCCTGCTCGGCACGCCTGCCCTTTTCAACGCCAGCACCGGACGGCTCTACTCCCATGTCAGCGACCAGATTCTTGTCATTGGCCGCGGTCCATGGCTCGTTGCGGTCAATTTGAACCCCGTCCACTCCTTCACCGACAGGCCCATCCCCGTGCTGCCGGGTTCGTACCAGCTCCTGCTGGACACGGACGAGACCCGCTTCTGCGGTCACGGCCGCCTCACCCCGGGCCAGCGGTTTTTTTCCGCACCGCAGGGCGACTACACGTCGGCCCTGTCGTTGTACCTGCCTGCGCGTTGTGGTCTCGTTCTCAAGCTCGAGGCAGACCCGCTCAAAAAAGCTCCTCAGGCGTCCACAGGGTGAGGAGTGTCCCGCAGCCCGGGGCCACCTCAGCCCAGTTCTCCACTGCCAGCCTCAGATTCACCACGCCGCACGTGGGCAAATCCCACAGCTTGCGGGCGCCCGCCAGCCAGTTTGCGAGGTCGGTCAGTCCCGGATTGTGACCCGTCAGCATCAGGTGCCGGCACTCCGCCGGTGTTTGCCGGAGCACGGTGACGAGTTCGCCGACGCTGGCCTCGTAAGCCTTATCTGCTTCCACGACAGCGCTTTCCAGGTGTCCCAGTGCCTTCGCTAGCACGTGCGCCGTGGCCAGTGCCCTCGGCGCCGGACTGGAAACCGGGCGGTCCGGCCTGATTTCCGCCTGCTCCGACAGAAATGCCCCCATCCTGGCCGCAGTGGTCAGTCCTCTGTCGCTGAGTTTCCGGGAGTAGTCGCTGCCGTCGGCCGAGTCGCGTTCGGCTTTCGCGTGGCGGACGAGGGTGAGTGTCAGCATGCGGGTCAAATTCTATTTTTTAACGGGTTTCGTCAGGCGATACGCCGTGGGTGCTCCCCCGGACGGGCCATCGCAAATTAAGAGCACGTCGATTGTGGCATCGTCCTCCTTCAGTACCAGGAGCGCCTCTGCTTTGCCCTGACGCACCGGCAGCTCCGCAATCCGAACCGGCGCGCTGCCCGGCCCGGTCCAAAAGTAAAACGCATACCCGCGTTTTGGATCATAGTCGGCGGACTTGGGGAAATCGTCGTTTGGCTCAGCTGCTGAATTGCCAGCGGTGATGAGGAAGCCGTCCTTTGTCGTCGTCAGCTCCCTGATTCCCCAACCCCTGCCGAGAGCCACCTTGTGCAGCGTGTAGGCGGGCTTTTGCGACGAGAAAAACCCCTCGGCATGAGTCTCCAGGACGAACGCGTTTCCCTCGAGGTTCGGCCCGCGGAACCCAAAAAACAGGCGGCCTCCCTTTTCCGCCAGCCCCTCGATGTTCAGCCCGCGCTCCTGTTCGATCTTGTCGAGGTAGGGGCTCAGAATGGCATCCGTCTGCAGGATCGGACGCAGGGAGGCGGAGGTGACCTTGCCCTTCAACTGGCCCGTGGCGGCGTCGACAGGAACCCGGAAAACCGCACTCCGCGCAGCCTCATACTTCCCCTTTTTCCGGGAAACGCTGTGGGAGCCGGTCACGTAGTAGCAGGAGTTTGCGCGGGAGACGGCGATGCCTTCGATGTCGATTTCCTGCGATCCTTCCGGCAGCAGCTCCACGGTTTGCTGCATCGTGAGCGCGGCCCCCGCCAGATTAACCGCCACCGTCTGAACGATCCGGGTTTCGTCGCTGCCCAGCAGGCACTGCGTTGGGGAAATGGAGGCGATACCGCTGATGTCGCGATCTTCGATGATCGTCCCCTTTACAGTAAACGACCCCTTGCTTTCGATCTGCCAGCCGGCATGACCCTCCGGAGGCCGGCCAGTGCAGGAGGCGACAAGGAACACGGCGACGGGCGCAAGGAGCAGGGAAAACGAAGGGGACATGACAGCCAGTGAGCGCCGTCTGCGGCGGGAGACGTTCATCGAATGCGGGAAAATCGAAAATGCCGTCACTTGGCCGCAGGCGGCGTGGCAGGGGCGGTTACCGGAGAGACCGCCTCGGCCGTGGGGAAGTCCTTGGGCAGCGGGATCGTCACTTTTCCCGTGGCGGCCCACTCCGTGCCCCGTTGCAGCATGGTGTAGAAGCCGCGGCACCGCATCGAGTAATCGGCGTGCCCCATCGGCGTGTGGAAAACCCGGCCCTTCCCGTAGTCCAGCGTCATCATCATTGGCTCGTTCCGTCCGCTTTTCTCGCTGAAGGCATAGGCGAGCACCTTTACATTTTCAGCCGGTCCGCGCAGGGAGTCGTAGAGTTCGTCCTTCGCGTGCTTCCAGACCGGCGGCATCCCGGCCGTAATCGGGTGGCCCTCGCCAAAAAGGGTAACCAAAAATTCATGCTGAGCCCCGTGGGAGCCGCCTGCCCCGGGCGACGAGGCGTCCCGAACCAGCTTTCCGTCCTTCACATACAGAAACGGCCCGCTTTGCGGCCCGCGTCCACCCCAGCCCCCCAGCCCGATCATTTTGTTGTACTCGGCCCACTCCGGAAACGAGTTGTTAGCCGCATGGACGCAGACGAATCCTCCCCCGCCGCTGACGTACTTTTCGAATTCAGAGCGCACCGTCTCCGGCCAGGCGTCTCCATTGTAATTGCTGATCACTGCGCTGTAGCCCGAAAAGCCCGGCTTCCAGGCCGCCCACTGGTCCGCAGCTGATTTTCCGGCTGGCGTCGTGGAGACTTCCACCTTGAAGCGACCGCAACCCTCCAGAGCCTCCTTCATCACCGGAGTCGTCGTCTTCCAACTGTGGTTGTTTTGGCCGTCGACGATCAAAATCTTCAGCGGCGCAGGATCCGTTTCCGCAAAAACGGGCGAAATGGCGAGGAAAACGACGGCGCAAGTGGCCGGGAACTGGGCTGGAATCGTAAAAAACTTCATGCGGGCAGTCTGCCCAAACAAAAGTGGAAAGGCGAGCACAAAATCCGTTCCGTGGGCTTCCTCGTTGTTTTATTGTAGGTTGTGCCGATTGAGCACTCCCTCGGAATGCCGGCAAGCCGCAGGGCCGTCTAAAAAAATGCAAAAAAGAGCAGAAAACGGGTTGCGTAAATTTGAGGGTGGGTAATATAACCGTCCCGGACGAAACAGTCCGGCAATACTGGGGAAAGAGGGTGCTGAACGCTGGTTAAACGGTGTTCGGCTTTTTTATCCCCGG
>JANOAS010000155.1:0-10722 GCA_031411255.1 bacterium
TCCTTTCCAGATTCACTTTTGTACGTCCGCACCCAGGCTCCGGGCATGGGCACCTTCCCCGCGTCCGCCGGCGAATCCGCCGTCATGCCCGTCAGCGGCTGGGCCATCGCGAGCACCTGGCTTCCGGCGATGGGGGCGGCATTGTACGCGCCGATCTCGGCCCACATTTCCTTCACCCCGGTCAAAACGGGATGCGCTGCCTGCCCCGGCACAATGTCGAGCCGCGTGCTGGATTTGTGGTTCGGGCCGTAGTGGCCCACCCACGTTTCTCCGAGAATTTGCCGGCCGAAACCGCCCTCGAAACCAGCCCCCTTGAAGTCGTGCGTGTACTTCGCAAACGGGCTGTCCGCCGGAATCTTGAAGGCATGCGTGGCCGTGCGCAGGCCCACCACGGGGCCACCCCGGTGCAGGTAGTCGACGATGGGCTGCATTTGCTCGGCAGGCAGGTTCTGGAAACGGGTGAAAATCACCATCAGATCGGCCGTTTTCAGAGCTTCGGTGCCGGGGATGTTTGAGTTGCCTGGCTTGATGTTTCCGGTTTTTTCATCCAGCCCGAAGAGCACTGTGCACTTCGCCCCGTGGTGCTTCGCCAGGATGCGCGCCAGCTCGGGGAGCGCCTCTTCGGATTTGTACTCGTGGTCGCTGGCGATAAGAACGATTTGCTTCCCATTCAAGGCTCCCGCCGTGCCTTCGTAGGTGAGAGGCTTGGCGGCCCCCCCAGGTGCTGCTGCGGCGGCCTCCTTTGGTTTTGGTTTTGGATTGGGCTCGGGTGCGGGAGCTGCGGCAGGCGGGGCGCCGCCGGTCGGGTTCGCCTGCAGCCAGGCATCCACATCCTTGGTGACGATGATTTTGCCCCACATCAACAGACCGTGGCCGGGGAAGGTGCAGACGTATTCGTATTCACCCTCGCGGGCGATGCCCTTCATCGGGATGGTCTCTTTTTCGCCGGGTTCGAGCAGTTTCGTGGCCTCCATGAACCGGAAATCCTTCGGGTCCGGCAGGTAGGCGCGGCCCTGGCGGTCTTTTTTGTCCGGCGGCATGGTCAGCGTTTTTGCCGCGATCTCCGCATGCTGGTCCCTGCCGACCACGACGAGGTTGTGCGGCATCACGTCAGAGTTGACCAGGATGATTTCAAAAGGCTTGCCCGGCTCCACGACGATGCGAGTGGTGTCGAAGCGCATCTGCTCGCGCACGGCTTTCACGACAAAGACGGGCACGCCGAGACCGCGCAGCTGCTTCCGCAGCGAGGCATCCCCAGCCAGCGCCGCCATCTCCATGGCCAGCTGGTTGAGTTCGACGAAATCCTGCTTCGTGCGGGCTCCGGAGTCGAGCTTCGTCGCGTAGGCGAGCAGGCTCTGTGCGATGGCTCCGGCGTGCGCCTTGTCCCAGCTGTCGCGCGGCAGGGCCATGATGGCGGCACCGGCGGCGGCGCGCTCCTGACCGTCGATGAGCGCCTTCGCGAGCAGCGGGAAGTTTGCCTTCGCATGTTCCGGCCCCATCGTCGGCAGGGCGGCAAGGCGGGCGCGCTGAATGTTCCGGTTCGCCGGCGCGAGTGCGGCCAGCTTTTCCTGGAACTGGCTGCGCAGTGCCGGGTCCACGATCAGCGGGATTGCGGAGATGATTGACTCGCGTTGTTTGTCCTCCTTCGCCTCGTTCCACGAGGTCTCAGCCTTCCCGTCTCCGATGATGACCGCCGCCCAGGCGGCTTTGGCCGCGATGCCGCGCTTCGCGCTGGTGGCGAGGTCGATGAAGGCGGGCCTCGCCTTTGCCAGGTCGGATGGAGTGGTGGCGGTCAGCACTCTGGTGAGTTCGGCAGCAGCTGCGTCATTGCCCTGTTCATCCAGGTGCTTGAACGCGGTCACGAGCGCGCTGGCTGTGTCGAGTTTCTTCACTCTGGCGAGGTCGCTGATGATCGTCTGGCGCCGGGCGAGGTCGTAGCTGCGCCGCTCAAGCTGCGCCATCAGGACGGCCTCGCTGTCGTGCGGCTGGCTGGCCAGGTCCTTGTCATCCATTTTTGAAATGATCTTCGCGAGCAGAACGGGATCGGAGGGAAGAACGTTCTTCCCGCCAGTGAGGGTGCCGAGCTGCCGCATCGTCTCTTTAAAACAGTAGTCGAGGTACCGGTCACTTTCGTTTTTCCACAGATCGAGCGCAATGACTGAGGCCTTCGCCGCATCGTCACCGCTGAAGAAGCTGAGCGCCCGGATGGCCTCCAGCCGCACGCGGGGGGCGCTGTCGCTGATGGCCGTTTTCAGCAGGTCCAGGGCGGTTGGCACCCGGTCCCGCCAGTAGCAGAGGACGCGGACGGCCTGGGCACGGGCCCGCGGCTCGGGGGAGGCGAGCACGGCCTGGAGCAGGCCAGGGTCCACGATGTTGTGCCACTGGTGCACCCACAGCGCCTCCAGGCGGTGGTGCTCGTAGTTTTTGTCCGTCTTGTCGAGGGCGGCGGTCCACTTGTCGAGGGCGGCGATGACCTGCTTCGTGTCATGCGTGTCGAGTTCGATCTTCGCGCGCATGCGGACGTTGTCCTCGTGCTCCTTGAGCAGCTCCAGCAGGCTTTCGACTGGCTGGCCGGCGATCGCCTTCGGCGTCAGCAGCGGGCGGCCCGGGTAGGTGATGCGGTAGATGCGCCCGTGCTGGTGGTCGCGGTTCGGGTCGCGCAGGTGGTGCTGCAGGTGGCCGATCAGCATTTGCGACCAGTCCATGACGTAAAGCGAACCATCCGGCGCCACCGCCACGCCGCTGGGGCGGAAATTCGGGTTCTTCGCGATGTCTGTAGAGAGCATCGCGTCCACTCCGTTGCTCGCGGCGATCTTCGCTTCCTCCTTGGACAGCTTTGCGCCCGGGTCCTTCGGCGGAGCGCCGGCCTTCATGACCGTGGTGCCGCGCAGGCCGGATCCCTCTTCGGCCATCTTCGCCCGGTAAATGCCCTGAAAACTGATGACATTGCAGTTGAGAAATTCACCCTGCCAGTCCTCCGGAAAGTGGCGGCTGCTGAGGATGGCCGTGCCGGGACATGGACGCGACGGGCGGTCCCAAAACGCGAAATAGCCGCTGTGTGCCCCGGTGTCCAGGTGCCCGCTGAAGCCGGGGCCGAAGTAGTTCGCATTGCCCGTGGCGTCGGTGATGATGTCGTTGCCCCAGTAGTCAAAGACGCGTCCGTGCGGATTGGCAAACCCGTAGGCCACATAGCGTTCGAACCGGCTCGTGCGCGGCTCAAAGCGGTAGATCGCGCCGTTCACGTTGCGCACCGGGCCGTTGAGCGTCTCGACGTTGGTGCGGTGGAATACCCCGTCGCTGAAGTAAACTGCGCCGCCAGGCTCATAGCAGATCGAGTTCGTCTCGTGGTGGGAGTCTGCGGCGTCCAGGCCGTGAACGAGGCGCTCTTTCCAGTCGGCCTTGCCGTCGCCGTCTGTGTCGCGCATGAACCACATGTCAGGCGACTGCATCACCAGCACGCCGTCCTTGTAAAGCTGGAAGCCGGTCGGGCAGTTCAGACCGTCGGCAAAGGTTGTGCACTTCGTGAAGAGGCCGGTCTTCGGATCAATGTCGAAGACGAGCAGCTTGTCGAAGTTCGTCGTGGTTGGAGTGGTCTCCGGGTAAGTCGGCCAGGCGGAAACCCAGAGCCGCCCCTTCGTGTCGAAGTTCATTTGCACCGGGTTGATCAGCTCGGGAAATTCTTTTTCAGACGCGACGAAGTCCACCTTGCAGCCCTCGGGGGTGGTCAGGTATTGCAGTGCTTCACGTCCGTCCAAGTAGGGCACCGCCTCCTTCCGGTTGGGTGGGGTCAGGTCCACCGGCGGCAGATTGTCGTCCTTCACAGCCACCTTTTTCCCCTGCGCTGCGGCCCACACTGCCCTGTCACGGTTCGCCACCTTCACATCCCGCTGCGCCATTTCCTGCCCCAGGATCGTCGCATTGTCCACGCCTTCATATTTCCCGCGGGAGCGGCTGCCGTAGATGTTGTACTGGTCCACAGTGCGGTACCGGTGGTGCCACTGGACGTTCTTTTCGAGAACGGCCGTGCGGATCGCATCCAGCCCGGAGTCCGCCAGCGCCGGAGCTTCCGCGCCAAAGAGCGCCTTGAACTGCACTGGGGCCAGTGCCTTGTCGCCCGCTTCCGTCAGGTGGATTCCATTGATCGTCATCGGCTGCGCGCTGGCCGAGAACAGCCCCTGAGAGGCTGTGAACAGATCAACAAACGGCACCTGGTTGGACGCAGCAACCTCGGCCATGGCCTTCGCGTACAGAGAAAGGTTCTTGTTGTTCGCGCTGCCGTCCGGGAAATTCACCGGGTCTTTCAGATTTTCGTGCGCCAGGGGTGAGAAGAGGATGACTTTCGGCTTCCCCTTTCCGTAGTCCGCCGCCAGCTGCGCTTTCAGCCAGGCGTCCAGGCTGGTCCTGAAGTCCGGCAGACCGGCCTCACCTTTGAAGGATTCGTTGAATCCCCAGTAGGCCAGGATCACGTTTGCGTGGAAGTCCGCCCCGGCGCGGTAGACCACATCCACCTTGCCCGCCTTCGTTTCCAGCGTGCCCGGCTTCATGTTCAGGAAATACTCCGTCGTCGGCACCTCGTCCGAGCGCGGGTGCACATTCACTTCGTCTGCTGCGAATCCCAGATTTCGCACCACCAGCTCCAGCTCTGGATTGGCCTTGTAGATGAGGGATTCCAGCCAGGCGTGATGCTGCTGCCGGTCGGCCAGTCCACTGCCGACGATCGCGATGTTGTCCCCTTTTTTCAGCTGAAGGGCCTGCGCGTAGATTCCAGATGGAACGGATAGAACAAGGACAGCAAGGGTGAGAAGGCGGCTGGTGAATCGCATGAGGATTGGGGTTGGAGGGGTTGGGGAAGGAAAAGCAGGCATGCAGGCTTTTGCCTCCCGCAAGGCACGAGCAAACACCGCTCGCCGCCTTCCGCAAGAGCCGTGTTTGCGGTACGGCGTCCGAAAGTGACCGCGGGAATTTCCCTGAATGCTGGTCGGAAACACCGCCCTCGCCCCATGGGGAAGAAAACGGACTGGTGAAGCGCGGCGTCCGGGCTGCCAGGTTTGCTGCCTAGGAAGCAGGCAATTCTGAAGTCGCAGATGGCTTCGGTTTCCACGAGATTTCACCGCGTCCGCCAAAACGGGGGCTTTGGCTGGACACGGCGACGCCTGCGGAAGCCGGGGAGATGTTGCCGCCTAGTCAACCACGAGCGAAACGGACGCTTCTCCGCGCAGTGCCTTGGAATAGGGGCAGGTTCTGTGCGCTTCTTCCATGACCCGTCCTGCCTGCTCGCGATCCAGCTCAGGCAGCAGCGCGTGCAGTTCGACGGAAAGTCCGTAGCCTCCGGTTTCATCCTCCATCAGACTCACTAAAGCATGAACTGTGGAGTCATTGATTGCCAGGCCCAGCGTCTTGGCTGCATTGACGAGGGCGCCGTGGTAACAGGCGGAGTAGGCACCAGCAAACAACAGCTCGGGATTTGGGCCGCGCTTCTCGATGCCCGCCTCCAGAGGGTTGCCCAAGGTGATGTTCAGCAGCCCCTCCGGTGACTTAAGTGTGCCAGATCGACCGCCCTTGGAAATGGCTTCAGATGTAAATAGTGTTTTCATAATAGGACTAGCTGCTTGAAGGCGCGGTTTGATCTTACCGCTTTAACAATTTGAGCAAAACTTTGGCGGCTTCGGCGGAAGAGGCGGGGTTTTGGCCTGTGATCAGCAATCCGTCTGTTTGCACATAAACACCCCAATCCGGGCCTTTGCTGTAATGCGCGCCTGCTTTCTTTAATTCATCCTCCAATAAAAATGGCACCACTTTTGTCAGCTTCACCGCAGCCTCCTCGGTGTCCGAAAACGCGGTCACGTTCTTTCCCTTTATCAAAGGGTCGCCATTGGGCAATTTAACCTTGAGTAAAGCACACGGCGCATGACAGACCAAGGCCATGGGTTTTCCTTGTTGCTGAAAGGCTTCGATCAAGGCGATCGAATTAGCATCCTTGGTCAGATCCCATAAAGGACCGTGTCCGCCCGGATAAAAAACCGCGTCATAATCGGAAGCCTTGATGTCGCTCAATTTCAAAGTGTGCGCGAGCTTCTTCTTGAGCGGTTCGTCCTTATCAAAACGGTGCGTAAATTTGGTTTGTGCTTCAACCTCCTCGCTCTTTGGATCAATCGGCGGGAGCCCGCCTTCGGGCGAAGCCAGAGTTATCTCCGCCCCGGCATCCGCAAGTTCATAATAGGGTGCTGCAAACTCCTCCACCCAGAAACCGGTCTTCTTGCCGGTGTTGCCCAGTTCACTGTGCGAAGTTAAAACAATTAAGATTTTCATGATGATGTGTGCTGGCATGTGTTGCTCGATTAAAGTTGAGATTTTTTTTACTCACACGCGAGGGGCTTTCAAAAATTCAATCGCTCGCGGATTCTCAATAGAGGGTGAACTTTGTCAGCGCCATGGGGTGTTACCCTACGATGACAATTTGACCACCATCTTGCCGACGTTCTTGCCGTCAAAGAGACCGATGAATGCAGACACCGCTTGATCGATTCCGTCCATCACGGTTTCCAAGCTCTTCAGTTTGCCGGCTTGAAAGTAAGCGCCGACTTCATTTTCAAATTCGTCCTGTCGATCCAGCCAGTCGCCTACGATCAGGCCTTTCATCGTTAGCCGCTTCGTAGTCATGTTGAAAAGATTCGCCGGGCCGGGTTTGGGCTTTTCGTCGTTGTAACCGGATATGCCACCGCAGGCGATGATGCGACCGTGCACCTGCAAGGCTGACAGTGCGGCTTCGAGAGATTCACCGCCGATGTTGTCGAAATAGACATCGATGCCGTCGGGGGCAGCACGGTTCAGTTGATCAAGCACTGGGCCGGACTTGTAGTTGAAGGCAGCATCGAATCCGCATTCCTCCAGCAGGTGCTTCACTTTCTCCTCGGAGCCTGCGGAACCGATCACCCGGCAGCCTCGCAATTTCGCCAGCTGGCCAGCCATGTTCCCGACCGCACCTGCCGCTCCTGAGATGTAGATCACATCGCCAGCTTTCACCGCGACCATCGTCAATCCGGCCCACGCCGTCATTCCGGTCATGCCGAGGGTGCCGAGGTAAACCGACAGCGGTTGCGCCGCCTTGTTGACGGCATGCAGTTCCCTGGGTGCCGCGATGAATGCCTCCCGCCAACCGTAGCGGGAAGTGACGACATCACCGGCTTTGAATTCGCTGGAGCGCGACTCGATCACTTCGCCCACGGCCCCGCCTTCGAGCACCTTTCCGATCTCAAAGGGTGGTACGTACGACTTCCGGTCATTCATGCGGCCGCGCATGTAGGGATCGACCGACATGAACAGATTGCGCACGAGCACCTGCTGATCTTGAACCGGGGCCAGGGTGGTTTCGGCCAGCGTGAAGTTGCTGGCCGTGGGAGCGCCAGTGGGGCGCGAGGCGAGGCGTATCTCGCGGCTGGTGGTAATTGGCATAAACTGGATTGGCTTATTGAGCTTGCTTGAGGGAAGCCATGTCGATGACGAAGCGGTATTTCACGTCGCCCTTCACCAGCCGGTCATAGGCTTCATTCACCTTCTGAATCGGGATGAGTTCAATGTCGGAGGTGATGTGATGCTCCCCGCAGAAGTCGAGCATCTCCTGGGTTTCCTTGAGTCCACCGATGAGCGATCCGCTGAAGTTTCGACGCCCAAAGATGAGGTTGCTGACATCCACGGGTAGCGGCTCGGAGGGCACGCCGACCTGCGTGAGATTGCCGTCGCGCCGGAGCTGGACGAGATAGGCGTTGATGTCATGCTTTGCCGCAACGGTGTCGAGGATGAAGTGGAAGCTGTTGAGGTGCTTTTTCATGGCGTCCTCGTCTTTGGAATGAACGACTTCATCCGCTCCGAGCCGCAGCGCATCATCCACCTTGTTCAGGGAGGTGGTGAAGACCACGACGTGCGCGCCGAGCGCCTTCGCGAGTTTCACTCCCATGTGCCCGAGTCCGCCGAGTCCCACGATGCCCACTTTTTGCCCCTTGGTCACGCCGTGGTGGCGCAGCGGTGAATAGGTGGTGATGCCCGCACAGAGCAGTGGTGCGGTGGCCGCGAGGTCCAGGTTGCCGGGCACTCGCAGCACGAAGGCTTCATCCACCACGATGTTCTCCGAATAGCCGCCGAAAGTCATGCCGCCGCTGTACTTGTCGGGGGAGTTGTAGGTGAAGATGGCTCCCTTCTCGCAGAACTGCTCCAGGTTTTCCTCACAGCTTCCGCAGGTGCGGCAGGAGTCCACCAGGCAACCGACACCAGCGATGTCGCCTGCTTTGAACTTCTGCACGTGCGCTCCGACGCTGATGACGCGGCCGATGATTTCGTGCCCGGGGACGCAGGGGTAAGTGGTGCCCTGCCATTCATTGCGCACGGTATGCACGTCCGAATGGCAGACGCCGCAAAAGAGAATCTCAATTTGGACATCGTGATCCCCTGGGGCACGCCGTTCAAGGTTGGATGGCGCGAGTGGTGTGGTGGCCGAGCTGGCGGCGTAGGATTTGGTTTTCATAAACTTGCAAGTGAAGGTTCTGGGGCTATGCGGGAGCATCAATCGCGGAGACGCGGACGAGTTTTTTGTTCACAAACTCATGGATGCCGTGGCTGGAGAGTTCCCGGCCGTAGCCGGAGTTCTTGATCCCGCCGAACGGCAGGTCCGAGGCCGTCCATGTGGGATGATTGATGAAGACCATTCCGGTCTCGATGCGGCTCGCGACGCGTTTGCCGCGCTCGATGTCCTGAGCGAAGACGGAGCCTCCCAATCCATAGTCCGAATCATTGGCGAGCGCGATGGCGGCGTCCTCGTCTTTGACTCGGAAGAAGAGCGCAACGGGGCCGAAGAACTCCTCGCGATAGGCGGGGTTGTCGGGACTGATGTCCGTCAGAATCGTCGGCTGCATGAAGGACCCGGGGCGGTCCACGCGCTTCCCGCCGAGCACGAGCGTGGCACCGTGAGCGAGGGCTTCATCGACCTGCTTCAAGAGTTGCACCAAAGCAGCCTCGGTGGAGAGCGGACCGAGCGTTGTGTGTTTGTCCATCGGGTCGCCCGGCTTCAGCGCTTCCATGGCCGCTTTGAATTTCGCAAGGAAGCGATCCGCCAATGCTTCCACGATGATGAATCGCTTCGCGGCGATGCAGCACTGGCCCATGTTGTTCATCTTTGCCCACACCGCCCAAGTGAGAGTCTTCTCCAAATCGGCATCCTCCAGAACAATGAATGCGTCACTGCCGCCGAGCTCCATCGTCGATTTTTTGACGTTCTTCCCGGCTCTTTCTGCGACGCCTCTAGCGGCTGCTACGCCACCGGTCAGCGCCACACCGCGGATGCGTGGATCGTCAATCACGGCGAGCACCTGTTCGTGGGATATGAGCAGATTTGTGTAAGCACCCTCAGGCGCTCCGGCCTCATTCCAGAGCTTTTCAAAAGCGATGGCACACTGCGGGACTGTGCCCGAGTGCTTCACCATCACGACATTGCCTGCCATGAGATTTGGGGCCGCAAAACGAGCGAGCTGGTAATACGGGAAATTCCACGGCTGCACACCAAAGAGCACGCCAAGCGGGCTGCTTTCGACCACAGCTTCACCCGACTCCGGACTCAAGTGCTCCGTCGCGAGGAAGCGCTCCGCGTTGGCGGCGTAATAGTCGAGAATGTCCGCGCCGAGCATCACTTCGCCGAGCGACTCCGCGAAGAGTTTTCCCATCTCGAGAGTCATCGGACGCGCAAACTCCTCCGCGCGTTCACGCATGATGGCGGCGGCTTTGGCGACGATGACCGCACGCGCAGCAACGGTCAGATTCTTCCACGTATCGAAACACTTCGCCGCAGTGGCGATGGCCGTCTCAAGCTGTTGATCGGTGTGTTCGGCGAAGCTCTTAACAAGTTCGCCGTTAAAGGGATTGATGCTCTGGTAACTCATGGCGCGCAGACTGTGGCCGCGCGCCGTGCACGGGGATGGGGTGAAACCCGACTTCGCAAGCTTCTAGCTTTGAGAGCAGAGTTAGACGATTTATATACTCAAAGACGGCGAACGGTCCTGGCAGTAGTGTTTGCTTCGCTGGGCACGGTGCCGCTTCCGAGTAACGAGCGGACCAACTCCGGGGTCGTCCAGTATTCCTGCAGCACGCCATCGATGGCTGTGCGCAACTGCTCAAGGTCCGGCCACACTCGGTTGCAGATCCGGTCTTTGACTACGTCCCACAGTTTCTCGATCGGATTCAATTCGGGGCTGTAGGCGGGCAGGGTGATGATTCGCACGTTGGATGGCAGTCGCTCGTCTCCTTCCTTGATGTGAAAGCCAGCTCCGTCAGCGATAACGATATGCGTGCTCTCCGGATCGCTCTCCGCGAGCTGTTGGTAAAACATCGCCGTTGCCTCCTGACTGACTCCGTCGGTGTGCAAAAATTCCGCTTTGTTGCCGCAGATTTCCAGTCCTCCGTAGGTGTAGCCCCATTGGTAGCGTGGATGCACGGGTACGACGACCTCCACCCCTCGGCGCGTCCACACTCGCCGGGTGACGGGCTGTAGCCCAAACCTCATTTCGTCTATGACCCAAATGTGGACTTTCTCTTCGAGTGGGACGTTTTTGCCGTGGAGTTGATCGCGCAGTGTTTTGCGAAAGGTATCAACCGCCTCGGGCTTTTGCTGGGTGTGGTGTGGGCGCGGCACCTTTAGCCGCGCCTCGCATTTTCCCAAGTATTTATACACCACCACCA
>JANOAS010000156.1:0-7344 GCA_031411255.1 bacterium
GGCATGGTCCAGCGATTTCCTGGACTTCGATAACGACGGCCGGCAGGACATCTACATTCAAAACGGTTACGTGACCGGCCCGGACACGAACGACTTATGAAGTTTCTTCTGGCGGCAGGTCGTGTCGCAAAGCCCGCTCACAAGCGCTGCCACGGGTGGCGACTATTTCCGCAGCTGGGACGCGCTGGGGGCGATGATCGCGCGCGGGCGCAGCTTCAGCGGGCACGAGCGGGACTGCTGCTTCCTGAACCTCGGCGGGGCGGGGGAGGGGAGGTTCGCCACGGCCTCTGGGGCGGTGGGGCTGGACCAGCCGGACGACGGGCGCGGGGTGGCGCTGGGGGACTGGGACGGGGATGGCGATGTGGATGTGTGGACGTCGCGGCGTTCGGCGCCGCGCCTGCGCTTCATGCGGAATGACCTGCCCTCTGACAATGCGTGGCTGGCCCTGCGGCTGGAGGGCCGGGTGTGCCAGCGCGACGCCATCGGGGCGCGGGTGGAGGTGACGGTGCGCGAGGGCGTGAAGGAGGCGCGGCTGGTGCAGACGCTGCGCGCCGGGCAGTCATTCGTGAGCCAGTCGTCAAAGGAGATGCTCTTCGGCCTGGGGCAGGGGGCGCTGGTCTCTGTGAAGGTGCGCTGGCCCGGGCAGGCGGAGGCGGAAGATTTTACCGGGGTGGCGGCGCGCGGCTGCTGGCGCCTGGTGCAGGGGAGCGGACGCGCGGCGGCTGTGGTGCGCCCGGTTTCCGTGCCACTGGCTGCCGGCGCTCCGGCGCTGCCGGACACGGACCCCGCGGCGTGGGTGCTGCTGACGAAGCCGCTGCCGCTGCCGAAGTCCGGCTACGCCGACCTGGACGGCAAGCCCCGGATGCTGGAGCCGGGCAAAAAGCCGGTGCTGCTGGTGCTCTGGGCCACGTGGTGCAGCCCGTGCCTTGCGGAGCTGAAGTCGCTGGCTGCGGCGGGGGAGGCGCTGGGCGGGGTGGAGGTTTTCGCGCTGAATGCGGACGGCATCGGCGGAGGGGAGGGGGCGGATGCGAAGAAGATCCGCGCCACGCTGAAGGGAACCGGCTGGCCCGCGACGTGGCGCGCGGGGATCGCCCCGGCCGGGCTGGTGAAGGCCCTCACGACGGCGCACCACCAGGCGATCTACCTGGAGCGCGACCCGGCGCTGCCGTCCTCGTTTTTGCTCGACACCTCGGGCCGCCTGGCCGCCGTCTACCACGGCCCGGTCACGCCGGAGCGGGTCCAGCGCGATGCGGGCCTCCTCGGTCGATCCATCGAGGAGCTGAAGCCCTCGGTTTTCCCATTTCCCGGCCTCTCGGCGGCGGGAGTCATGCGCATCGACATCCCGGCCATGGCGCGAACGTGGCAGGCGGGCGGTTATCTGGAGGATGCGCTGGCCCTGCTGGCCGACTTTCTGAAAAAGGGCGAAACCAATGCTGAGAGCCAGGCCGAGGCGCACTACCTCACGGGTGAAATCCAGGAGGAGCAGCAGCACTACGATGCCGCCGCCGCTGCGGTGAGGCAGGCGCTGGCGCTCACCCCGGGGAAACCCGGAATGGCGGCCTCCCTGGCCCGCATCCTCTGGCGGGGCGGGAAAAAGGGAGAGGCGGCAGCCGCCATGAAAACAGAAACGGCGCCCGCCACCGCCGACGCCTGGAGCCGCGCCGGGCAGACGTGGCTGGAGGCGGGAAATGCGGCGGGCTCGCTGGATGCCTTTGACCGCGCAGTGCAGGCGGGCGGCACCGGGCCCGCCCTCCAGTTTGGCCGGGCTGCGGCGCTGGAGAAACTGCCGGGCCGCGCCGCCGAGGCCGTCGCCCTCTACCGCACGCTGGCGCAGCTGCCTGAGGCGGCGAACAACCTCGCCTGGCTGCTCGCCACGCATCCGGATCCCGCCCTGCGCCAGCCGGCAGAGGCGCTGCGGCTCGCCACCGCCCTCGCCCGCGCCACCGCCCGCCGCCACCCCGGCGTGCTCGACACCTTGGCCGCCGCCACCGCCGCTGCAGGCGACTGCCCCGGCGCCGCCCGCATCGCAGAGGAGGCCCGCGCCCTCGCCCTGGCCACGGGCGGCGATGCTCAGGCACGCGATATTGCCTTGCGCCTCAAGGGTTACCAGTCCGGAAAGCCGTTCGTGGATCCCGCTTATCCCTGACGATTTGGGGCGGGGCGCAGGCGGGCTGATTCAAATGGCCAGAATTTTCAGAGCAGGAAATGCCCTACGGCGTTCTTCTTGATGAAAAACCAAAGTCCAGGATAATTCGAGCATCCCCCGTCCCATCACCCCCAAACCCTAAACAAACCAAAATGAAAAAATACATTACAGGCCTTCTCTCGGTCGCCGCCCTCGTTCTTGGCGCCGGAACCTCCCAAGCCGTAACCTACGCACTGGACTCGGGCACTGCTGTCCAAGCCCTTGGTGTCAATCCCAACCCGGCCCCCACGTGGTCCGGCGCTGTGCTGAACCACTACACCGCAGTCGCCGGTGGCAACGTCATCACCTCCATCTCCGCCGTCTTCGGCAAAGCGGGGGGATCGCCTGCTCCCAATCTGCTCACCACAAATCCGGTGACCTTCGTCCTCTGGAATGACCCGAATGGCGATGGGGACCCGACCGACTCGATCGTGCAGACCAGCTCTGCGGGAACGCTCTCAGTGATCAACGACGACGTCACCTTCGTCAGCCAGAGCATCACGCCGGTGACCCTGGGTGTTGGCCAGAGCTTCTTCGTGGGCGTCTATTTCCAGAACTACTCGGTCGCCTACCCGATGGCGATCACGGGCGGCCCTGCCGGAAGCTGGGCCGCAGTCCACGTGAATGGGACGGTGGATCTGAACAACCTCGATGGCGTGGTGTCCCCCAACTACTTCTTCAACACGCTGCCCATCGTCGCTGGCAGCCCTGGCATCACGGCCATGATCCGCGCGACTGGCGTGCCCGAGCCCACCTCGGCGCTCCTCGGTCTGCTGGGTTGCGGAGCCGCCCTGGTGCGCCGCCGCCGCCGGTAATCAACTGCAAACAAACGAACTCCCGGTGGTGCCACGGCACGAGATGAAGGGCGAAGGCCCTGCTCGTGCCGGGTGCCACTGTGGGTGGGGGGCTTTGCACGCCCCAGGGAATGGAGGGCAGGGCTGGGGTCGTGGATCGCCTGCAACCCGGAACCCCGGCCCGGTTTGTGATTGCCCCGCAGCGCGCGCCCGGGGCCGCTACTCCTCCTCGAACCCGCGCTCGATGAGCCCGCCGAGTTTCTCCATGGCCTGGGGGGCATCTTCGCCCTCGATGGTGATCTTGATCTTGTCCCCCTTGCCGGCGGCGAGCATCATGAGGCCCATGATGCTCTTGCCGTTCACCTGCTCGTCCTCCTTTTCGACGAGGACCTCGGACTTCATGCTGCTGCACAGGCGCACGAAGCGGGCGGCGGGACGGGCGTGGAGGCCCTCCCGGTTGGAGATGGTGAATTCGCGTTGAACGGAGGTCATGAGAGCGGGGAGTGAACGGGGCCCACTGTAAAAGAAGGTGGAGAAAGTGCAATCAGGACTCGAAGTAGGCGAGCCAGGGGTCCGGGAGGGGGGCCAGCTCGACCTCGGAGTGGAGGCGGCCCTCATTTTCCGGAACAAACTGGGTTGTGGTGCCGTAGACCATAATGAGGTCCTCGGAGCTGGCGCAGCGGATGGCGTGAGCCACGCCCGGCGGGATGACGACGCCGACATTGGACGGGCCGGGCCGGCTGTCGCCTTCGATGAGGAAGCGCATCTTTCGCCGGGGCATGCCGGCGCGCTCGTCGATGAGGAACATCTCGCACGTGCCCCGGATGAAGAACATGGCGTCCCACTGCTCGCGGTCATAGCGGCGGAGGGAGAAATTTCCCGGCTCCTGGACAAAGAGGCGCTGGAACCAGGCGGCGGGGTCCGTGCCCTCCGGGATGGACGGGGGGTGGATGTGGAACCCCTTGGCCGTGCCTGCGTGCATGAGGGCGGTGGCCCACTGCTTTGGCCAGAGGCCGATGGCGTGGAGCGGGCCCTCGTCCTGCCGGGCAAATTCCGCGAAATACCCGCGGTGGCGCTGCTGGAAGACGGGGCGGCGGAAAATCTCAACCCCCGGAATCCAGACGGGACCGAGATCGCCTGCGGGCCCGCCCGTCAGCTCGGAGGCCTCCGCTCCATCCGTGCCGAGGCGCTGGGGGAGGGGGGGGCGTGCGTAGCTGCGGGTCTGGAGGCTGGCGCGGGCGGATTCATTGAGGCCCTGCCACAGGTCTGGAGTACTGCTCATGATGGCCGAGGATGATGCATTCCGGCCCCCGGGCAAGGGTTTTCACCGGATCATGAGCGGGGAGGGGGCGGAAGATGCCCGTTGCGTGCAGCGGGTTCCGTGGAAAAATGGCGGCTCACCACATCCGCCGCTTGATTCGATTTCCGACCCGACTGAACCCCGTGGAGCGTCCCCAACATGCAGATTAATTCCAGTCTTCTCATACTCCTCATGATTCCCTTTGTGGCCCTTCTGTTTATCGGAGGGGTGGTGGACTTTGTGCGCCGGCGGACGCGGACAAAGACGATCCGCTACCGGACCTGGCCGCTGGTCTGGCTGCCGTTGATCGAGCGCTCCCTGCCGATTTACCGCCGGATGCCGATGGATCTGAGGGAGAATCTTCAGGAGGTGGCGTGGAATCTGAGTCTGGACAAGCTTTTTGACGGGCTGGGAGAGCTGGAGGAATTTCCGGACAAGATAAAGGTGAGCGCGCTCTTGCATGCGGCCCTCCCGCAGCTAAACCTGAGAATACCGCCGAACCCTCTGATCCGGGTGATCGTGGTGGGGACTGAAGCGGAACTTGATGAGGCCCGGGACAGAAACCCTCAGTGGTCGGACAGTTTCCTTCTCTGCCTCTGGGATGAGGCCAGCCGAACCTGCCGGCCCCTGCGGGAGGAGCGAAACGAGTTGACCATGGCTGCCTGGAGGAAGTTCCGCCCATCGACCATGAAGGGACCGGAGAGGGACCACCTGTACTTCGCAGCCTGGGCGAGCGCGCTCTACAATGACCGGCCCGAACAGCTGGAGGCCATGGCGTCACGAATGCCCGAACTCGCAGCGGACCGGGCCGCCTTCACCGGCGCGTCCGAGGCCTTTTTCCGTTCGCCGGACGATATGGCGACTGAGCATCCGGCGGAGTATGCAGCCCTGGTGCTTTTTTATCTGATGGACCCGGCCCGCTGGGGAAGGCGCCAATAGGGAAAATCCGGCGGCCCGGGCTGCACTGTGGCAACCCTGGAATTGCGCACAGTAAAAAGCGGGTGCACAGGGGAGTGGTCGCGAATGCCGCAGCCTGCTCTACATGATCTCCGAGGAAACGATTCAGAAAGTCATCACCGCCAGCGATATCGTGGCAGTGATCGGATCGTTTTTTCCGCTGAAGCGCGGGGGGATGGGCTCGTTCAAGGCGCTGTGCCCCTTCCACAACGAAAAGTCGCCCTCCTTCACGGTCAGCTCGACCCGGCAGGCCTTCTACTGCTTTGGCTGCGGAGCGGGCGGCGGGGTGGTGCGCTTCATTCAGGACTACCAGCATCTGGGATTTCCCGATGCGATCCGCTGGCTGGCGGACAAGGCGGGCATCCCTGTGATCGAGGAGGCCGGTGACGCCCAGTCTGCCATTGCGGGAAATCTGAGGAAGGACCTGCTCCGCGTTCATTCCGAGGTGGCGGAGTGGATGCACCAGCTGCTGCTGAAGGACAAGTCTGCCGAGCGGGCCCGCGCCTACTGGCGCAGCCGCGGTCTGGATGGTGCCGTGGCCCGCCGGTGGAAGATCGGCTACGCGCCTGCCGGCTCTCAGGCCATCATGGCATGGGCGAAGGAGAAAAAGATCCACCCAAAACTGCTCGCAGACGCCGGGATCATCAAGATCGATCCCGGCCGGCCGCCGTGGTTCTACTTCCAGGACCGGTTGATCTTCCCCATCTTCAATGACGGGGAAAACGTGATCGGTTTCAGCGGTCGTCTGCTGGACAAGGACGCGAAAGCCGCCAAATACCTGAACTCGCCCGAGACGGCCATCTTTAACAAGGGCCGGCAGTTCTTTGGCATCCACAAGACCAAGCGTCCGATTCTGAAATCCGGAAAGGTGATCGTCTGTGAGGGCCAGCTGGATTTGATCACCTGCTTTGAGCACGGGATCGAGAACGTGGTCTGCACTCTCGGCACAGCTCTGACGGAGAACCATGCACGGCAGTTCAAGCAATGGGAGGTGGAGGCAACGCTTTGCTTTGACGCCGATGCGGCCGGCCTCAAGGCGTCGTCGAGGGCATTCCGCGAACTGGCCAAGGTTGGGGTCTTTGCCAAGGTGATGGAACTGCCCGTCGGGGAGGATCCGGATTCGCTAATTCGCTCCGGAGGTGTGGAGGCGTTCACCAGTCGTCTTGAACAGGCTAAAGAGTTCATCAATTTCCAGATAGACCGGGTCCTCCGTGGCACAAACCTCAGTGACGTGCGCGACCGCCTGCGCGGAGCCGCCGAACTCGCCGGCCACATCGCCCACTTGAGCGACAAGACCACGCAGGAGGACGCCATCAACTTGGTGGTCACCCGGTTCGCCGTTTCTCCGGAGGAACTCCGCCGCCAGGTGTTCAATGCGGCACGCGACGCAGCGCGCGAAGCCAAGCGTGAGGCTCAGGGACTCGCCCGTGAAGAGGCCTCCGTGGAAAGAGAGGAGCCCATCCGCATCGGCGACACCGCGCTTCGAATGCTCACCAAACTCGCCCTGACCGACGCGAACTCCCGCGCCTGGCTGAAAGAGGGGGGGCGTCTTAGCGTCCTCGAGGACATACTGGGCAGCGAACTGCTTTTTACGGCACTCAAAGCAGGTCTGGACCTTGCCATTCCCGCCAGCGTCACCGCCTTTCTGAGCACGCTGAGCCCCCGGGAGGAGGCTTTCTTCGGCTCCCTGCTTGCCGAGCCTTCTCCTGCTCAGGGGATTGAGGATGCGCAAGCCGCCCTGACCGCCATCCTTTCCCGCCGGACCAAGGATCAAATCGACCTCAAGCAAACGCGGCTGCGTTCCGCAGGCCTCGATCAGGTCGAGGTCATCTCCCTCACCCAGGAACTGGTGCGGCTGAAAGCGGAGCTCGCGGTTCTACAGGGGAAAAAATGAAAAGATTTCGCCGTATGCTTAGGAAATGGAATTCAACAGGTTGATTGCGATTTTCCGGTTGGGGTGGAAAAAGAAAATGCAAAAAAGAGCAGAAAACGGGTTGCGTAAATTTGAGGGTGGGTAATATAACCGTCCCGGACGAAACAGTCCGGCAATACTGGGGAAAGAGGGTGCTGAACGCTGGTTAAACGGTGTTCGGCTTTTTTATCCCCGG
>JANOAS010000157.1:0-16533 GCA_031411255.1 bacterium
CAGATCCCTGACGACCTCGGCTGCGGGAAGTTCCACCAGTTTGCGGCTCACCATTTGCGCAAACTTTGGAGTGGCGGCCCCGATGAGGCTTGCGGCCTGGTCCAGCGGATAATGACAGATGCCGCCGAGACTGGATTGATAAGCCCAGCGTTCCACCACCACGCAGCCATAAGGTGTTTCCACATGACGGACTTCCATTTTTGTTTTTGCGGTCAGCAGGCGGCCTTTGCGAGTCAAAGGTTTGCCGTCCGCATCCCTGGATTCGAGCAGGCTCCCGGTGACGGCGGCACCGGCCTTGTTGACGGCGGCCATCAGGCACTCCTCGGCATCGAGCATCGAGGCTCCCTGGGGCACGTGAACTTCGACTTCCGTGCGAATGGTGAGACTGCCGTCGGGATGGCGCTGGAAATGGATCATCCTGCCCAATGACACCGGAAATGGCGCTGTAAAGCAACTACCATTTCTTTATTCTTGGCAAACCTGGAATGCCTGGTTGTTACATGATTTAACGGTCGCACCCGTCAGAAGTTCCGGCCCAAGCCAAGCTAGTTACCAGCGAAGACGATGTTGTGCGGATTGTGAAACAGTGCCTATGCGAGCCGGGCTATCGTGCTACTCGGGAGCGCCCAATTTCATCGTGGGCTTGAGTGTGCGGAGCATCTAACCATACAGAGTTGCCCTAAGCTCATGTGTTTTCACCCGAGAAAGCGAACACCTAAAGATGAGCTGTAGCGGAATCGCCGGGCTGTCACACCCGCTGGTTCCGGCCTCCCCACAGCGGTCGCACCAGCCGGGCTATCCTCCGAGCTTTGTGTCGTTAGGCGACAAGCGAGCGCTTTTCCCAAAACCGACAGCACCAAAAGCACCAATGCAAAAAATCACTCCGTTCCTGGCGTTTGATGGGCAGGCCGAGGAGGCGGCCCGCTTCTACATCTCACTTCTGCCTGAATCGCGGATAGACCGGGTCGTCCGGTCGCCAATGGATACGGATGGCGGTGCCGCCGGCACCGTCCTCATGGTCGAGTTCACGCTTGCCGGCACTCAATATGTCGCGCTCAACGCCCCAAAATTCTCGTTCACCGAGGCGGTGTCCTTCATGATTGCCTGCGCGGACCAAGCCGAAACGGACCGGCTCTGGGCGGCGCTGGCGGCCGATGGGGGCTCGGAGGTTGGCTGCGGCTGGCTAAAAGACCGCTGGGGCGTCTCGTGGCAAGTGACGCCAACCCGACTGCTGGAACTGGTCACAGGCCCCGACCAGGAGCGTGCGGCTCGCGCCTTGGCGTCGATTGGGAATATGCGCAAAATCAATCTCGCCGAAGTGGAACGGGCCGCCGATGGTCGATAAGCCATGCAACCCTCGCCCGTGCCCTTCAGCGAACCCGGCCCTCGCGCTCCACTTGCCGTCCACGCCCCCCTCGGGCCGGGTCGCTGAGCATGCGTCGCGACCCATCTCCCGTGAACGAGAGCCCGAAAAGCACCCCCGCAACTCAACGTAAACCATGAAAACAACGCTCTGGCTGTCATTTACTTGCTTGCTCATCACGACTATTGCGGCAGCCATTTGGCTCTGGGCATTCGAGGACATCGTGCTCGACATCCTTGGCGGGCATCGTCCGTCCGCGCCATTCACTGGGCTTGCATTTTCCATCCGTGATTGGCTGCCAGCCGTCAGTCTTCCGTGGTTCATTTCGGCAGTGCGTCTCACCCGCCGGGAGTTTCTTTCTGGCACAGCCGTTTCGGTGTTCGCAGCGTCTGCGGCTTTGGCCGGCATTTGTGTCGCGGCGCTCGCACTTATCGGCGGCATTCTTCCCTTTATGGAGCTTGTTCCGCTTCTGCGCCCGTGACCCTATTCGCAATGACCTCAACGCCTGACAACTTAGGCAAGCCTTGGGCAGGGCCCCGAAGCCAGGCTTTGTTGAACGATTCGTGGGGCAGACCGGAGAGGATTGAGCTCCCACTCAGTTGGAGCGGACGGGCTGGGGCGAAGCTCCTGCTGAGCCGCGACGTGAGACACGGCTCCCGGACGCGCCCACGCCAGTTCTGTGGAGCGGAGGGTGCACAGATCGGGGCCACCGCCGGGGCACACGACTTCGGGCACGCTGGCTTGGGGCACGCACGGGGGCAACGCACTCGGGGCACGCGGCGGGCAGCCAGCTTCCGCACTCCACAGGCTCCACCACCACTCCGCCCCACCCCGCCTCCCCATCATCCTGCCCGAAATCATCCTGCCATCCCCCGCGCCCCCCATCGGAACTCGCTGCATGAAGCACGCGGCTGGCAGCGACCATCCCCACTTCACGGCCCAGTTCTCCTCGTCTCCCATTTTCCTAGTCCCCCTCCTCCATTTGCTTCCATTCGCGTCCCTTCGCGGTTGGCCTTCCCTGCGCACCTTCCCCGCGCCCCAAGCTCGCGCCCCAAGCCCGCCTACGGCAGTTCCGACATAAACCACTCCTCCACCTTCGCCCGGGCCCACGGGGTCTTGCGCAGAAAGGTGAGGCTGGATTTCACCGTCGGGTCCAGGAGGAAGCACCGGACCGGAATGCGCCTCCCCATCTCAGCCCAGCCGTGCCGCTGCATGAGCTGGGTGACGATGGTTTCGAGGGTGACGCCGTGAAGCGGATCGCGAGGATGGGGTTCGGGAGATGACATGCGGTGCGGCCCCAGCCTCGCCCAGACAGACGGCGCGTGCGACGGCATTTTTTCCGCATTCCACCGCGCACTCGAGGCGAGGGAGGTGACGGCTGAGAATACCGCTTGCCACAGCAGCCAAACGGAGTCCGCTGTTTCCCGAAACCAACCTGCAGACCACCATGATCAAAAAAATCCTCCTCGCCGTCGTAGTCCTCCTCGCCGGCCTCCTCGGCTACGCGACCACCCGGCCCGCTCATTTTGTCATCACCCGGCAGGCCAGCCTGCCGGCCGCTCCGGCGGACGTCTTTCCGTATCTGAATGACATGCACAAGTGGCAGGACTGGTCCCCCTGGGCCAAACTCGACCCGGCGTGCAAGTACACCTACGACGGCCCCGCCAGCGGCGTGGGAGCCGGCTACGCCTGGGCTGGCGACAGCAAGGTGGGCGAGGGACGCATGACGGTGACGGAGAGCAAACCCTCCGAGTCCGTCACATTCGCCCTCGACTTCATCAAACCGATGGAGGCGAAAAACGTCTGCGTCTTTACCCTGAAACCCGAAGGCGCCGGCACGCATGTGACGTGGAGCATGTCGGGCGAAAATGGATTCGCGGGCAAGGTCTTCGGCGTGATCATGAACATGGACAAGCTGGTCGGCGCGGACTTTGAGCGCGGCCTGGAAAACCTGAGGACCGTCACCGCCGCTCCGGCAAAAAAGTAACCGACTCCCCAACCCAGCCTCACCCACCATGCCATTCACTGAAGTTGCCTTCACCTGCTACCCCGTCACGGATCTCGCGGCCGCCCGCGCCTTTTACGAAGGCGTGCTCAACCTCAAGGTCGGCATGGTCACCGACATGGGCGAGCAGGGCACCTGGATCGAGTACGAACTCGGCGCCCACACCTTTGGCATCGGGAAGTCCCCCGGCTGGAACCCGAGCGCCGATGGCCCGAACTGCGCACTGGAGACGGATGACTTCGACGGCACCATCGCCGCGCTGAAAACGGCGGGTGCGAGCTTCCGCATGGATCCCTTCGAAACGCCCGTGTGCCGCATGGCCATGGTGCTGGACCCCGCCGGGAACACGCTCATCATCCACCAGCGCAAGCCTGGCCACGCCTGACCCACACCAGCGCATGAAAGCCGCGTGGTCCGCCCTTTTCCTCCTGCCCGCCAGTCTGCTCCAGGCTGGGGAAAAGGCAGTCACGCCTCCGTATTTCGGCATCCACGTCGTGGACGAGGCAACCGGGCGCGGCATCCCGCTCGTGGAGCTGCGCACGGTGAATGACCTCCGCCAGGTGACGGACAACGCCGGGTGGATCGCCTTTCACGAGCCAGGGCTCATGGGCCGCGAGGTCTTCTGGCATGTGAGCGGGCCGGGCATCGAGCGGGCGAAGGACGGCTTCGGGTTCGCCTGCTACCGCGCCGTCGCGAAACCCGGAGCCACCGGCGAGGTGAAGGTGAAAAGCACGAACATCGCCACGCGCCTCGGCCGCCTCACTGGGCAGGGGCTCTACCGGGACTCCGAGCTGCTCGGCCTGCCCCACCCGCTGCCAAACATTTCCGAGCCCGGGGTCATGGGGCAGGACTCGGTGCAGGCGGTGCCTTACCGCGGGCAAATCTTCTGGCTCTGGGGCGACACCAACATCGCCGGCTATCAGCTGGGCAACTACAACACCACCTCCGCCCTCACCCCCGGCGACGCCACTCCGGAAAAGGGACTCGCCTTTCAGTACTTCACCCAGCCAGACAAGCCGGACAAGCTGCGCCACATGATGCCCTCGCCCGATCCCGGCGCGGTGTGGATGTTTGGCCTCATGTCGCTCAAGAACGAGGCTGGCGTGGAGCGGCTCTACTCCGGCTACTCGCGCCAGCGGGGGCTCGTGCCTCCGGATGAAAAAGGCATCGCCGTCTATGATGACGAGCGCGGCATTTTCAAGCAAGCCGCCTCCATTCCCAAGGATGACAAATGGCGCACCCCCACAGGCCACGCCGTGCGCGCCACCACGGCGGACGGCGATCATTTCTACTTCAGCACCCCCTTTGCCCAGACGAGGGTGAAAGCGGAAGCGGCCAGCATCACGGACCCCGCCGCCTATGAGGCGCTGCGTTTCGACGAAGCCGCCACCCAGTGGCGCTGGCAAAAGGCGGACGCGCCCACCACGTATGATGACGAGACGGCCCTCCTGAAATCCGGCAAATTGAAACCGGACCAGGCGCGCTACCAGACCACCGATGCCGCCACCGGCCAGCCCGTGAAGCTCCACGGCGCCTCCATCCAGTGGAACGCATGGCGGAAAAAATTCATCATCATCGGCACCCAGTTCGGCGGGAAGGAATCCATGCTCGGCGAAGTCTGGTATGCCGAAAGCCCGACCATCGACGGCCCATGGGGCAAAGCAGTGAAAGTGGCCAGCCACCCGCGCTACTCGTATTACAATCCCGTCCACCACGGCTTCTTCGACACGGACGGCGGCCGCACCATTTACTTCGAAGGCACGTACACGCTCGAATTTTCCGGCAACCCGCTCGGCACCCAGCGCTACGACTACAACCAGCTCATGTACCGCCTGGACCTCGGCGACGCGGGGCTGAAGGCGGCGCACCACGAGCCGTAGCGGCCATACGGCAGCTCCCGTTCGGCTTGACAGCGCTCTCCCGCAGCCGCAGGCTCGGGCGTCGAAAAAAACGCTCCCATGAAACCGCACCTCCTCACCCATGGCGCCTGGGCCTTGCTGGCCGCTGGCATGTACTTCCTCGGCACCTCCCGCCAGCGTTCAGGTGAGCCGGCATCCACCCGGTCAACGGGGATGCCGTCCACGGCTCCAGTCGCCCCAAGCACGCAGCCCCCCCGTCCAGCCGGCAGTGGCAACGATGAAGCCCGCTGGCTGGATGCCTTCCGCGGGGCAGACAAACAAGTTTCCGCCGCGCAAATGAAGGAGGCCGTCCTCGACGCCCTGCGGGATCCCGACCCGGTGCGGGCCACTCTGCATTTCACCCAGCTCATCCAGGCCCTCACTGCGGAGAATGCTCCCGCCGCCTTTCAGGCGCTCAGTGAAAAGGCAGGCACCCCGGAGGCTGCCCGCCTCATGAGCCTGCTCGCCCACGCCTGGGGGGCAAAGGACGGGAAGGCCGCCCTCGCCGCGTTCGACACCCTGCGCGGACGCGATGGCGACTCCGCCCGCAGCACCGCCCTCGCCGCCTGGGCCGCCCTCGACCCTGACGCCGCCCGGCAGTGGCTGACCGACCGGGCCGCCAGCAAGGACCCGAAAGCTGATCCCCGCCAGGAAATGGCCCTCACCCGCGGCCTGCTCAGCGGCCTGGCCCGGCGTGATGCAGGCGTGGCGCTGGACTACCTCATGACTCTGGACGAAAAGCAACAGGGCGACCTCATCAGCGTCCTGACCGACCAGAAGCTCGGCGAAAGCATCGCCGCCGGGGCCGAATGGGCGGCGCGGCTGCCCACCACCCTCATGCGGACGAATGCCCTCGAGACCGTGGGCGAGCGCTTCCTCCGCCAGGACCTCGACGGCGCCGCACAGTGGGCCGAACAGATCGCCGCCAGGCCGGAAGCCCACGAAGCCGTGGCCGACGTGGCGGACCGCCTCGCCGGTCGCGACCCGCTGGCCGCCACCGCCTGGGTGGCAAAGCTGCCCGCCGGTCCCAGCCAGGATCACGCCTTTGAGGATGTCTTCGAGCGCTGGACCAGGGGCGATCCCCTAGCCGCCAGCCAGAGCCTCGCCGGCATGACACCCGGACCCGGCCGCGACTCCGCCATTCAGGCTTTCTCCCGCACCCTGGCCAAGGAAAACCCCGCAGACGCCCTCACTTGGGCCGCCGCCATGACAGACCCCGGGTCCCGCGCCGACGTCCAAGTCGAAATCGCCCGCCGCTGGCACTCCTCCGCTCCGGACGCCGCCGCCCCCTGGATCTCCGCCCACCTCGCCCCGGACCTCCAGGCCCGCGCCCTCGCGCCGAAAAACCGTTAGGCGCTGCAAATCCAGAACCTCGAAAGAAGCCAGCCCCCGCCCCGGCACACAGGGTTCACCCTGCCCGCCGGGTGGGGAGTTGTCCCGCCCTACTGCGGGACCAGACGGAAGAAGCCGCGAGCCTGACTGGCCGGGATGCTCACCTGGTTCATGCCGCCCACGATTGACACGGGCTTGGAGGATGGTGTCCACGAGGCGTCCCTCAGGTCCGAGCACTCCTCCAGAGTCCACGCCTGGGCATCCAGCGGCCAGGCGAGTACCATGCCGCCGCCAACCGAGGCCGGGGTGAAGCTCGTGGCAGGGATGGCTGCGAAATTCGCCGTGTAGGAAACGTTAGCTGCAGCGGTAAAGCTCAGCGGATTTGTCCGGCCCGCAGGCGCACCGCCGACGGACCAGCCGGTGAAGGCGTAGCCGTAGGACGGGACGGCCTGGAGTATGACCGCATCGCCTGCACCATAGGAGCCCGCACCCACCACGGAGCCACCCGCAGCGCCCGAGGGAATGCTCACCGAGATCGTCACATGAGCCGCCACGCCGAGGGCGAAGGGCGAGAGACTTGCCGTGGTCACCGAGATCCGGTGGTTCACCACATCAACCGTGCCTGGCAGTTTTTCCCAGATCGTGCCGTTGAAGTGGTAGATGGCCAGGATGCTTTCATCGAACCCGGCTGGAAGCAGGGCGGGATTGTAGGCAAAGGTGATGTGAATGAGTCCGTTGTGCGTTCCGCTGTAGGTCAGATTCCACAATTGAGTGACTGTCGTCCCACCTGGGCGGTCAAACGTGGGAATGGCAAACTCGCCCTCGACCTCGCGCTCGCCGAGTTCGATCGCATCCGCCTCGCTGTACTCACCGAAGAAGGTGCCTGCGCTCGTCGCATCGTCGAATTCAAAGTCGAGCCCGCCCACGTGCGTCGCGCCGCCATTGCAGCTGCCACCGGTTGGGTTGCCACCACCGCCACCGCCGCCGGTGGACACCTTCGTCCCGGTGAGCAGGCTGAGCATCAGGTCAAAATCGGTTGCCTGACCTGCATTCAGCGGCCCCAGATCCCAGCGCTGACCACCGGCGATCCAGCGGTTGGCTGGAGCAAAAGTGTCACGCCCCTGCCGCGCCGCGTAGGGGGCGCCCAGCCAGTTTGCCTCGATGGAGAGGTGCACGCCGTCGGATGGCTTTCCGGATGAGTGGTTGTCCACACCATTTGCCTCGATGCCGTAGTGGCCAATCTCAAACGCGGTGGGCGCCACCTTTGAGTGGAACCCGATCGTGTCCTCCAGCCCCTCCGTGGAGCTGCCAGTGCCCGCGGAGGAGGCGTCCACCCCAGCCAGCGTCACATCGTAGTGGTACTCGGAGAGACGCCCGGTGTAGGCCCGGTTGTCATAAACGCCATGCTGGGAGGTCAGCCCGTGCAGGAGCTGGAAAAACTGCACATTCGTGATCGCCGCCCCGCTGATGTTCCGCACGTGGTAGCTCTGGTTCAGCACATACCGGTTGCTGCTGCCCGCCGTGCCCGCCCCGGCCGCGCTGGCGGCGGTCGAGCCCATGGGCGTGCCCACCACCGTGTCGAGCATCTCAAAGCGCAGCGTGATCTCAAGGTCGCCGTTCGCAATGACCGACTGCGCGATGGGCAGCCCGTCCGCATTCACCCCCACGTCGTGGATTCCCGTCACCACCTGGAAGTTCGAGTTCGTCCGCCAGTCCGGATAAATGAAGTTCGGCTCCAGCCAGACGGGCGCAACAACGTTTCCGTTCTTGGTATACGAGACGGCCGCCCCCCATTCGCCGCTGAGGTACTCGCGGCCCTCGAAGCCAGGCGTGTTGTCCAGGAGGAAATCCGAGTAGCCGTAGTCCGTCAGCGTGATGTTCCAGTTCGGATTCGCCAGCAGCAGCGCACCGCTCGCACCGCCGCCACCATCACCGGAGAAGTTCGCGGTGTATTCCCCATCCACCTGCGGAGTGAAGGTGTAGGCCAGGCTCGTGCTGACTTCGGTTCCCGTTGGATCCGTCCAGTTCACAAAAGTGTAGCCCGGCGTCGCCGTGGCCGTGAGAGTCACGCTCTGCCCCTGCGGCACGGGTCCGCCGCCCGTCACACTGCCGGCACCCAGCGGCCAAACACTTGTAGTGATCGTGTGGCCCAGCGCGAAGTGCGCCACCAGCGACTGGCTGGCCGCCGCCGTGAAGGTGTAGTCCGCATCCGGGCTCACCACCGTCGCCCCGCTCGTCCATTCGGTGAAATAGTAGCCCGGGTTTGCCGCCGCCGAGACCGTAACGCCGTCGCCGATGGTGTAGACACCGTCGCCGCTCGTCGTCCCGCCCAGTGCAGGCAGCGCACTTGTCTGGATGGCAGCGTCCGTCAGCGAAATAAAGTTCGCCACCAGCGTCCGGTTTGTCGTCGCGTTGAAGGAATACGTGGCCGATGTGCTCACCTCCGCGCCATTTTCCGTCCAGTTCAGGAAAGTCCAGCCCGCATTCGGAAAGGCCTTTGCCTTGGCATTTTCGTTCAGGTCGTAGGGGGTGTTTTTATCCATCTCCGTCGTACCACCCGCGGAGGGGAAGGCCGTGGCCGTGATGACAAACGCCTGTGTGAACGTCGCCACCAGCGTCCGGTTTGCCGCCACGGTGAAGCTGTAGCTGGCCAGGCTGCTCACGTTTGAGCCGCCCTCCTTCCACTTGGAGAATTTGTAGCCGGGATTTGCCACCGCCTCCACCGTGGCCGTGTCGCCCGTGGCATAAGCGCCGCCGCCCGTCGTTGTCCCGCCCGCCACCGGGCTGGCGCTCGTGGTGATCGTCTTCGCCACCCCTGCCGCGATGAAGTTCGCCACCAGCGCCTTGTTTGCTGTAAGCGTGAAGGTGTAGCTGGCGGTGGTGCTCACCACGCTCGTGCCCGCCTTCCAGTTCAGGAAGACATAGCCCGCCGCCGGAGTCGCGGTCACCGTCACGCTCGATCCACTGGAGTAAGAGCCCGCACCGGTCGTCGTCCCGGTGGCTGCCGGTGCCACACCCGTCGTCACCGTGTACATCGGCACCGGGGCAAAGTGGGCCACCAGCGTGCGATCCGCCGTCGGGGTGAAGGTGTAGCTGGTCAGCACGCTCACTTGGGCGCCTCCCTCGGTCCAGTTGACGAAGGCATAGCCCGCCGCTGTCGTGGCCACCACCGTGGCCGTGTTTCCATCATCCACGAGCCCGTCCCCGCTCGTCGTCCCGCCGACCACCGGATCCGCACTCGTCACGATGTTCCACCGCGGCACGTCGAGCGCAAAATTTGCCACCAGCGAGTGGTTCATGTCCGGCACGAAGGTGTAGCTCGGCGTCGTGCTCACCACCGCCCCATTGTCCGTCCAGTTGACAAAAACGAAGCCTGCATTTGCCGTGGCCACCACCGCGACGTTCGCACCCGGATCATACGCACCGGTGCCCGTGGTCGTGCCGCCCTCCACAGGGGAGGCTGTCGTGTCCACCATGTTTTGCGCCAGCAGCGCCTGCCCCACCGCCGCCACCCGGATCGTGTAGTTTTTCGAAACATCCGGGGCCACCCCGTCGGATGAGGTCACCTTCAGCGAGAACACTCCACTTTCCGTCGGAGTCCCCGAGATGATCCCCGTCACTTCATCAAAATCGAGCCCTGCCGGCAGCGCGCCATCAGTCACCGTCGTCACAGGGGCCGCGCCTTCCAGCACCACCTTCCGTGCCGTGTAGGGCGCATTCACTTTCCCGTCCTGCAGGTGATCCACCAGCGCCAGCTGCACGTCCACATCCACCGCCGCCATCTGCGCTCCAGTATACTCGCCCACCACCTCCAGGGTGGAGAGGTCCGTCTCCACTCCGTTCACCGTCTTTGTGCCGCTGCCGTGCACGCCGTCCGCTGCCACGGAGTCCGCCATCGCTTCACCCGTCTCGGTGTCCAGGGGGCCGGTGTATTTGTAGAATTCATAGCGGCGGGTCACCACCTCATTGCCGTTGTTGAGTCCTTCAGCCGCCGCCGCCTTCTCTCCGTTTGCGCCGCCGTTGGCTGCATTGTAGTCCGTCTGCAGCAACTGCCACTCCGTCTCCACCTCGTCCGGCTCCCCGTTCTTCCAGTTCTTGTCATTCGCATCGTCAGGGTCGTCGGAAAGGAGGTCACGCAGCTTCACCTTGTTTGCATTGTGCGTCGTCGTGCGGATTTCTTTCACCCAGACCGGCTCGCCAAACTCCTTCGGCTCCGGGGCCGGCGTAGGCGGCGGGGCGATCACCGCCTGCACTGCAGCCGGAGCGCCTGCTGCCGGGGCGTAGTAGGTAAACGTCGGCGTGGAGACCTGCACATCACCAGCGGGCACCAGCGCCCCGGACGCATCCGCTTTCAGCCACCGGTAGAAAACCGCAGATGGTGGCACCGTGTACCCGGTGCCGAAGTGCTCCCCACCGAAATTTACCGCCGGATTCGTAAACTGGTGCCCGTTCGTCGGCGAAATCGGACCGCTCGGAATCGCCGTATAGGCAGCCCAGCTCCCGTCCGCCAGTTTCGCGCTCTTCCACCGGATGAAGCACTTCGGGTGCCCCGCCACCGAGTTGTCCTCGGTGATCTCCGGCTTCCCGTAGTGATTGTAATCAAAGGTGTAGGTGATTTCTGTGCTGTGGCAGTCGTCCAGCTCGATTTCGAAGCCGTGACACACCTCGCCGGTGTCGTTTACCGTGTCGAAATTGTTGATGCTCCCGTAGGCGATGCTCGCGCGGGCCGTGCCGGCGGCCAATCCGGTGAGGACGGATGCCAGGGTGAGGGCAAGTAGTTTGATCGATTTCATGGTTGGGAGAGGTCGTGGTTGGTTCGGAGCGGCTGCTGTCAGGGAGCATTTAGCAGCCACACAAAGCAACCACCCGGCTAGCCCCCAAACCAATGACGAACCTTTCAGAATCAGGCAGGACATCCCAGTCATTCCAGAGATTCTGCACATTGAAGAGCACTTTTTTACAAACATCCCCTCGCTCCACTCATTCATGCCCCGTTCATGAATCCGGCCAGCCACCGCATGAACAGAAAATGAAGGTTTTTGAAAACCACCGCCCCGCTTGCCACGCCTCCCGGGAGTTGACCGGCTGGAAAATGGAAGCCCCCGGTTGCAGGCCGGGAGCGAGCGTGCTAGGATGAAAGTTTTTTCACAGCCGACTCCGCGTTTGTCCCCGGTGCCGCCAACCCTAAATATCCACATATGAAATCCCGCCTTCTTGTTTGCCTGCTCTCCGCGCTCACCGCTGCGGCAGCCCAGGCCATCACCACCCTGCCCGAAACCAGCACCACCGCACCCGCCTCCGGCCTCCGCGAAGAGCAGCCGACCGGCGCGTATGGCAATCCCGAGTGGACCCAGCATCGCCGGTTCTCCACCACGCGCGTTTTCATCCAGAAAAACCCCTGGGAAGTGGGCATCGAGCAGTGGGGCCGCTGGCGGAACTACAGCGACGGGACGGACAAGTTTCTCTTTACCGAGGAAATTGAAATTGGTCTGCCGGGCCGCATCCAGCTGGATCTCTATTACGACTGGGTGGTGGAGGGCGGCAAGGCCGACCACAAGGACGTCGCCTTTGAGCTGCGCTACGCGCTCGCGGACTGGGGCGTGCTCTGGGGCAACCCCACGCTCTACGGTGAGTACAAGCTGGTCGACCCGCAGCACGGCGGTGATGTTTATGAATTCAAGCTGCTGCTGGGCGACGACTTCGGCTCCGGCTGGCACTGGGGGGTGAACTTCATCTACGAGCAGGAACTGAGCGGGGAGAAGGCGAGGGAAATGGCCGTCACGCTGGGCATCGGTTACACAGTCATCGACGAAAAGCTGAGCGTGGGCCTTGAGGCGAAATATGCGAATGAGACCGTGCTCGGGTCGCGGGGAGATGCGGAGCAAAAGGTGCTGGTCGGCCCGTCGCTGCAGTTTCGCCCGACGACGAACACGCACATCGACCTGGTCGGCCTGGCCGGGGTGACGAAGGACGCGCCCGACTTTGAAGGCTGGCTCATTTTTGGCATCGACTTCGGCAGGACAGAGGACAAGAGCACGCCCTCACCAGTCTCCGGCCGCAGGGACTAGCCCGTGCGCTGAATTCCATGACCCGCTCCCACGCCGCCCTGTGCTCCGTGGCCGTCCATGCGGCGGCTGCGGGCGGGCTGGCGTGCTGGAGCTTCACGCCCGGCGGCCCGGTGAGGGGCGCCGAAACCAAAATTGCCGCACTGCTCGCCGTGGATGAAGCCGCGCCCGCAGACTCGGGAGCCCCGGAGCAAGTGGCGCTGGAATCCTTCCCCGACCTGCCCCCGGCAGTGGAGGCGGACGCCCTGCCCGCCCCCACCCTCATGGTGGAAATAGCAGAGCCGGAGGCCGCCCCGGACGCGACCACCGACGCCGGAGGGCTGCCCGTTTTCCCGGAGAAGGCCAAACCCGCCACCCGGCCGCCCGTGGCCAGGCGGGCCGCCGCAGCCTCGCGCCCCGCAGAACGCCGCGTGGAAAAAGGCCCGGGCGGCGGCGGCACCACGGCCGGCGGATTTCTCCGCCGCGCCCCGCTGGCCTACCCACAGGAGGCCCGGAACCGGGGACAATCCGGCCGCGTCGTGCTCCGCGTTTACGTGGAGACAAACGGCCGCGCCGGCGTGATGGAGGTGGCCCGCAGTTCCGGAGTCGCCTCACTGGATGCAGCCGCCATCGCCTGCGCCAGAGCCTCCACCTACCAGCCCGCCACCCGCGAGCGCAGGCCAGTCGCCGAATGGGTCGAGGCCCCGTTCAGATTTTCGCTGGGGCGCTGAACTCGGCGACAAGGCTGTTCAGGTATCTCTCAGGGGGGCAGATTCCAGCCAGAGCTGGCCGGTCGAATGCTGAATCCCCTCCCTATCCGGCCTATCAGTCCTATCCGTCCTATCAGCGCCCTCCGTTTTCAGCCCATTCCGGAATTCAGGTTTTCACCGCCCCAGCACCAGAAACCACAAATCCACTTGAGCCCCGCCCCCTCCCCTCTCTGGTGGGCGCATGTCAGACCCACTCCCCGGCCTGCTGAAGCAGATCTTCGGCTACGACGAATTTCGCCCCCTCCAGCGGGAAATCATGGACGCGACGCTCTCCGGTCGCGACACCGTGGCCATCCTGCCGACCGGCGCGGGCAAAAGCCTCTGCTACCAGCTGCCCGCCCTCGCGCGGGACGGTCTGACCGTCGTCGTCTCGCCGCTCATCGCCCTCATGAAGGACCAGGTCGACCAGCTCCACGCGGCTGGCGTCGCCGCCACGTTTCTGAATTCCACGCTCGATCCCGCACAGGTGCGCAACCGCATGTCCGGCCTGACGGCGGGCGAGTACAAGCTGCTCTACGTCGCCCCGGAGCGCCTCATGCTGCCGGATTTCCTCCCCTGGCTGAAGCAGTGGCAGGTGGCCGCGCTGGCCGTGGACGAGGCGCACTGCATCAGCGAATGGGGTCATGATTTCCGCCCGGAGTACCGCCAACTCGCCGCCGTGCGGGAAATGCTGCCCGGCCTCCCCGTCATCGCCCTCACCGCCACGGCCACGCCGCGGGTGCGGGAGGACATTTTGAAGCAGCTCCACCTGCAGGAGCCCGCAGTTTTCATCGCCAGCTTCAACCGGCCGAACCTAACCTACCGCGTCATCCCGAAGTCAAAGCCCGAGCGCCAGGTGTGGGAGTTCGCCTCCGCCCGGCCGGAGGACTCCGGCATCGTCTACTGCCAGGCGCGAAAGACGACCGAATCCATGGCCGCCACCCTCAAGGCCGAGGGCCTGCCCGCCCTGGCCTACCATGCCGGGCTGGAGCCCGCCCAGCGGGCGAAAAACCAGGACGCCTTCCTGCGCGACGAGGCCCGCATCGTCTGCGCGACCATCGCCTTCGGCATGGGCATCAACAAACCCAACGTCCGCTGGGTCATCCATGCCGACCTGCCGAAGAACGTCGAAGGCTACTACCAGGAAACCGGCCGCGCCGGGCGCGACGGCCTGCCCTCGGACTGCCTGCTCCTCTACTCCCGCGGGGACCTCATGAAGAACCTCCGCTTCCTGGACGAACTGACCGACCCGCAGGCAAAACAGGTCGCCCGCCGCCAGCTCGACCAGATGGCCGCCTATGCCGAGAGCCCCCAGTGCCGCCGCGTCCCGCTGCTCGGTTACTTTGGCGAGGAGTGGACGGAGGAAAACTGCGGCGCCTGCGATGCCTGCCTCGACCCCCGCGAAACGTGGGACGCCACGCTGGATGCGCAAAAGCTCCTCAGCTGCCTTTTCCGCATCCGGCAGAAGGGCGGCTTCGACACCGGCCTCGTCCACGTGGCCGACGTGCTCGCCGGGGCCAATACGGAAAAGATCCGCCGCTGGGGCCACGACACCCTCACCACCCACGGCGTCGGGAAGGACACCCCGCGGCAGGACTGGGTGGCCCTCGGCCGCCAGCTCGTCAGCCTCGGCTACGCCGCCCTCAGCGAGGACAGCTTCCAGACCATCTCCCTCACCCCGCAGGGAATGGACGCGCTCAAGACCCGCGCCACCGTCACCCTGACCCGCCAGCCCCGGACAGAACAGGCCGCCCGCCGCACCGCCGCCGCCCTCATGAAAACCGGCGACATCCCGTGTGACGAGGCCCTTTTCCAGGAACTCCGCACCCTGCGCAAACGCCTCGCCGACGAGCGCGACGTGCCGCCCTACGTCATCTTCTCCGACGTCGCCCTCCGCCACATGGCGCGCGACTACCCCATGGTGCCCGCCGCCCTCCTCCACATCCCCGGCGTGGGCGAGCGCAAGCTGGCCGACTACGGCACCGTCTTCATGACGGCCATCCGCGACCACCTCACCACCCACGCCCGCCTCGCCTTCGAGCCCCGGGACACCACCACCCTCCCCGCCCCGGCGCGGAAAATGAAGTCCGAGGGCGCCCTCAACGGCACCACCCTCGAAACCGTAGCCCTCTACCGCGAGGGACGCACCGTCACCCAGATCGCCACCCAGCGCAGCATCAGCGAGGGCACCGTCTGCACCCACCTCTCACGCGCCATCGTCAGCGGCGACCTTGAGGTGAATCCCGGAGACTTCTTCACCGAAGCCGAGGCCGCCCGCATGGGCGAAGCCGGCTCCCGCCTCGGCTGGACCGCCCTCGGCCCCGTCCACGAAGCCCTCGGCGACATCGTCTACAACAAGCTCCACATCTTCCGCGCCCTCACCCAGCGCGACGAAGCCCGCCGCTCCGGCACCCCGCCGCCGGCCTGAGGCCCGCCTCCTGGGGAAAACAGGCCGCACCACGCTCCCCCATCCGGCCCTCTCACGCCGCCAGTTCATCAGCTGCCCCCCGCCCCTCCCCCCATTCCTTTGCCCATCCATTCCTTTGCCCCCGCGCCTCCCCTGGCGATTTTCAGGCAAATTGAACACAAGCACTGGGAGGGAACTGCACTGGATAACTTGGGGAGCATCTACGCCACCCTCGGCGACGCCCGCCGCGCCCTTGAGTGCTACGAAGAGCAGTTGGCCATCGCCCAGGAAATCGGCGACCGCCGCGGCGAGGCGAATGCTCTTTTCAACTCCGCCCTGTCGCTCTGGAAGCGTGTCGGCCCCGGCGAGCGGGACGAGGCGCGGCGACGCGTGGCTGCGGCGGCGGCCCTCTTCGAGGCCATGGAGAGCCCAAACGCGGCGAAGGCGCGGGCGGTGCTGGAGGAATGGGGAAGTTGAGAGTGGAGGGATGAAAGTGGAAAGCCGGACCGGGGCGGCGGCGGGGCCCAAAGCCTGGGAGCGCTGGCGTCCCGCCGGCCACCCTGTTTCCGCGCCAGCGGCACTTTCCCCTCGATAGAAGTGTCGCCCCAAGCCTGGGAGCGCTGGCGTCCCGCCGGCCACCTTGTTTCCGCGCCAGCGGGGTGCGACCGTTAAATCATGTAACAACCAGGCATTCCAGGTTTGCCAGGAATAAAGAAATGGTAGTTGCTTTACAGC
>JANOAS010000158.1:0-7949 GCA_031411255.1 bacterium
CGCCCCCGCGCCACCGGGGCATGTCCCCACGCCGTGGGGACACCCGCTGGACAATCCAGCGAACGCCCCCGCGCCACCGGGGCATGTCCCCACGCCGTGGGGGCATCCGCTGGACGATCCAGCGAACGCCCCCGCGCCACCGGGGCATGTCCCCGCGCCGTGGGGGCATCCGCTGAACGATCCAGCAAACGCCCCCGCGCCGCCGGGGCATGTCCCCGTGAAATGGGGGCATGCCCCCACGCCGCCGGGGCCGCCGCTGAACAATCCAGCGGACGCCCCCGTCGCACCGGGGCATGCCCCCGCGCCGTGGGGACAGCCGTCAAAAAGCCGCGCACCCGGCCCGCCTGCCCCGGCACACACCCCGCATCATCTGGCGAAACTCCTGAAACTGTGGGATCCACTGCCAGTTTTCCCCGCCACCACCTCGAAAAAGAGCCTCCCACTTCTACAAATGGGCACCGCGACGCCAAACCCCGGCACCCTGTTTCCAGACCCCGGCAACCCACAGGCCCAAAGGGGCACCCTGGGAAAACAAACGGGAACCCTCAGCGCGGAAAGGTAGGGCAGGCTGGTCCTCCAGCCGCCGCAACACCCCCAAACCCCGCACACCAAGTGCCGGGCCCTGCTGGGTTGCTGCCGGGCGCGGCGCGCGTTGGCGTGGGGCACGCGCCTGGTGCGCGCTGGCGTGGGGCCTCGCGGCGGCTGGAGGACCAGCCTGCCCTTCCTTCCCGCAGCGTTCGCGTTCCGACGCGGGGGAAAGGCTGACCACCCCGGTCCCCCAAGCCCCGCCATCCCCCGGATAGACGAGCCGCCCAGCCAGATTTCCAACTCCTCTGAAAGACCGGGCCCCCAAATCGCCAAAACGCTTGCTTTTGTGTCCACCTGGATATACTCGCCCACGACCCCGTCATATCCATTCAGAATCACATGCCTGCCCCCCACCCCCTCCCCTCACAAACCCGGCCCGCCACCCGGATATACGGACAGATCGGGGACTAATGTCCAACTGTTTGACTAAATAATCTCATGAATATCACTTTTCTTGAACACGAGGACAATAGCATTAATTTCACTGACTTTTTAAAGCGAGGAGAATGTCATTACGTATCTGTTGCTATGCCTGGATTAACATTCGCCAGTAGTTATATCGAGTTTGCTGGCAATTTTAGTGTCGAACAACGCAATGGTTTTATGACTACAGTCAATCGTGCAAAGGAGACTGGAACATTATACCCTAAGCTTAATCTTACCCTTTTACCTTCGCCTTCGGCAAGTTACACTGGATTTGATTATACTGAGTACAATAGTGGAGATTTTTCTACAGATGAGGTCATTCGGCATATACTTGACGCTTTCAAAGCTAACTCTGAATACATCAAGTCTAAAAAAATGTATTTTGATTTCCGCTATTTGTGTGTTTCAGAATGGCACTATGGCAGATCATTGTGGGAAGCAGTAAAAAGGCTGGATAAATTAACTCTTCCGGAAATTGTTACATGGAAACCAGAATAGGCGAACGAGGCGGTGGAGAACAACGTTTACCCGCTGTCACGTCGCGTGCTTGTCCGCTTCGCTCCCGGCACGAGCCGCGCCAGCAGGTAAGCGTGCCTCACCTTGGACGTTCTGCCAAGAATGAATCCCCCCCAAGCGACCATCTAAATTCGAAAGCCCCAATTTTCTCGCCAAGAATGACGAAACACCTTCCAATTGAAGATCACTGTGACGATCACCGCTACTATCTCAGTCGCAACATTCCTGAACGGTCTCTGGAACCTAATCTGGAGAACCATTATGAATACGATTGATACAATATCATATGTGTTGTGGAGCGCGGTGCTACTGGGGAGGCCTTTAGGGCGTGCTTGCGACACAAGAGATAGAACTGTGGGAATTGCTTTGATTTTTAGGAAGAGCTAGCACCGACGGAGGTTCAATCCCTCCGCTCCCCACCAATTTATATTAACAGGCAGAACATGGCGAGGCTGGGCAACCCCCACTAGCCGCCCTGTCCAAAACATTCCCCGTAATATGAACCTCAATTCTCGTTTCAACGCTCGCCCCCACTAGTGGGGTTGCCAGCTCTTGGACGTGCCCAACTTCCGCACCATGAAATCACTATCCGCCATCATTCATTACTCGTTCGCTGCTCTCGTCTGTTTCGTTGCCGTCGGCTGCACATCCGCCACAGTCAGGCAAAGCGGAGGTAGCGCGGCGCGGGGCGTCCATATTTCGACCGTCTCAGTTACTCCAGACGTTTCAATCCGCCCGTCTGAATTGAGCTGGATGCGCGAGAACGCCGTCGAGGATTCATTGACTGCTGCGATTCGGCAACGCCTTACCGCCACCGGCAAACTCGAACCCGCAGGTGCCACGCTCGAAGTCAAAATCATTAGTATGCGGTTACGCTCCACAACCACTGCCGTTTTATGGGGCGTGTTGGCCGGGCCGGATCACCTCCGGGCCCAAGTGACTGTGTCCAACAACGGTGCCGTTTTAAAGACGTTCATTGCGGAGGCCAACCGGACATCGGGCGCTATGGCTGGCGCGGGATCCGGCGGACGCATTGAGGGTATGTGCGAGGAGCTCGCTTATTCTTTAATTCAACAGCTTTAAAGACGATGACTCCAACGGCTAAGGCTGGGTGAACGATTTGCGGCGGAGTTGAGACGGGGGTAAGCCTCGGCTGAGGCGAGCGGGCATGGGTTCTCGCTGGCCTTGAGGTTTACGGTTTAGCTGGCGACGCACCGGAGACTTTACCAAGTCCGGATTCTCTACGACCATTTGCAGATGAAACCGCAAACGCCTGACAACTAGGCTGGCTTCGGGCAGGTCCCCAAAGGGAACGCTGGGTGAACGATTGGCGGCGGAGTTTTTGAACAGGAGGGGACGGAGGAAACGGAGGGAGCGGAGAGCAGGAAGGCTGGTGGGGCGATGGGCGGTGGGCGAGGTGGGTGGGGGTGTGGCCGGCGGGTGTCTCGCCCTTGCAGGGCTCCGGATTTTGGTGTGGGAACCTGGGGATTCGTTCGTGCCTCACTCCGCCCCAGGCTATGGGGTCCCGTCCTTTCAGGACTCAGGACTGGGGCGACGGACTCCGGACGGGGGGGCGGAGTTCGGACTGGGGGTGGTGGATTTTGGACTGGGGGCGCGGTCGGGAGGCGGGAACGCAGGTTTCGGGGGGCTGAACGGCGGTGCGGTTTCCGGATTTCCGGTGGGTGCCCGGGGTAGCCTTAGTGCCTCAGGCAACCCCAGGCTGGGCGACGGAACCGCGTTGCGGTTCGTGGGGCGTGTGGTGGTCGGGCGGGAGTGCAGGTTTCGGGAGGCTGAACCGCGGTGCGGTTCCCGGATTTCCGGTGGGTGCCCGGGGTAGCCTTCGTGCCTCAGGCAACCCCGGGCTATCGAGAAAAAACGCCTGTGGCGTAGTGGACACTGCCTTCGGCTTCTGTGGAGGACGCTTGTGATTTCCCTGAGGCAGCCGAGGGCCCGGAAGTGGCCGTCCGTGCGGGCTGGGGGCGAAACCGGGGCCACTTTCTTTTCCAGGGCCGGCGGCAGGTTTCGGCGGAAGTTTTCTCGACGCTCCGGGGTGCCTCGCGTAAGAGTGGCGGGAGCACCGCACCCGGATCCGGCGCGCGGCGGCTCATTTTTTCTGCAACATTTGCCCAAATTTTACGAACACACTATTGCCATGAGTTCACCAACACCATCACCAGAACGCAAGAAGCCGTCGGCCCTTGCCAGTTGCATCCTCCTCGGAATCATCCTCGGCCTGCTCGGCGGAGTCGGCGGCGGCGGATATTGGGCCTACAAGCACTACATCGCCGCGAAAAAGCCGGCTGAGGACGCGGACCCGGGGGCCGTCGCAAAAACGGACCCCACGCCCGCAAAGACGCCGGCCAAAACACCCGCCACCGAGCCGGCAAAGACGCCGGACAAGCCCGCCGTGGCCTCCACGGACACGAAACCAGCCAATTCCCCGCTGGATGCGAAGCCTGCGGTGGCGGACACCACGCCGGTCAAACCGCCGGTCACACCCGACGCGCCGCCGATGAAGGACCCGCTCGTCCCCCCGCCCCCGGTCACTCCCGTCACGCCTCCCGGGGCTGACACGACTCCGGTCACCCCCACCACGCCCGCAGCGGACACGGCGGCGGCGGAATCAAACCCGGATCCCGTGGTCGCACCGGAACCCGTGCAGACCTTCGCCGGAGACGCCCCCGAGGTGACCGCGCTGAAGGCGGACGCCGGCAAGCGCATCGACGACGCCCCGCCCGAGCGCTACACGGACGCCGACAAGGATCGCGTCCGCCAGGCCATCCAAAAGGCCAAGCGCCTGACCCGCGTGGCCACGCTCCAGTTCGGCAATGGCGCCTCGGACCTGGGCGCGAAAGAAAAGACCCGCCTGAGAAACGCCCTGCTCTCGAAGGAGAGTGAGGACCTGCTTTCGGATGCGAACTCGGTGTTTTTCCTCATCGGATTCGCCGACGCGAAGGGCACGCCTGAGATCAACCGGAAGATCTCCCTCGACCGGGCGACGGGCGTGAGCGACGTGCTGAAGGGATTCAAGGTGGCCAACGCCAGCTACCCCGTGGGCATCGGCACCTCCACCCTGGTGGATGCGAAGGACAAGACCAAGAACCGCGCCGTGGAGGTGTGGATCGTCCAGCCGTGATCCCTGCCGCCGCGCCTGCATGTCACCAGACTCCGCTGCCGATGCCCCGCGCCTGACCCTCGCGGGCGGGACAAAAATGACGCGCTCGCTGCTGGCGGGCGTGCCGTTCACCATCGGCCACGCGAAGAATGCGGGGCTCCGGATTCCCCACCCGGCGGTGGGGCCGATCCACTGCACGCTGCTCTGGCAGGGGGACAGCGTCACGCTCCAGGACAGCGGGAGCCAGCTGGGGACAAAGGTGAACGGCCAGCCCGTCACCGCGCCCGTGCAGCTCGCACCAGGTGACCAAATCTCCGTCGGCCTGTTCAATCTGGAGTTCTCCTGGGACGGCGCGGCTGCTCCGGCTGGCGACCATGGCGAACACGACTCTCTCGCAGACGGCGGCTCGAAGTTTCCCACCACCGCCGGCGCCCCGCGCCCGCAATCCAGCGCCGCTGCGGCCGGAGGCGGGGACGACCTCACCATTCAGTTCCGCGGAAAAATGGTCGCGGAGATCCCCGTGGCAGCGGGCCTGAAGCTCGGCAGCGGCACGGAGGCGGACATCCTGCTCGCAGATCCCGCCCTCTCGGCGATCCACGCGGAGGTGGAGTCCGCGCCGGACGGCTTCGTCATTCACGACCTCGGCCGCACCGGGTCGCTGGTGAATGGCAAATACTTCGAACGGCACCCGCTCGTCATTGGCGATCTCCTCCAGTTTGGCGACAGGTATTTCTTTTTCTTCGACGGCTACGCCCTGCGCCGCGTGCGCGACGGCCTGGGCTGCGGCCTCCAGGCGCACGGCGTGGACGTCTCCGGCGGACGCCAGCGCGGGCTCATCATCCAGGCGGCCACCTTTGATGCACGGCCCGGCCAGTTTGTCGGCATCCTCGGCCCCTCCGGCGCGGGGAAGACGACGCTGCTCCGCGCCCTGCTCGGCCTGAAGCCGATTTCCGCCGGGACGATCCTGCTCGACGGACGGGACCTGCGGCAGATCCCGGACCCGTCCCAGTTTTTCGGCTACGTGCCGCAGCAGGAGATCGTCCACCTGGAGCTGACCGCCCGCCAGGCGCTGCACTACTCCGCCCTGCTCCGCCTGCCGCGCCGCACGCCACGGCGCGAGATCGACAAGCTCATCACCGCGCTCTCCGCCCGCCTGGGATTGGAGCAGCACCTGAACACGCGCGCCGGGCGCCTCTCCGGCGGCCAGTTAAAACGGCTCAGCGTCTGCGTGGAGCTTCTCAGCCGCCCGCCCCTCCTTTTCCTGGACGAGCCCACCTCCGGCCTGGACCCGGAGTCCGAGATGGAACTCATGCAGCAGCTCCAGGAGCTGAGCTACACCGGCTGCACCGTCGTCTGCACCACCCACCTCATGGAAAACGTCTACCTGATGTCCTCCCTGGAGGTCGTCATGGCCGGGCGCGACTCCCAGCAGCGGGCCACGCCCGGGCGTACCGTCTTCCGGGGCAAGCCGCGCCTGGCGCGCGAGCTTTTCGACGTGCGCGCCCTCTCCAAGCTCTACAGCCGCCTGAAGGAAAAAACGCCCGAGGAGTGGCAGAAGCGCTACGAGGAAAAGACCAGCCAGTCCCTGACGACCCCGCCCGAGGCCCTGCCCGGCGCAGCCCGCACCCCGCAGAGCAGCCGGCAGGCCCCCCGCCGGCTGGCCGTGCCCATCCTGCTCCGCCGCCAGTGGCAGATCCTCCAGTCGGACTGGAAAAACCTCCTCCTCCTCGCAGGGCAGCCCCTCCTCATCGCCGGGCTCATCTCCCTCGTCGCCACCGGGGAGGACCCCAGTGATAAAAAACTTTTCCTCGCCGCCATCGCCACCCTCTGGCTCGGCTGTGGCAATGCCGCGCCCGACATCGTCCGCGAACGCAGCATCTTCAGCCGGGAGCAGTTCGTCGGGCTCAAGGCTTCCGCCTACCTCTTCGCGAAGTTCGTTTTCCTCGGCACGCTCACCATCACCCAGGCGCTGCTCATCTTTGGCATCGTCAAACTCTGCGGCTCCGGGCTCGACGGTTCCGCCGCCTGGCAGATCGCCGGTCTGGCCGCGAGCGCCATCGCCGCCACCGGTCTCGGGCTGGCCATCTCCGCCTGGGCGCGCACCACCCTGCAGGCCGTCCTGCTCGTCCCCGTCATCATCATCCCGCAGATCCTCTTTGCCGGGTTCGTCTTTCCCGTGAAGGACTGGGACACCCACACCGCCCCGCGCCTCGCCAGCCGCCTCTTCCCCAGCTTCGCCGCGCAGCGCATCATGGACGTCTCCCTCCTCTGGGGCATGCCCGTGGAAAAGGCCAGCGTCAGGTACACCACCGCGCTCAATAATTTAACGACCAGCCTGCGCCCAGTGAGCGTGCTGCTGAACCCGGATCAAAAGCTGGACGTCACCGTGGACGAGTCCGCCCTCTACGCCCCCGCCCCCGGCGCAGCCCCCTTCGGCCCCCGCGTCTTCACCTGGGACCCCGCCAAACAAAGCGGCCCCCGCTACGTCCCCCCCGGCATCCGCGACGACCGCCCGCGCATCATCCACCACGCCACCCCGGCCCTCGGCGGCCTGCTTTCCCTCGGCCTGTGGACGCTCCTCAGCGCCGTCGCAGCCCTCTTTCTGCTGCGGAAAAAAGCGGAGGAGTAGCGCGTCAATGTTTCACCGCACGCCTGGCCGCGCGGTCCTGCTCGATGGTGCGCTCCAGCCACGCGTGATCCGGGGCGAAGCTCCACGCGGCGTAGCCGGGGAACGGCCTGTCCAGCGGCCCGTCCAGGTGGAGCATCACGCGCACCGCCCCCGTCCAGCCTGGCCACGCGCGTGCATTGATGCCCGCCAGCCCCTGCTCGCACACGAGCGGGCCGCCGCTGTCGCCGGCATTGAACGGGACATTGTGATCGATCCTCCGCCAGGCAAACCCGCCCGGGCCCTGCCGCAGCGGGGAAATCTTCACCAGCCGGCCCGCCGCCATGCCGGTGGACCGCGTCGCCGGATTCAACTGGGACCAGCCCGTGGCCGCCACGAGGTCGCCAGGCTGGACCTTCTCCGGCTTCGCAAAAAGGAAATACGCGCGAGGTTGGAGGTCCGCATGCAGCAGGGCGAGATCCGGCCCGGTGAGCGTGTCCCCGCTCGTCCAGACCAGCCGTGCCCGTTTCTGCACCAGACCGCCACTTTTTCCCAGCACCACTAGTGTGCTGCCTGAGAAATAACTAGACAGAACTACTTTTTCCGCTAAGATCCCGTGCATGTCGCGACCCATCAGCACTTTGCCGGTAACGCTGGAGCAGCGCAGCTCACTGCGGAAGATCATCAACGCCAGGACAT
>JANOAS010000159.1:0-3452 GCA_031411255.1 bacterium
GGTGGGCGCAGGAGGCGTGGGATGGGCGGGTTTAGTGGAACTCATCCACAGTATAAATAGTCATTATGGTAATTTGTACAGAACTATTTTTCAAAACTTGATTTCCATAACAAACCGGGGCTGGCCATACGTAAGCCCTGCTGGAGGACCGCCATTTTGAGAAATTTGGCACCGTGGTGCCGGTGGACGAGGCGGCCACTCCCCTGGCCCAGCAGGAGCACGCGGCGGAAAATTCACTGCTGCCGGATCCGCGGGAAATCATCGAAAAACAAAAGCGCACCCTCGGCATCGAGCCCGGCAGCGAGGAGGAACTGGACTGGGACGGGGACTGTGAGGCTCTCATCCGGGAGTCCGAACGGAACACCCCCGTGAGCTACGGGGAAATCGAGCAGCAGGACCGCGCCATGCTGCGCCGGCAGGAGGAGTTCCGGAAAGCCGCGCGCGCCCTCGCCGCGAAGCTCGCCCTCAGGCCCGACGTGCGGAAAGTCGTCCTCTTTGGTTCCACCGCCCTGCCCCTGTGGAAGGAAGTGCCGCGCTTCTTCCGCCTGCGCACCAAGTCGATCAAGGTTTACCACGAGTGCGGCAACATCGACCTGGCCGTCTGGGTCACCGCCACCAGCGGGGCTCCGGAAATGCGCAAAGCCTGCGCCGCCGTGGTCAACGAACTCGTCGAAAAAGAGATTCACTTCAGCATCGCCTCCCACTATTTCTGCCTCCACCTCGTGGACGCCGCCACCGGCAGCTACCTCGGCATGGTCTGCCACTACAACCAGTGCCCCAAGCACAAGCCAGCCTGCGACGCGCCCGGCTGCGGACAGCAAAAATTCGTGCAAATCCTCCCGTGGTTCAAGTTCCTCCCCGGGCGGCTCGATTCGCGGAATTCCCAGGTGCTCTACGAAGCTGCGGAGGAAAAGTAACCCCCCTCCCGGAAAAGCGACCCCTTCACGCTTCGCGACTGGGAGTGGCGTGCCTATGGCCGCCATTTCGCCGCCCCCAGGCCGCCGCCTCCCGCCCGCCCGCATCCGCCCGTTCCCCCGGCATTTCAGCGTCCGTTTCTATTAGTTCTAAAAATTAATGCACGCTTCGTCCCTGTTCTAACGGTTCAGAAAGCACACGTTTTAAGGTGGCTCTGGCGGAAAAAAAGCGGTTGACCTGTCCTGCCGTTCCCGTTAAAAAGCACGCCGGAATGAAAATCATTTCCAGCGTGACCCGTCCCGGGCAGCCCTGCCCCCCCTCGCCAGTTCTGGCGACCTCCGGCCGTTCCCACGTCACCCCCGGCGGCCCCGTGCACGCCCGACCCGCCGCCGGAACCAGCCGCTGCGGAAAAAAGAGCGCCATTTCCCCCCCCGCCGCCTCCGCTGGCGAAAATGGGGGCACCCCCTTCCCTGGCGGGGGCACCCCCAGCGCCGTCGGGGGCGCCCCCACCGGCGATTCCGCCGCCCCCATTTGCGATGGGGGCGCCCCCATTCCCGGTTTCGGCCCCCCCATTTCCGCCGGGGGTGCCCCCATTTTCACCGGGGGCGCCCCCGCCGCCGTTGGGGGTGCCCCCATTTCCGCCAGCGGCGCCCCCACCGCCGTTGGGGGAGCCCCCATTTCGGAAAAACCGCCCGTTTTTCCCCCGCCCGGCCCCTGGGTTTGTCCCTTCAACCCCATCACCGCCATTCAGCCATGAAAACCCTCCACTGGGACGCGATCAACCCCGCCACCGGCACCCCCTACACTTGGGACGACCCAAACCTCCGCTGGGGCAGCCCCTCCTACATCCTGGAGCCTGGCGATCCTGGCTACACCCCGCCCCCCGGTTCGCCCCCCCTTTCTGCCTCGAAAACCAAAACCCGAAACAAAATGAAACGCCAAGACTACTACCCGTCCCGCATCTCCGACCAGGCCGCCTGGCTGGAGAACTTACGCAACAAAATCGCCGCCTACATCCTTCTGCTGGGGGCCAGCCCCACGAAGGTGAATGGCATCGTCCTCGACTGCCGCTGGGTCGTCTACCTCCTCCTGAGCTACCTCCCGGCCACCAAGGCATGGGCCTCCGCCTGCGTCCAGGCCGTCACCCAGGCGCAGACCGGTCCCGGCGGCCCGCTCACCCTCCCTCTTTTTGTCCCGCCGGAGCTGCCCGACGGCGTCGTCCCGCGTGACGAGGGTGCGCTGAACCGCGTGTTCGACTTCGTCTCGGAGATCAAGGAAGTCGACGCCTGCGGCCCCGCCGTCTGTGCCGACCTCCGCATCATCGGTCCCGAGCAGACCGGTCCGGACTTCGCCACCTTCCGCCCGGACCTCAACGCCACCGCCACCCCCGCCGGCGTCGTCCTCGGCTGGGGCTGGCAGGGCTTTTCCAAATTTCTCGACCAGCTCGAAATTAATGTCGACCGCCTCGACGGCAAGGGCTGGCAGATCCTCACCTTCGACACCACCCCGAACTACACCGACACCCATCCCACCCCCGCCACCCTCACCCAGTGGAAATACCGCGCCATTTTCCGCCTGAATGACCTCCAAGTTGGCCTCTGGAGCGAGACGGTCAGCGTCGTCGTCGGCGCGTAGTTGAAAATATTACAGCCTGCTCAGCCAGCCCGGACCTTGCCAAAAGGTCCGGGCTGTGTTTTAAGGGGCGCTGTCATGAAAACCCGATTCCTTCTTTTTCTGCTGGTGCTGGCTGCCTCCCTCGCGACGAGGGGGCTCGCGGAGGAGGTGAACACCGTCCAGAGTTTTCGGTATGAAAACGGGCAGGTCATTGTCGAGTTTGCCGAGGATCCCGGCACCTACTACCTGCTGGAGCACTCAGACGACCTGTTTAACTGGGGTCCGGTGGACATGAGCCTTGGCGTCCCCTCCCAGCTGAGCATCGCCCCCGGCGTTCTGAAGGGGTTCTACCGGGCGCTGCCCTACAGCAAATTCGCCCCCGTGGACACGGATGGCGACGGCATCGACGACATTTACGAGCTGTCCAATCCCCACCTCCTGGATCCGCTCGACCCCACTGACGGTTCCAAACTCTCCCCCAACGGCGGGGGCCTCACCAACTACCAGGTCTACCTGAGCCTCTTCCGCATCACCAGTTTCAAGCTCCTCCAGATCGAAGGCCGGGAGGTCAGCCTGTTTAATTTCGGCAGCCCCTCCGCCCGCTTCGAGGGCATCGGCCGGGAGCAGTCCATTTTTAACTTCGGCAGCCCCAGCGCCACCTTCGAGGCCAACTCCCACGAAATCTCCGTCTACAACGGCATGGCCGTTCCCTACAGCGACCTCCTCCAGATCGAAACCCGCGAGGTCAGTGTCTTTAATTTCGGTGGTGCCGCGCCGGGCAGCATTCCGGGCGGACCCTCCGCCTTGGCAGAAGCCATCTCCCGGGAAATCTCCGTCTTCAACGGCCAGGCCGTTCCCGTCAGCGATCTCCTTCAGGTCGAGTCCCGCGAGGTCAGCGTCTTCAACTTCGGCAGCCCCAGCGC
>JANOAS010000160.1:0-19803 GCA_031411255.1 bacterium
GGACCTGATGAGCGCCGCACGATCCCGGGCCGGCTGCGAGGCGGCGCGGATCTCGATGAGCCGGGCGACGAAGGCCGGATCCAGCCCTTCACCGAAAGGCACCGCATCCGGCAGCAGCGTGGTCAGCACGTCAGGCGGCGCGGTGAGGATGGCCTGGGAAATCCAGGGATGCCCGCTGTCCACCCGTGCGAGATCCCGCAGCGCCGCCGCCAAGCCGGGCTCGTTCGTTTTTGCCAGCAGGGAGGCCAGAGTCAGGGCCTCCTGGAATTTCACCCGCCGGCTCGGCTCCTCCTGGTGCTTCCGGCCGGCCACGGTCTCCAGAAAAAGCAGTCCCGCGTGCCCCCGTGCCGCGAGGGCGAAGGCGCGTTCGCGCACGTGCTCGTCCGGGTCCTTCATCGCCGCGTCCTGGATGCGTTCCGGCAGGTTGCCCAGCCCCTCCAGTGCAGCGAGGGCGTGCAGCTTCGCCAGCGGGCCGCCTGTCTGGTAAAACTCGCCCAGAAGCGGGATGGCGGCCGGATCGTGCCGCTCCACCAGCAGCCGCTGCGCGGTGTCGCGGTGCCAGCCGTTCGGGTGGCCGAGGGTTTTCACCAGCTCCGCCGTGGACGCCTGACCGAGCCGCACCGGCTGGCCCACGCGCGGGGCTCCCTTTTCCGGGGAAATCCGGTAGAGCCGCCCGCGGTCGTTGCCGCTGTTCAGGTCCAGGTGCTTCTTTATTTCGTCCGGGATGCTCCACGGGTGCTCGATGACCTCCCGATACATGTCGCACACCCACAGGCAGCCGTCCGGCGCATTGGCGAAGGCCACCGGCCGCACCCACGTGTCCGTGCTGGCGGCGAACTCCACCCCGCGCTCGTCCGCAGGCCGCTCGCCCGCCAGGTTCACACCGTCGTCGGCGAGGCGGATGACCTTGCGATGGATGAGCTGCCCGCCCGCGTCGCCGGTGAAGCTGTTGTTTGAAAAGGCGGGCCCCAGCGCATCGCCCCGGTAGATGGTCGTGCCGGTGGCTCCGGTGAAATAACCGCTGACCCGTCCGCCGCCCTCCACCATGCCCGGCACCACGCCGGAGACCCGCCAGCGCGTGCGGATGATGCGCCACGGCTCGTCCGGGCTGATGCGGAAAACCTCCGCCGCCCCGCCATCCACCGCGATGCTCTGGCGCGACGGGGCCATCTGGAAAAAGGGATTTCCGCCGCCCGCCCCATCCTCGTAGAGCCAGTATTGCAGGTGGTCGGAGTTTGAGCAGCCGAACTTCCTGCCGAAGTCATCGAAGCTCATGCCGAACTGCGCCCCGCCGGCTTCCAGGCCGATGTCCATCGTCCGCGGATTAAACCAAAAATCCCTGCCTTCCAGCTCCAGCGACTGCATCCAAGGCCGCACCGGACAGGTGATTTTTCCCCGGTTGCCCCCGCCTGCCAGCACATGCACGCGATTGTCCTGCCCCCAGGTGAAGCTGTTCATGAGGCCCTGCACGTTCAGGATTTTCAGCCCCGTCCCGAATCCGGTGAAGACCTTTTCCCGCTTCTCCCCCACCCCGTCGCCATCCCGGTCCTCGATGCGCCAGATGTCCGGCGTGGCCCCCACGTAGAGCGTGCCCCTGGCCCAGATGAGCCCGGTCGGCCACGGCAGATCGTCCGCAAAAACCCGGCTCGTCTCATACCGGCCGTCGCCGTCCCGGTCCTCCAGCATCGAGACGCGGCCCAGGTGCGGCGTGACCTCCCGCTGCTCGGAGTAGTCGATCATCTCGCAGACAAAGAGGCGGCCGTTTTCATCAAAGCACACCGCCACCGGGTCGCGCACCTGCGGCTCGTGCGCGGCCAGCTCCAACTTGATTCCCGCCCGCACCTTCCACGTGCCCACCGCGTCCCTCGGCTCCACCGCCGGCACGCGCGCCAGCTCCTTCGCCGCATCCACCGTCACCGCCGCCTTTGTCTTCCCGTAGGCTTTCTCATACGTGCTCTTCGACGCCGGGGCACCATCCCCCGCAGCCCGCGCCGCGACAGCCGGGAAAACCAGAAACAGGGCGCCTGCCAGCAGTGGCGGGATTTTTCTCATGGCTGCCATGCTACAGGGCGGGAACGCTGGTGACAAACTCTGCCTTTGCACGAAAACGGGCGGGAAACGGCCTCAAAAAGCCGTCCCCGCCCGCTCAAAGTCGCGAGATTTCCGTTATTTCCTGCGGCGGCGCAGAATGCCGGCCAGCCCCAGACCGATCATGACCGCGCTGGCGGGCTCGGGAACCGGTGAGTAGCTGTAAAGGACAAGCGCGCCGTCGCCCAGCACGGCATTTTTGTAGTCCCCGGGTGTCGTGCTCGCCGCCTTGCTGTAGTGGTTCGCGATCTGGGCCGGCGTCAGCGCCGAGCCGTAGATCGCAGTTTCGTCCACCAGGCCGTTGTAGGGGCTGGCTCCGGTGTCGTGCGCCAAAACGGAAAAATTCACTCCGGGAGCGTTCACGTTGTAGACACCCGTACCGGTGACGGTCGCAGCCGTATCGACCCCGTTGACGTAAAGCTTGGGAGCCGTGCCGTCCCACACTGCCACCACATGACTCCAGAGGCCGATGACGGAAGTGCCGCCGGTGATATCGAAGCCAATGTTGCCGCTGTTCCCATTGTACATGCGGAAATTCCAGCCCACGCCAGGACCGCGCTGGAAAAAGACCCAGCCGGAACGGTTGCCGGAGTGAGTGCGGTTGGAGACCACGGCGTCGTCAGTGTCACTCCCCGAGGGATTGGCCCAGAACTCGATGGTGAATGCGCTGCCGAAGCTGGGATTCAGGCTGGCCTGGTAGCCAACAACGGAGTTCGCGCCGCTGTTCCCACTGGAACCGATGGACTGGTCACCCGCGACGGCGAGCGCGCCCGGCTGTGCCAGAAGTGCGTTGTTTGAGATGGTTCCGTTTGCCACGGCGCCGAGGCTGCCGGTGTTGTACGAGGTGGTGGCGGCGTGCCCGGAAGCAGCCAGCAGAAGGACTCCAATAAAAGAATAGGCGGTTGTTTTGTTCATTTTTTCAGGGTGGTACTTGGGGTTGAAGTCGGTGCCGTTGCGGACACGACAGTCCGAGGCTGGGGGAAAATCCAGTTTTTGTAAAGTTTTATTCAGCCCTGCTTTTTCAACCCTGCCGCAGGGCCTCCACAGCCTCGCGAATCCGGTCCAGCGTCACGTCACCCGTGACGGTGGCGTCGCCAAGCGCGGGAACGACGACGAACCGGATGCGGCCTTCCTTGAATTTTTTATCGCGGCTCATTTTTTCCAGGACGGTGTCCGTGGCGATGGAGGCGGGGAGTTTCTCCGGCAGGTCGTAGAGGCGCAGGAGGGCGGTGATCTCGCCAGCAGCGGACTGGGAGAGGCCGGCCACGTCACGGGAAATGGCGAGGGCGGCGATGGTACCGAGGGAAATGGCCTCGCCATGGAGCAGGGCGCCGTAGCCGGCGGAGGCCTCGATGCCGTGGCCGATGGTGTGGCCGAAATTCAGAAGCGCGCGCAGGCCGAGGGTTTCGTGTTCATCAGCGGAGACGATGGCGGCCTTGATGGCCACATTTCTCGCGATGAGGTCGGGCAAAACGCTGCGGTCCGCGTGGGCCTGGCGGATGAGCGGGAGCATGGCCGCGTCGCGGATGGCGGCGTGCTTGATGATTTCGGCAAAGCCCTCGTTGTACTCCCGCGGCGGCAGGCTGTCCAGCGTGGCGGGGTCGGCCAGGACGAGCACGGGCTGGTGGAAGCAGCCGAGGAGGTTCTTGCCCTCGGGCGTGTTCACCCCGGTCTTCCCACCCACGGAGCTGTCCACCTGGGAGACGACGGTCGTGGGGATCTGCACATACGGGATGCCGCGGAAAAAGATGGAAGCGGCAAACCCGGCGAGGTCGCCCACGACGCCGCCGCCCAGCGCGACGAGGAAGGACGAGCGGTCCAGCCCGGCTCGGATCATTTCCCGGCAGACCTGCTCGACGTGGCTCATGGACTTCGACGCCTCGCCCGCCGGCACGGTCACGAGCACGGGGTCCACGCCCGCCGCGCGCAGGCTGGCGAGCACGGTTTCTGCGTAGAGCGGCCCCACGGTCGAGTCCGTCACCACGGCGGCCCGTTTTTTCCCGCCGAGGACCGGCTGGATGAGTTCCCCCGTCCGCGCCAGCAGGCCATGGCCCACCAGCACGGAGTAACTGCGTTCTGACAATTCAACCCGGACGTCCTTCATGCGCCCCGATCCTTCCCCAGCCTGCCCCGCCGCGCAAGTGGCCACACGACGGCACCCCCACCCGGCCCCGGGAAAACGGAGGAACCTTCTCCTTGACGGGGCGCTGGCCCTCAGTGTGGTTGGGGTTTGAAGAGTTTACATCCCATTTTCATGAAACAGAGGCTGAATACGCTCCTCGCCGTCCTCACCTGCTGGCTGGCCGCCGCTGCCGCCGCCCGGGCCGGCTCCTTCAGCACCGTGGTCATCGATGCCGGCCACGGCGCCCACGACATCGGTGCGCACAAGGGGTACGCCTACGAAAAACACTTCGCGCTCGACATCGCCCGCCGCCTGGAGCGCTACCTCGGGCAGAAGGGCATCCGCACCGTGATGACGCGCTCCACTGACCGCTTTGTCCCGCTGGAGACGCGGGCGGCGATTTCCAATTCCATCAACGGAAGCGTATTCGTCAGCATCCATGTGAACGACGCGTCGAACACCGGCGCGCGCGGCGTGGAAACCTGGTACTATAGTGGAGCGGGTGCCTCGCTCGCCTCGCTGGTGCAGGCGCAGATCCTGGCCAACACGGCACACGGCGGCAACCGGGGCACGAAGGCCGCCCGGTTCAAGGTGCTGCGCGCGAACATCCGGCCCGCCATCCTGGTGGAAACGGGGTTTATTTCCAACAGCGGAGACCTCTCCCGTCTGCGCAACCCGGCCTACCGCGAGGCGCTGGCCAGGAGCGTTGGCAACGGACTCATCCAGTTTAAACGCCGCTGAACCCATGCTCGTCTCCGTCCAGGAAATGAGGGCACTGGAGGCCGCCGCCCTGGCTGCGGGCCCCAGCGAGGACGCCCTCATGACGGAGGCCGGAACCCGGCTGGCGGCGGCGGTGCGGCAGTTTTTCCCGAAGCCGGGCCGGCTCATCATTTTCGCGGGCAAGGGGCACAACGCCGGGGACGCCTTCGTCGCGGCGGCCGCCTTGCTGGACGCGGGCTGGAGCGTGAGCGTCCGCCTCGCCTTTCCGGAGGCAGATTTCCGCCCGCTGGCGCGGCAAAAATGGGACGTGGTGAAGGTCCGCGTCACGCGTGAAGTCCCGGCGGACGGGGCTCTGGTGCTCATGGATGGCCTGCTCGGCATCGGCGCAAGCGGCGGGCTGGGCGGCCCGGTCCTGGACGCCTGCCGGGAAATGAATCAACTGCGCACCACGCGGCACGCCATCACGCTGGCCGTGGATGTGCCCACAGGCCTGGATGCCGATACCGGCACCGCCGACCCGGACGCGGTCGTGGCGGACTGGACCTTCACCATCGGCGCTGCCAAGCGCGGGCTGGCTGGTGAAACCATGGCCGGACACGTCGGGCGGCTCGTCGTCGTGCCGGTGGCCGCCCTCACCCCGTCCGGACCGGAGACGGCACCCCGCGTGCTGACGCCGCAGGCCCTGCGCCCGCTGCTGCCGCGCCGCCGGTTTGACATGCACAAGGGGCTGGCCGGGCGCGTGGGAATCATCGCCGGGTCTCGCGGGCTGCTCGGGGCCGCCCTGCTGGCCTCCTCCGCCGCCGTCCGCGGCGGGGCGGGGCTCGTCACTCTCATGGTGCCGGAGGAAATTTACCCGCTCATCGCCGTGCAGACAGCGCCGGAGGTCATGGTCAGGCCGGTCCGCAGCTGCGAAGAGGCCGCGCACCTCCCCTTCGACGTCCTCGCCATGGGCCCGGGCCTCGGCACCCACGCGGCGGAGCTGCACCAGCTCATCCGCCACGACCCGCGGCCCCTCATCCTGGACGCGGATGCCCTGAATGAACTCGCCCTCGAAGGCCTCCAGCACGCCGCCGAGTCCCGCGCCCCGCGCCTGCTCACCCCGCACCCGGGGGAAATGCGGCGTCTTCTCGGTTTCTGGCGGCCGGACTTGACCCAGGCCACCCGCGAAGAGCAGGCCGCAGCCGTGACTGGCCAGCTTGGCGTGACCCTCCTCTTTAAAGGAGCCCGCACCCTCATCCAGGCACTAGGGAAACCCGTCAGCCACAACACCACCGGCCACCCTGGCATGGCCAGCGGCGGCATGGGCGACGTCCTCACCGGCCTCTGCGCCGCCCTCACCGCCCAAGGCTGCCCGCTTTTCGACGCCGCCTGCCTCGGTTCATGGCTCATCGGCCGTGCCGCCGAACTCGCCCTCCTCTCCGGCACGGAATCCCCCGAATCTCTCCGCGCCACCGCGATCCTGGACCACCTCGGCCCCGCCTTCAACGCACTCAGGCAGGACGAGTTCTGAACCTGAATCCGGCCCCGTTTTTGCAGGAACAACGGGCTGCTCACTCCACCCGTCCGCAGGAAATCCCCGGTCTCCGGCGCGTCGCCGTCAGCACCAAAAGTCTTCTCGTTTTACTTAAGAAGTATGGAATTTATATAAAAAGTTGATTTTATATAAAAATCAGGTAAATTGACCCAACTCTCTCCCATTTCTCCCTTCCCCAACGTATAATCGACTTGTCGTCATGAGTGCGCCTGCACCCACCGCTGATCACCACTGGTTGGACCATTTGTCCGACAGCCCCACCACGCTGGAACTGCCATTGGATGGCAGCCGCCCGCCTGTGGCGGAGCTGGCGCAGGGCCGGGTCCGTCTGGAACTCAGCACTCCTCTGTGCGCGAAAATCGCCAGCCTCGCCAAACAGGCCGGCGGGGCTCCCTTCAGCGTCATCCTCGTCGCCTGGCAGACGCTTCTGGCGCGTTTGAGCCGCCAGGAGGAGGTGTTGACCGGAGTCTGGGTGATGGACCGCGGCCCCTTCCCCTTCCGCTCTGGCGGAAAGGAGGAGCCCGGGTTTCTCGCCCGGGTGCGCCGCATCAATGCTCTGATCAACAAAAACCTCCCGCTGCCGGCACCCGACCTGCTGGAGCTGGCCGCCGGGCTGGATCACCCGGCTGCGCCGGGCGTTCATCCGCTCTTCCAGGCCGGCATCGCCCTGCACGCCGCCGAGCCGGAACCGGCCACGACCACGCTGGATGTGCTCCTGCAGGTCGTGCCCTCGACGGACGGCTGCACGCTCATTCTTGAGCACCAGACCGGCATCGTCCACCCGGAGACCGCCGCCCGCTGGCTCTCCCACCTGCGCACTCTCCTGGAGGCGGCCTCGGAGGAGCCGGACCATTCCATTTTCACCCTCCCTCTGCTCACAGCAGCGGAACGCGAGATCCTGAGCCTGGGCCTGAATGCCGGTGTCCGGGAGTTCCCCTCGGACGAGTGCCTGCACCACTGGTTTGAGCGCGTGGTGGAGACCACCCCGGAGGCCCCCGCGCTCACCTTTCAAGACACCACCCTCAGCTACGCCGAACTCAACCGCCGCGCCAACCGGATCGCCCATTTCCTCATCGCCGAAGGCGTCCGCCCGGACACACTCGTCGGCCTCTGCCTGGAGCGCGGCGTCGACCTCGTCGTCGCCCTGCTCGGCATCATGAAATCCGGTGGTGCCTGCCTGCCTGTCGACCTGGGCTGCCCCTTTGGGCGTGTCGCCTTTATGCTGAAGGACGCCTCCGCACACGTGCTGCTGACCAGCTCGGCCCTGGCCGAAAGACTGCCCACCGCCGTGAAGACAGTCTCACTGGACGAAGCCGGTCTGCTCGACCACCGGCCCGACTGGAATCCCGCCACCGCCACAGCGCCAGAGCACCTCGCCTGTGTCATGTACACCAGCGGCACCGACGGCCGGCCGAAGGGCAGCCTCCTCACTCACGCCGGCATCGTCCGCCTCCTGCTCGCCACGGACGACTGGTTTCAGTTTGGCCCGACGGATGTCTGGACGCTTTTCCACAGCACGGCCCAGGACCTCAGCCTGTGGGAAATCTGGGGCGCCCTGCTCTACGGCGGACGCCTCGTCGTCGTGCCCTGGGCGGCCACCCGCTCATCGCGGGACTTTTACAAGCTGCTCTCCAGCGAAAAAGTGACCGTGCTGAACCAGACGCCGGGCGCCTTCCGCCAGCTCACCGCCGCGCGGCAGGACGCGCAAGCCCAGCTCCCGCCGGACCTGCGCTTCATCATCCTCAGCGGCGATCTCCCGGAACAGCGAAGCCTCAAGCCGTGGTTTGACCGGCATGGCGACACCCAGCCGCGACTGGTGAGCCTGTATGGCGTGACCGAAACGACCGTCCACGCCACCTGGCGCCCCCTTTCCGCAGCAGACGAGTCGGAGAGCCGCGTGCTGGGCATTCCCCTCCCCGACACCCGGCTTTACATCCTGGACGACAACGGGGAACCCGTCCCGCCAGGCGTGCCCGGCGAACTCTGCATCGGCGGCGCCGGCCTGGCTCGGGGCTACCTGAATCGCCCGGAGCTGACGGAGAAACGCTTCGTCACCGACCCATTTTCCGACTGCCCCGGAGCCCGGCTCTGCAGGACCGGCGACCGCGTCCGCCTCGTCGCAGCAGGGGCTGTCGAACACCTGGGCCGCATGGACCGCCAGGTGAACCTCGGCGGTGTGCGCCTCGATCCGGTCGAGATCGAAAGCGCCCTCGCCTCCCACCCCGCCGTTGCAGCTGCCGCCGTCGCCGCGCGGACCACGGCTGCCGGAGAGCAGCGGCTTACCGCCTGGCTTGTCCCTTCCGAAACGACCTGCCCCGCCACGGATGCCCTCCGCGCCCATCTGCTCAAGTCGCTTCCCGACTGCATGCTTCCTGCAGACTTCGTCGTTGTCCCGGAACTGCCGGTCACGCGCGATGGCAGGCTCAACCCTTCCGCACTCCCCGCGCCGCGGGCGGAGCGCCCTGACGCCAGCCGCGCCTTCGTCGCCCCGGCGACCGAGCTGGAGACCCGCATCGCCGCACTCTGGACCTCCGTGCTGGGCCTGCCGGCCGTCAGCGTGGAGGACAACTTCTTTGAACTCGGCGGAACAAGCCTCCTCATGACCCGCATCCAGCAGAGCCTGCGCACGGATGCCGGCCACGATTGCCCGCTCTCCCTGCTCCTGCAGCACCCCACGGTGGCCGGTCTCGCCGCCGCACTCGCCTCCGTCACCACGGAAACCAGGCGCCACCCCCGCCCCGCCGCCTACCGGCCCACCCGGCTCCAGCTCGCCGCGCTCCGCGCCGTCAAGGCTCGCGCCCATGCCGGGCTGCTGCGCTCCACTCCCTGAACGGCTGCGCGCGCCGCGGTTCAGGAGACTGCCGGGACACCGGCCGCGTCCAGTGCCGCACGCACCTGCACAGCCAGGGCATCCGCGTTGTCAGGAACGAAAAGTTCCAGGTGATTGCCCGTGACGGCACGGATCTCAAGCGAACCAACCACACTGCCCCAGCCGTAGTCGGGGAGGCGCTCGTACTTGTCGTCCTCCGCCGTGGAGCGCAGAAGCACCATGGATCCAGGGTAGGGTCTCACTTTGTAGAGCGTCATGGCATCGATGTGGGTCATGCGGACCTGGACAATGCGGAGGTGACCGGTGGCCGCCCTGCCTTCATCCAGCATGGTCCGGGCTTCACCAGCCTCGGCGTCACGGTAGCGGCGGCCCTTGAGCCCGCTGCCGATGCGTTCGCTGAGTCCCTTGATCTTGCTGGTGAAATCCTCCCCACCCAGCCGCCATCCCGCTGCCAGACGTCCGGCCAGGGACAGCCTGCGGACGCCGACGCCGGGATTCTCCGTGTCGAACATGATCAGCCGCTCCGTCTGGTGCCCGGTGGCGCGCAGCTGCTGCGCCATCTCATAGGCCACCAGTCCGCCGAAGGAATAGCCGCCGATCCGGTAGGGCCCCTCGGGCTGCACCGTCTGCATGAGCGTGATGTAGTGGTGGGCGGTGGCCTCCACATTTTTTCTGGCAAAAAGCCAGTCATCATCCGTCAGGGCGGGAGACTCGAGGATGTAGACCGCGACATCCGGGCCGAGCTTCGGGAGCAGGGAGCGGTAGAAGATGGCGCCGCCGTCCCCTCCGTGAATGAGGAAAACGGGAGTGCCGCCCAGCCCCTCCTGCAGGCAGGTCAGGGCAGTGCCGGCTGTGCGCAGCAGGGGACTGGTGCGGGCGGTGTCGACCGCCTCTGAAAGCTGCCCCAGAGTGGGGGTCTTGAAAATCGCGCCAAGGGGAAGGATGACGGAGAAATCCTGGCGGATCCTTTGCATGAGGCGCAGGGCATTGAGCGAGGTGCCTCCGCTGGCGAAAAAGTCACTGCGGATGCCTACATGATTTCGGCCAAGGATGTTTTCCCAAAGCCCGGCGATGTGGCGCTCAGTCTCGGTCTGCGGAGGAGTGAAATCCTGCTGAACTGCAATGGCGGTGGAGTCCGGAATGGGAAGGGCGGTCTGGTCAAGCTTGCCGTTGGTGGTCAGCGGGAAGCGGTCGATGAAAAGGAAGGCGCTCGGCACCATGTAGTCCGGCAGCGCCTTCAGCAGATGGGCGCGGAGGTCGGCGGTCGTGGGCGGGGCGGAGCGTTCAGCAGGGATGAGGTAGCCGAACAGTTTCTTTTCGCCGTGGTGATCCGTGCGCGCCAGTACAGCCGCTTCGCGGATTTGCGGGTGTGCGGCCAGGGTGGATTCGATTTCACCCAGCTCCACGCGGAAGCCGCGAATTTTAACCTGGTGGTCGATGCGGCCGAGGTATTCGATGTCGAGAGAGTCGCCTGACTGGATGAAACGCGCGAGGTCGCCTGTTTTATAAAGGCGGCCGGTGCCGGTGAGGTGGTTGGGAATAAAGCGTTCGGTGGTTAGTTCCTCGCGGTGGAGGTAGCCGCGGGCGAGGCCGTCGCCGCCGACGTAGATTTCACCGGGGACGCCGATGGGCTGGGGCTCGCGGGTTTCGGGGTCGAGGATGCAGAGCTGGAGGTCAGGGATGGGAACGCCGATGACGGAACCTCCCGCCGTGTCGGCCTGGCGGATGGGGCGCCAAGTGACGTGCACGGTGGTCTCGGTGATGCCGTACATGTTCACCAGTTGCGGCGTGGTGTCGCCGTGCAACTCAAACCAGGGCTGGAGGCTGGCCATTTCAAGAGCTTCACCACCGAAGATGATGTACCGCAGAGCCAGGGGCAGGGTGAGCGGTGCGGAGCGCTCCGCGTGGATGAGCTGGCGGAAGGCGCTGGGAGTTTGGTTGAGAACGGTGACGCCTTCGGTGGAGAGGAGCTGGTAGAACTCGTCCGGGCTGCGGCTGGTGAGGAAAGGCACCACAACAAGGCGCCCGCCGTAGAGCAGGGCTCCCCAGATTTCCCAAACGCTGAAGTCGAATGCGCTGGAGTGGAACAAAGTCCAGACGTCGTCCTTGTCGAAATGATACCAGTGCTCCGTGGCCAGCATGAGGCGGGAGACATTGCGGTGGGTGATCATGCAGCCCTTGGGCCTGCCGGTGGAGCCGCTGGTGTAAATGACATACGCCATGTGCTCCGGTGCGACTGCAGTTGCCGGATCGCTGTCGGGCTGGGTAGCGAGCAGGGCGTCGGCTTCGTCGAGGAAGAGGGTCTGGCCTTCGTGGGCGGGGAGTTCCCTGGCGAGCTTTCGCTGCGTGAGCAGGATGCGCGCACCGGCGTCCTCAAGCATGAAGGCGAGACGCTCCGCCGGGTAACTGAGGTCGATGGGAAGGTAGGCGGCCCCGGCTTTGAGGATGCCAAGCAGGGCGCAGAGGAGTTCCGGCTCGCGACTGACGCAGAGGCCCACGAGGGTGTCCGGCCCGCCCCCCTGGCTGATGAGCCAGTGGGCGATGCGGTTGGCACGCTGGTTGAGTTCGCGATACGTCACCGTGATGCCGCCTCCATTCACGGCGATGCGGTCAGGATGGGCTGCGGCGGTTTTTTCAAACCAGTGGTGGAGGCAAGGAGCGTCGGGGAAACTGGTTTGATTCGCGTTGAAGCCATGGACGAGCGCGTGGCGCTGCGCCTCGTCCAGCAAGGGCAGGCGGCGGACTTCCTCGTCGGGCGAGGTGATGAGCGAATCCGTGAGGGTAACGAAATGGGCAAGCCAGCGCTGGATGGCTTCCTGGCTGAAGAGGTCCCGGCGGAAGGCGCAGCGGATGGTCATGCCGTCGCCGCCCTGGAAAACATAAAGGCTGAGATCAAAGGACAGCCGGCGCTTGGGATTTCCCGCGGGGGTGCCGGTGAGCAGGCCGGCGGTGATGATTTCAGGAGCGGGCTCGAGGGAGAAGGTGGCGGCGACGAAGCGCTGGCGATCCGCGCCGGACAGACCGGGAAGGGTGTCGAGGATTTCGCCGAGGGTGATGTTTTGATGCTCCTGCGCGGAAAGAGTGAGCGTGCGCGTGCGCTGGGCAAGAGCGCCGGCGGACTCTGCCGGATCGATGACAGCCCGGAGGGGAAGGAACTGGACGCAGTGGCCGGTGAGATCGAGCAGTCCGGCATTGGGCTGGCCGGCGACGGGCATGCCGATGAGGAAATCCGACTGCCCCGAGAGACGGTGCAGGAGGATTTGATAAACGGTGAGGAGCGCGTGGTATGGCGTGATTTTTTGGGCACGGCAGAAGGCCCTGAGGCGGTCCGCCAGTCCGGCCGGGAGGTGCGCCTCGGCTGAGAGCGCCTCGTAGCCTGGAGCAATTGGCGAGGGGCCGTCGGCCGGGAGACGAAGCGGGGACGACAGGGTGCGAAACTGCTGCTGCCAGTAGGCCAGGTCGGGCGCAAAGGATCCTGCGGCGCGCTCCTTCTCCTGCTCCAAGGCATGCGTTGCATAGCTGGCGGCTGGAGGCAGGGTGGAGTGGCTGGCGGCAGCGGTGAAGGCCTCGGGGAATTCGTGCACCAGAACGCCGAAGGACCATCCGTCGCAGACAATGTGATGCGCGGTCAGGATGAGTTCCGCCGTGTCCGGGCCGGTACGGACGAGGAGGAAGCGGTGGAGCGGGCCGGACTCGAGGTCGAACGGAGCCAGGAATTCGGATTCGCGAAGAGCGTCCAGTTCCCCCGCATCCGGGGCGGGTGCATGCTCGCGGAAATTCAGCGGCGCCTCCGGATGGAAATACATCCGCTGGCCGTCAGAACTGAAGGTGGCGTGAAGGGAGTCGTGGCGCTGCACGAGCAGCTGAAGAGCGCGGGTGAGAACGGCGGTGTCCAGCGTACCAGTGAGGTGCAGGCTGAGCGACTCGTGGCAGGAGCGGGCGGCGTCCTCGCCCAGCTGGGAAGCCAAGAACATTTCCTGCTGCGCGGGTGTGGTCGGGACCTCGAAAATGCGGGCGACGCAGGGCGCATCGGTCCCGGTCTTGCAGGGGAAGAAACCACCCTGCTGGAGGGCGGTGACGGATTCGCTGAAGGCGGTCAGGATTTCATCCACGTCCGAAGCGGTGTGGGCGACGCTAAGGAAGCCAGGACGGCCCTCCCAAAGGTGGATGCCCCGCAGGCGGAGATGGTAGTAGATCAGGCCGAAATACTTGAGCCCGGGATCTGCATTGAGCATCCACATGCTGCTGAAGCGGGTGGCTTTTACGGGGACTCCGGCGGCTGCAAAGAGCGCGTTGAGCCGGTCGACAAAGTCCCTCGTTTTGGCCTCGACGGCCTGCTGGAGGGTCGGGCCGCATTCCTTGAGCTTGAGCAAAACGGCGCGCGCAGCGGCCAGGGTGAGAGGGTGGCGGATGAAGGTGCCGGCAAAGAAGGTGACGCCCACTTCGGGCATGGAATCGTCGCCATACTGCCAGGAGCCGCCATCAAGGGCGTCCATGTATTTCCGCTGGCCGCAGATGACGCCGAGGGGCATGCCGCCGCCGATGACCTTGCCGTAGGTGACGAGGTCGGCCTGGATGCCAAAGTAGGCCTGGGCTCCGCCTGGGCCGGTGCGGAAACCGAGCACCACTTCATCAAAAACCAGCGCGGTGCCGGTCTCGCGGGTGATGGCCCGAAGCTTCTTAACGAAGTCGACGGGCACGACGTCAGGGCGGCGGGACATGACGGGTTCGACAAGGACGCAGGCGATGTCCTGCCCGTGACGGGCGATGATGTCGAGGGACTCGGGATTGTCGTACTCCAGAACGAGGATGCTGGCCTGGGCTAGATCTGGAATGCCGGGAGCGATGGGAATGGAGCGCAGCTCGCCATTGACGACGAGCGGGCGGGCCAGGACCTCGTCGAAGATGCCATGGTAGCCGCCGGCGAACATGGCGATGATGTTGCGGCCCGAGATTGTGCGGCTGGTGCGGATGGCGGCCATGAGGGCCTCGGATCCGGTGTTGCAAAAGGCGACACGCTCCTGGCCGCTGAACTCGCGGATGAGCCGGGCGACTTCGCCCGCCAGCGGCGAGGTGGGGCCGATCTCGAAGCCTTTGTCGATCTGCTCGTGAAGCGCATCAGTGACGAACTTCGGACGGTGGCCGAAAAAGCCGAGGCCGAAGCCATGCACGACATCGATCCAGCGGTTGCCGTCCGTGTCCCAAAGGTACGCGCCCTCGCTGCGGTCGGTGACGGCAGGGAAGACCATGTCCTTCCAGAGAAGATTGAATCCGGCCACGGCGCGGGGGTCGGCAAAGACGTCGCGGTGGTCGGCGGTGAAGGCTTTCGCTTTCGCGTATTTGGCCGTGTACGCGGTGATGAGGGCCTCAAGATGGGCCTTCTGTGCGGTCGTCAGGCTGCCATCCTTGGTGCGCTCGATGGGCTTGAAGGGGCCGAAGGCGATCTTTTTGCCATCGCTGCCTTTGAGGGTTTTGACGGGAACGCTGAACGCAGCAGTGCCGGAAGGCTGCGGGGAGGCCAGGGAACTGCGCAGGGCGCTGATCTGCTGCTCGATGATGGCGAGACGGTCGGCAGTGGAGCCAGGGGGATGGGACACCTGGACCGCAGAGGACGCAGGGGGCCTGATTTCGGCTTTCGGTGGCAGCGACGGCTGGAATTTGTCGGCGGGCAGTTCGGCATCCAGCCAGGCCGCGAGGTCCTGGATGCTGGCCTGATCCTCCATGAGCTGGCGGAAGGTGATCCTGAGCCCGAAGTGTTTTTTCAGCGCGTTCGAGGCCGAGGTGAGGAAGAGCGAATCGAAGCCAAGGTCGAGGAAGGGGGTGGCGGGATCGGCGGTGGTGGTGTCGATGCCTGAGATGGCATGGAGCTGGGTTTGCAGCTCGGCAACGAGATGGGCACGGCGGGGAACAGCGGCGACGGCAGGTGACGCGGGCCGGGTTTCCACCGCAGGAGCAGGCTGGGCCGGGCTGGGCGCGGCACCCCCGGCAGGCAGCTGGATCCAGGCTTCACCCTCGCGCGTGGTGCCGGGGGGCAGCAGGGTGTCCGGGCAGTAGCGCTGGCGCTCGAAGGGGTAGCCGGGCAAAGGAACGCGATGACGCCGGTCGTCATGGTGGAAGGCGGACCAGTCGACAGACAGGCCGACAGCCCAGGCTTTGCCCAGGGACTGGAGGAAAACGGAGTGTTCGCTGGCGCCCTCGTCTTTCGCAGGCGGGAGCAGGGAACGACAGGTGCTCGTCGCAGCGGCGGGGTGCTGTTTTGCCAGAGGGGCGAGCGCGGTGCCGGGACCGGCTTCCAGGAGAAGGGCGGGGCCCGCCTCACAGAGGGTGGCGATGCCATCAGCAAAACGGACAGCCTGCCGGATGTGCCGGACGTAGTAGTCAGGATCCGTGGCCTCGGCTTCGGTGATGAACTGGCCGGTGAGGTTGGAAATGTAAGGCAGCTGCGGCGGCAGGAGGGTGATGCCGTCCAGCACGGAGCGGAAGTCCGTGAGCGCCGGCTCCATCATTCTGCTGTGGAAGGCGTGGCTGGTGTGCAACCTGCGGGCCGAATGACCGGCGGCTTCGAGGGTCTGGGCGAAGGTGTCGATGGCGTCGCCCGGACCGGAAACTACCGTGAGGCCGGGAGCATTGAGCGCAGCCAGGTCGAGGGTAGAGGGAAGAAGGGGGAGGAGTTCGGCCTCGGACAGACGGACGGCCAGCATGGAGCCGGGCGCCATGGCGGCCATGAGCCGGCCGCGGGCGGCGACGAGCGTGGCGGCATCTTCCAGTGCGAAGACTCCGGCGAGGGTGGCAGCGACGTATTCGCCGATGCTGTGGCCCAGCATGGCGGAGGGGGTGAGGCCGAACGAAAGCAGCAGCCTGCCGAGGGCGTACTCGATGGCGAAGAGGGCCGGCTGGGTGAAGCGCGTGTCGTTGACGTCGGGGAGGTGATTCAGGTCAATGCCAAACCTGGCGAAGGCGGTGACGCAGGCGTCGAAGGCATCGCGGTAGGCAGGCTCGTGGGCGTGGAGTTCCCGGCCCATGCCCGCGTGCTGGGAGCCCTGACCGGGGAAGAGGAAAACGACGGGCAGGTTTTCCTGCGCCGTGGCGGTCTGCGGCGACGGGGCACGGAGCTGGGCGATCGCGTCGGGGATGGAGGAAACCGCGAGCGCCCGCCGGTGAGCGAAGGCCTGGCGCCCCGTTTGCAGGGTCCACGCGATGTCGGCGAGAACGAGGTTTGAATGCGACTCCAGGTGCGCAGCCAGATTTTCACACGCGGTGGCCAGGGCGGCGGGAGATTTGGCGGAGAGGACGAGGAGCTGTTGAGAACGCGATGCAGGCGCTGACGGCTCGATTGCGGGCGCTTCCTCCACGACGACGTGCGCGTTCGTGCCGCCTACGCCGAAACTGCTGACCCCGGCACGCAGCGGATGCGGGCTGGTCCAGGGCTGGAGTTTTTCGACAACGTAGAAGGGGCTCTCCTCCAGGCCGAGCGCGAGGTTTGGCCGCTTGAAATGCAGGGTGGGCGGCAGCTGGCGGTGGTGAAGGGCCAGGGTGGTCTTGATCAGCCCGCCGATGCCGGCCGCGGCATCCATGTGACCGGTGTTGGATTTAAGAGATCCAAGCCCACAGTAGTTTTTGCGCCCGGTGGTGAGGCGGAAGGCCTGGGTGAGGCCTGCAACCTCGATGGGATCGCCGATGGGGGTGGCTGTGCCGTGGCCTTCGACGTAGGAGATGGTGTCGGCATCGATGCCGGCCAGCGCATGGGCCAGGCCGATGACCTCGGCATGACCATCGACACTGGGCGCGGTGAAGCTGGCTTTCTGGCCTCCATCGTTGTTGAGGGCGGCTCCCTTGATGACGGCCCAGATGTGGTCGCCGTCGCGCACCGCGTCGGCAAGACGCTTTAGCAGGACAACTCCGAGGCCGTTGGAAAAAACGGTGCCGCGTGCATCGGCATCGTACGGGCGGCAGTGGCCGTCCGGGGAATAGAGGCTGCCCTCCTGGGCGGTGTAGCCGCGGTGCTGGGGCCATTTGACGCTGACGCCTCCGGCAAGGGCGGCGTCGCAGGCGTAGGACTGCAGGGCCTGGACAGCCTGACAGACGGCGACGAGGGACGTGGAGCAGGCGGTGTAGACGTTGATGGCCGGACCGCGCAGGTTGAGCTTGTACGCGGTGCGGGTGGCCAGGTAGTCTTTTTCGTTGGCAATCATCGTGCCCTCATAGCCAAACTGGGCGCGGAGAGCGGCGTTCGGCAGGATCTGGTGCTGGACCCAGGAGCTGTTCGACATGCCGGCGTAGACGCCGATGGGGCCGGGATAGCGCGAGGGATCGCAGCCGGCATTTTCCAAAGCGTGCCAGCAGGACTCCAGGAAGAGGCGCTGCTGGGGGTCGATGACCTCGGCTTCGCGGGGACTGATGTTGAAGAAGGCGGCATCGAACCACTCGGGTTTCTCGATGATGCCGCGACGCGGGACGTAGTCGGGGTCGAGCTTGTTTTCCTCCGCCGGGATATCCTCCAGTGGAATGGTGGAGATGGTCTCGCTGCCGGCCGCAAGGTTTTCCCAGAATGCGCTGAGCGTTTCCGCGCCCGGGAAACGCCCGGCCATGCCGACAATGGCGACGCCCTCCAGCGAGGCGTGGGCCCCGGCTGGGAGTGGATCGGAATGGATGTCGTCGGGCAGGTTCATCGGAAAAAGTCGGGGCTCACCGGCGGGCGGTGGCGGCGGCGCGCTGGGCGGCGGCGCGGGCGGCGGCAGCGCGATTTTGAAGCGTGGTGGATGCAGGCAGGGCTGCGGGTGCAGGTGCGGGATCGAGGTGTGCGGCGAGGGTGGCTATGGTGGGGTATTGGAAGAGGGAGGTGATGGGAATGGAGCGGCCGAGGTCCTGGCAGATGGCGGCATGGACGCGGAGCATGAGCAGCGAGTGTCCGCCGAGGTCGAAGAAATTGTCCATCGTGCTGATGGAGGCCAGGCCGAAGGCACGCTGCCAGATGGGGGCAAGACGGCGCTCCATGGGCGTGGCGGGTGGCTTGAGGATTGGAGCCTGGGATTTGAGCGCAGCCGGTGCGAGCGAGCAGGCCGGAGGCAGAGCCAGAGCGGCGAAGTGCTGCGAAAGGGGCGCGTCCGGAATGGTGGCAAAGGAGGCGAGGAGCGTGCTGAAATCCGCCAGGAGAGCGGCAGCCCGGGCGGCGGAACAGGCGGCTTCCTGGTGGACAAGGAGGATGTCCCACACCGTGGCGGAAGGCGTGATGACGAGCGTGAGAGGAAAACTGGTGTGGATGGGGCCGGCGAAATCCGCGAGCACGGTGTCCGGCCCCAGCCGGCCGAGGGCGGGGTCGACCTGGTAGTTCTGAAAGACGAGGATGCTGTCGAAAAGGCGGAACCGCCAAGGGACGGCGGAGCAGTCCTGGATGCGGGGCAGCGGCGTGAACTGGTGGGCGGCGAGGTCCGCGAGATGGCCGTGGACGCTGCGCAGGAAGTCCGCCACCGACCGGTCGGGATCCGGCCTGGAGCGGACGGGAAGGTCGCTGACAAAGGGGCCGACGATTTTTTCCGAACCTGCGAGGTCGGCAGGACGGCCGGAAAAAGCGGAGCCGTGGACGACATCGCGCGAGCCGGCTGCCTGGGCGACCAGGGCGGCCCAGGCGGCCTGGACGATGACACCAGGCGTAAGGCCGAGACGGCGCGCGGTGGCGTTGAGGGTGGCTGCAGTTTCCGCAGAGAGGATGGTGCGGGCCTCAGCCGTGCGGCGGGAAGCGCGGGGGCCGGGGACGGCATCGACGGGAATGGGCGTCGGCGCCTGCATCCCCTGCAAAGTCTCGCGCCAGAAGGAATCCGAAGCGGCCTCGGGCTGGCGCTCCAGCCAGGCGAGGTAGTCGCGGTAGGGCTGGGGGACGGGCAGCGCGGGAGCAGATGCCCCCGCAAGCGAGCGGTAAATGGAAGCGGCCTCTGCGAAGACGAGAGGCCAGGACCACCCGTCGAGCTGGAGATCGGGAACCGACCAGCAGAAGAAGTGATCGTCCGCAGCAAGGCGCAGCAGGGTGAAGCGACCGCACGGGGCGCTGGTGAGGTCATTGACCTGCGAGGCGTCAGCCGCAAGGAAGCGCGTAATCGCGTCGGGACCGTCAGCATCCAGAACGCGGAACTCCGGCACGGCGGTGCGGTGGACGACCATGACCGCATGCGGCAGCCCGGCGCTGTGAAAGGTGGAGCGCAGAATGCTGTGGCGCTGGACGACCTGAGCCCAAGCCGACTGGAGGGCCGGCAGGTCGAGCGGCCCGCGAAGACGGCAGCGCCACTGGTCAAAGCCGGCTCCGGGTTTCGTGAGGGCGGCGCTGTGGAAGAGCCGCTGCATGGGAGAAAGGCGGCAGATGTCCTCGGGATCGGGATGCCGAGTGAGCAGGGAATCCAGGCTGGCCTGATCCAAATGCGCCAGCGGGAAATCCGACGGCGTGAAGCGTGGCGTAGAAACGGCAAGGCAGTGATCGTTGATCTGCCGGAGTACGGTGAGGAAGGCCTCAGCAAACGA
>JANOAS010000161.1:0-27710 GCA_031411255.1 bacterium
GATGGAGGTCATCGGTAGGGCGATGCACCCGGACGGACCGAAACGCTTTCTGGGCGAGGTGATGGCGGAGTACCGGGTGGCACTTTTCGGGAAGGCGGTGGAGCCCGAGCGGCCTGATGAGCGGAAGCCGGGGAGGAGGAAAAAGGGGATATCGCAAGAAAAGGTGGCGGAGGTGGTAGAGCGTCGCGGAAAGATGACACGGGCGGAGTATCTGCGGTGCCGGGTGAGGTATTTTACGGACGGCGCGGCGATTGGCAGCCGGTCGTGTGTGGAGAGTGTGTTTCAGAAGAACCGGGGCCATTTCCCGGAGGGGCGGAAAGACCGGGCACGGCGTCTGGCCGGGCTGCCTAGGGGGGACGGGCTGCACTCCCTGCGGGAGCTGCGGGGACCGGTGGGGTTGCGGGTAGGCTGACCGGACGACCGGACGGAAGGGACAACGGAACATTTGGGCAAGGGCATGGGGGGAGGGGATGCGCGGCGCCCTGGCTTTCTTGGTCAGCGCAGCGCTGGGGCCGGTTCAGCCGGAGCGGCTGGCACGGTGGGCGGCAGGGGCGGGACTTCGGTGATGAACTTGCGCTGGACCTCCACACATCTTCGTTCATAGCGTAGATGCCAAAGTTGAGTGAAATGCCGTTGCGGGTAGTGCTCAGCGGTTTAGTCGGAACAGACGGGCCGGGCGGCCTGAAAACGAGCCGGGCGGTCACTTCCGCCTTCAGGATTTCCACAGTCACGCCGTCGTCGAAGGAGGCGGAGGCGAGCGGTTTCGGCGGCGCAGGGGGTGGGGCGGGCGGGTGGGCGCGAAACCAGAGCCAGGGGCCGCCGGCGACCAGAAGGATGGCCGCAAGGCTGGCCCAGAAGGCGGCGTAGTTTGGCCGGTTGGAGAGGTTGTCGGAATCCGCCATGGTGAGGAGGGGAAGCAAAGACGCTCAAAACATTCTGTCAAAGGTGAGTTTCCGAGCCCCGAGCGGCGGGGTGATGGGGGAAAGCCCGTGGTCGGGATGCGGGCGGGAGGGGGCTGGTTATTTCGTTGATCATTGCCCGGGCTTCACTACACTCCGCGACATGAAAACTCCCGCTCTTACCATTCTTGCCGCTTTTGTCCTTTCCTCCTCTGTGCTTGCTGATGCTTGGCCCCAGTGGCGCGGGCCAAAGCGGGACGACGTGTCGAATGAAACCGGGCTGCTGAAGCAGTGGCCGGCGGACGGGCCGAAGGTGGACTGGATCTACAAGGAGGCGGGCCTGGGCTATTCAGGCTTCAGCGTGGTGGGGGGCAAGCTCTTCACCATGGGCTCTCTGGACAAGGTGGAAAACGTGATTTGCCTGGATGCGAAGTCGGGCAAAAAGCTCTGGGCCTCCCCGCTGGGCGAGGAGTATGACAACAACTGGGGCAACGGCCCGCGCGGCACGCCGACGGTGGACGGGGACAAGGTCTACGCCCTGTCCGCGCTCGGGATGCTGGGCTGCTACAACTTGGCGGACGGCAAGGAAGTCTGGAAGGTGAGTCTGCAAAAGGACTTGGGCGGCAAGCTGCAAGGCTGGGGTTACACGGAGTCCCCCCTGGTGGACGGGGACAAGGTCATCTGCACGCCGGGCGGCGACAAGGGGTCGATGGCGGCTCTGGACAAGAAGACGGGCAAGGTGCTCTGGCAGTCGTCCGATGTGAAGGACGACGCGCAGTATTCCTCGCCCATCATCGTCGAATTCGGCGGGCAAAAGCAGTACGTGAACCTGCTGATGAAAAAGGTGATCAGTGTGAACCCAGCGGACGGCAAGCTGCTCTGGGATGCGGAATTCAACGGCCGCGTGGCGGTCATTCCGACGCTGATCTACAATGACGGGCAGATCTTCATCACGGCCGGCTACGGCGCGGGCTGCAAATCGATCAAGATGCTCCCCGGCAACAAGACGGAGGAAGTCTACAAGGACAAGGCGATCGGCAACCACCACGGCGGCGTGGTCCTGCACAAGGGGAACCTCTACGGCCACTCCGAGTCCGGCGGCTGGACGTGCCAGGAATTCACCAGCGGCAAGATCCTCTGGCAGGAAAAGGGCAAGCTGGGCAAAGGGGCGACCGCCTTTGCCGACGGCCACCTCTACTGCGTGGATGAAAAGAGCGGTGCCGTGGTGCTGCTGGAGGCCACGGACAAGGGCTACACGGAGGTGAGCCGCTTCACGCTGACTCCGCAGACGAAGCTGCGCAAACCGGAAGGCCGCATCTGGACCCACCCGGTCATTTCAGACGGGCATCTCTACCTGCGTGATCAGGAGATGATTTTTTCCTTCAGCATCAAGGGTTGATCTTTCTGCTTCATCACCATGAAAAAGCTCGCGCTTCTCCTCCTCCTCGTCAGTGCCGGTGTCGTCCTTGCTGGCGACCCTCTGGCCCTGAAAGTCCCCGGCGTGAAGGGGGAGGTGAAGGTGGCGCCACCTGACCACTGGACGCATGAGCTGAAGGAGTCCGGCCCGCGCAATCCGCCGTCGCTGCAACTGTACAACGGCGAGGGCAAGGAGGTGTCCCTGCAGATCACCGCGCTGCCGGCCCCCGGGGCGGTGTCGCAGGGGGACGCGGAGGCGCTGGGCAGGCTGGTTGAGGAACTCTCCTCCAAGCAGTACGAGGAAGGATCAGTCGAAAAAAAGACCAAAGTCGAGGAGCTGAAAGTGAAGGACGGCGTGGCCCGCTACGCCCTGTACACGGATGCCGACCTCGCCTCTGTGGAGAAGCCGGAAGAGGGCCAGTATAAAAAAGTGACCACCGGGATGATCCGCTCCGGAGCCGTGCTGGTCATCTTCACCCTGCTCAGCCAGGACACGACATCGGATGCCTACAAGGCGGCGATGAAGTTCCTCGCCGAGTCCGTCACCACCACGGGCACCACCGCCGCGCCAGGAGGCGGGGAGCCGGCCGCTCCGCCGAAAAAACGTAAACTCGATTGAGTCTCGCGGCTGCCGGTTTTTCGACGCCGCCATTCTTCCATCCCTCAAACCCCAAACTCACTTTCTCTCATGCGCCCCGCCCCTTTCCTTGCTGCCGCCGCCTTAGCCGTTTCCATCACGGGCGCCTTAGCCCAGGATACGACGAATTTCCCCGCCCTCGGCACCGTTCACCGCCTGGATCCGCGGCTGGACGAGCTGCTGCCAAAGGAGGCAAAAATCGAGGTCATCGGTTCCGGGTTCACCTGGTGCGAGGGGCCGACGTGGTTCACGGACGCGAGTGACCCGGATGGCGGCTACCTGCTCTTCTCGGAGATCCCGTCGAACAGCGTGCGCAAGTGGACGGCTAAGGAGGGCGTGAGCATTTTTCTCACGCCAAGCGGCTTCACCGGCCGCGGCTACTACAGCAAGGAGCCAGGCTCCAACGGCCTCCTCGGCACGAAGGCGGGCAGTCTGATCTCCTGCGAGCATGGTGACCGCCGCATCTCCATCCTGAAGCCGGGCATGGGCAAAAAGACGCTGGCGGACAACTGCGAAGGCAAGCGCTTCAACAGCCCGAATGACCTGACGGTGAAATCAAACGGCGACATCTATTTCACAGATCCGCCCTACGGACTGCCGGAGCAGGCCGATGACAAATCCCGCGACATGGACTACTGCGGGGTGTGGCGCATCTCCGCTGCGGACGGCACGGTGACCCTGCTCTCCAAGGCGCTGAAGCGCCCGAACGGCATCGCTTTTTCCCCGGATGAAAAGACGCTCTATGTGGCGCAGTCCGACAAGGTAGCGATCTGGATGGCATTTAACGTAAGACCTGACGGCACTCTGGATGAAGGCCGCGTCTGGAAGGACGTGAGTGCCAGACCTGGTGAGAAACCCATGAAGGGAGCGCCCGACGGGATGAAGGTGGATGAGAAGGGCAACCTCTGGGCGAGCGGGCCGGGCGGGCTGCTCATCATGAGCCCGGATGGCACGCTGCTGGGCCGCCTGGAAACGGGCGAAGCCACGTCCAACTGCGCCTTTGGCGGGCCGGACGGGACCACGCTCTTCATCACGGCGGACATGTACATCTGCCGCATTCAGACGAAGGTGAAAGGCGCGGGCCGGTAGGCAGTGGAAGCGCATCTTCTGGCAGTCCGGCGGGCCAGGCCGCCCCAATTTTAAACTTTATGCTCCGACCGCGCAAAAAATACACTGTCTATGACCTCCGTCAGCTGAAGGGCAAACGCTGCCTGACGCACATCCACGTGAAGAGCCCCGAGGAGGCCGCCGCCGCCGAGGAGGCGGGCATTGACCTGATGAGCTGCAGCTTTGACAGCCCGGAGTCGCAGGCCCGGCTGCCCGCACTCGTCGCTGCCGCGCCCAACAGTTTTTTCTCCTGCGCCACGCCCCACGGGCTGGCCTCGCCGGAGGAGGCGATCCGCGTGGCCTTCCGCGCGCTGGAGGCGGGGGCAAGCTCGGTCTACTGCTCGGCCAGCCCGTTCATCATCGAGGCCATGGCCCGCGAGGGAGTGCCCGTGGTCGGCCACCTCGGGCTGGTGCCGCGCCATGTAACCTGGACCGGCTACCGGGCCATCGGCCGCACCGTGGAGGAGGCTGCGGAACTCCACCGCCGGATGAAGGAACTGGAAAGCGCCGGTGCCTACGCCGCCGAGCTGGAGGTCGTCCCGCACAACCTCGCCCGCTTGCTTTCCTCGCAGACGACGATGCTCCTCATGTCACTCGGCTCCGGCAGCGGTTGCGACACGCAGTTCCTTTTCTCCGACGACATCCTGGGCGACTACACCGAGCGTCCGCCCCGTCATGCCAGGGCCTACAGGAATTTCGCCGCGGAGCACGCCCGCCTCCAGCAGGAGCGCATCGCCGCCTTCCGCGAGTACATCGCCGACGTGCAGGGCGGCCAGTTTCCCGCACCCTCGCACCTGGTGGAAATGGATGAGGCCCGGCTGGCCGAGGTGGTGCGGCGGGTCGGGGCCGGAGCTGAAGGGTGAGCCTGTATCGCTACGGCCAAAAAGACAAAATCAAACCATGAACCTCAAACCATGAACCGCAGGCTCGGGTCTGGTGGAAAACGGCCATGATCTGACGGCGCAGGCGGATTCCAGTTCCCCGGCAAACCCGCGACCTCCGCTGCCGAGTAGGACGAGGTCATTTTCCGCCCGGGTGATGGCAACGTAGAGCAGCCGGCGCTCCTCGTCTTTGGCCTCCTTTGCGGCAGGAAGCAGGTCGGTCCACAGGATGATGACGGCCTTGTATTGGAGCCCTTTTGCCGAGTGGATGGTCTGCACTTTGATCGCGGGCTCATTCACCCCGCGGTGGGCGGCCTCATCCTGGGGGCGGGAGAGCCAGCGGGTCGGGGCGAGCCGGGACAGCTCCGCAACCATGCGGTCGAGCAGGGGCCGGTTGTTCACGAGCCGGGGGTAGAAAATCCCGATCTCCTCCGGCTTGAGCGGGGTGGACTGCTGTCCGTTGCGCTGGCCGCGCAGCCAGCGGGCGGCGATTTCCACGGCGGAGTCCACCTGGTCTGTGTGACTGCCGGTCTGGATGAACACGGGCAGGCTGACGTTCGCCCGGCGGCAGGTGTTCGGGCCGACGCGGGTGCCGTTCATGCCGTCCTCCTCGCAGTTGTCGTCGCTGTAGCCGTGGGCGAGCGCCGCGATGCGGGGCGTGTTGCGGTAGTTTTTGTCCAGATCATACCGGGCGGAAATGGTGCGTCCGGCGGCTCTGATGCCGAGGGATTTCCAGCTGAGTCTTCCCGGCTTGTAGAGCTGCTGGCTGCCGTCGGCCACGATGACGAGGTCGCCGTTTTCCGGGTCCTTCATGGCGGCCAGTGCGCACTGGAACCAGACGGGCTCGAAGTCCTGCGCCTCGTCAATGAGCAGCGCATCCCAGCTCCGCAAGGCATCGCCGCGCTTCATCAGCTCGCCATGCAGCCGGGTGCCGAAGGTAGCGCCATCCTCATTGAAGCGGCGGCTCACGCCCAGGTCCTTTGCCCAGCCATCGAAGTGCCGCACGGTGACGGTGATGCAGTCGGTCATGCGCGCCTGGAGCCAGGCGGCCAGCACCTTGTTGTAGCAAAGCAGGAGCGTCCTCTGCTCCGGCTGCTCCCGCGCGAGCCAGCGCGCGCGTGCGAGCAGCAGCACGGTTTTTCCCGACCCGGCCACGCCAAAAAGAATGCGGTGTCCGCTGCCAAGAGAGCGTGCGTGCTGCTCCTGCCGCGCATCCAGCACGGAGAGGACCTGCTCCGCGTTCGCCCGCCCGCGACCGAGGATGACGTCCATCCGGCTCTCGGGAAAGAGGACCCAGCGCAGGATGTCGATCTGGTGAGCGGTGAACCGTTCGCGCATTTTAAACGGAAGAAAAAAGGGCGCGAGCGCCGCGACGAGACCGGCCTTGTCCAGGTCCTCCCATGATTTCCACGCTCCGGAGAGCAGGGTGTTCTGCGCCGTGAAAATGGACTCCCACGCGGCGCGATGCGGCGAGCGCTCCACATCCGCCCGGCTGATGCCCCGGAAGACCACGACAGCGCCGACGGGGAAACACAGGTTGCCCCGCCACTCACCGTCCTTTTGCACCAGCTCCCGGCCAAAAAGGCAACCCTGGCATTCATCCTTGATCGCCCTCCAGTAGCCGTCCACTTGCCGGAGGGGATTTTTCTCCCGCCTCGCCACTGTGTCTTTGGATGCCTGCCGCTCGACCCACTGGTGATCGAGTGACTGGACGGTGCCCAGCTTCCAGTCTTTCGCCTCCAGCACGAGCACCCCGCGGTCCGGCGCGAGGATGACAAAATCCGGGCGCAGCCCCTGGACGCTGGGCTCGTGGTAGACCGTCCAATCCTCCGGCAGGCGCCGGAGCAGCTTTGCCAGTTCTTTTTCACCTGCCGTGCAACCGGCTGGCAGTGGATCAGGTATCAGAGTCGCCATGCGCGAGCATAACATGAAAAACTACAATTTCCATAATAAATACTCGAATGAAGTGCGATGCCTCCGTGGGAATCGGGGGCCCGTGTCTCAGGAAACCTTGTATTCCTCGGAATCAGCCCCCTCTGTTTCTGCCGGCGGCTCGGGCAGGAAGCGGGTGAGGATGGCACCGATGAGGGCGTAGACTCCGGCGACGATGGCACCGACGAGGGCGATCTTTGCCGGATTCGGCGGGGTGGAATCACTGAAGGTGAGGGTCAGAAAGGCAGCCGCCGTGCCGAGGACGCGCCCTCCGATGTTGGCGGCAAAGCTTTCCCCGGTGCCGCGCAGGTGCACGGGGAACACGAGCGGGATGTAGTTTCCCCAAAAGCTGAACTGGGCCACGGTGAAGAAGCCGGCGACGAGGATGGCGGCTTTGATGGTGCCGAGGCTTCCGGGATTTTCCAGCTGGGTGGAGATCCACCAGAAAATGACCGGGATGATGATGAGTGAGGGAATCTGGAACAGGCGGAATAGCTTCCGGCGGCTGACGATGACGAGCGCGAGCCCGGCCAGGGCGAAGCGACCCAGCAGTCCGCCGGTCTCCTGCCACGTTGTTACACCGGCCACGGCCTTGTCACTCGCGTTGCCGGAGATTTGCTTCAGTTTTGGTGCAGGAGGGGCCTCCTTGCCGGCGGCTTTGGCGTCGGCGACTGCTTTCGCGGCGGCTCCCTTCGCCTCAGCGACGATGGCGGCGTGGCCGTTCCCGGGGCCGCTCATGCCGAGGATCTGCGGCAGTTGCTGGATGGCGCCAAAGGCGATGCCGTAGCTGGTGGCAAAAAGCAGGGTTGTAATGATGGTGGTCTGGCGCAGCTCCGGGGCGAAGAGGTCCAGCAGGCTGGGGCGGCGGAGCTGGCCGGAGGCGGCGCGCTGCTGCCACACCGGGGACTCCGGCAGGAAGGGGCGGATGAGGATGAGCGGGATGGCCGGAATGATGCCGGAAACCAGCGTGTAGCGCCACGCTTCATGCGCTCCATGGATGGCGGGCAGGCCGGCCGCCCAGCTGGCAGCCAGCATGTTCGCCCCGGCCACCATGAATCCGCCCAGGGAGGAAAAGGCCTGCGTGTAGCCGAGCACTTTTTCCCGCTGCACCGGGTTCGGGAAAATCTCCGCCAGCCAGGCGACGGCCGCGACGAACTCGACGCACACGCCGACAAAAACCAGGCAGCGCCAGAAAAGGAGCTGGGGCAGCGAGGTGGCGTAGCCAGCGGCGCAGGCGGACACGGCGTAGAGGAGAATGCTGAAGGTGAGCACGCGGCGGCGGCCCAGTTTGTCAGTCAGCCAGCCGCCCAGCAGGCCAAAAAACCCGCCCGCCAGGGCCGGTACGAAAAAGAGCATCCGCGCCCAGTGGGTGTAGGCCGGAGTGCCAGGAACGAGGAGGGGCGCGCCGTCCGCACCCGTCCCGCCGAGCGCCGCCAGCGCCGGCTTGATGATGAGCGGCAGCATGAGCAGCTCGTAAATGTCGAAGGCAAAGCCAACGGCGGCGATGAAACAGATCAGCCACTGTGTGGTGGTGAGCTTGGGCACGGGAAGATTCATGGCCGAGTTTTTCGCCGTTTCCCCGCCCTGCGTCAACCAAATTGCCCCCTGGCCCGCGAACCGGGAATCCCGGAGGCGCGGGGTGCTCGAGGGACGTCCGCCGGCTGCGGGGGTGACTATGCCCCGTGTGGAATTTCACTCCCACCCCCGTGACCGGGGGCAGGTTCATGGTCTGTTCTCCAGCCCGGAGGCGGAGGGTGTCGAATCGGGCGGATGGCCGGATTTTTCCCGGGGCGAGCAGGCCGCTTGCAAATTTCCGAAAGTGAAAACTTGTTCATTTGCAAGAGTCGGGTATCTCCGCACCCTCCGCGACCGCCATCAACACTTCACCACTCCAATTTCCCGGTATGGAAAATGAACTGCAGCCTCGTCAAAAGCAGATCCCTGTGATGGGCGCCCGTCGCCGGTTCGAGGCTGCGTCCGGCAGGTGCGACAAACTTGCGGCACGTGGGTATGCCGGCTGGAATCCGTAATTCTCCGTGCTGCCATGAACCCCCAATTGCTCACCCGATCCACTTTTCTGTCCGGGAGTCTTGCCCTGGCCGGGGTTTTGGCTGGTTGTGCAGCTTTGCCTCCTGCCACGACGTCGGTCCGTCAGGTGGAATCCCGCAGAACTCCGGGAGGAGCGTTCTCCTGGCCTGAGGGGCTGGGTGCCGGGAAAGCGCTGACTCCGGAGCAATGCGTGGCGGTGGCTCTTTGGAACAGCCCGGACTATCAATCGGCACTGGCGGATCTGGGCATCGCCCGCAGCGAAGCGGTGAAGGCGGGGCAGGTGGCGAACCCCTCGCTGGCGCTGCTTTTCCCCAGCGATGCGAAGGCGTTCGAAGCCGCGCTGAAGCTGCCGGTGGAGGCCCTGTGGCTGCGTCCGAAGCGAATCGCTCTGGCACAGACGGATCTGGAAGCCACTGCGGCCCGGCTCATGCAGGCGGGTGCCGATCTGGCGCGGGATACGCGGCTTGCTGCGTCCCGCGTGCTGCTGGTGCGCGAACAGGCGGAGTTCGCCGGGGAAAATGGAAAAGGTTTTGACGAGATGGCGCGCATCGCGGAGACCCGGGAAAAGGCCGGTGAACATGGCGGGCTGGAACTTTCCCAGGCGAGGGCAGACGCCGCCATGGCCGGACAGGAAAAGGAGCGGCTGAAGTATGAGGAACGGCTGGCGATGGAAAAACTCCGCAGTCTGATGGGGATGGCGCAGCAGACTGGGAGCCTGGAACTGAAAGCGGGAAGTTCGGCTGCGCCATCTGACGAAGTCGGCCCAGCCATTCAGGAGGCCATCCGATCACGTGCCGATGTGCGTGCCGCAGAGCTGGGAGTCATCGCTGCGGGGCAGCGCGCAGGGCTCGCGAAAGCCGAAGTCTTCAACCTGTCTGCTGCGGCAAAGTTCACTGATGGAGCCGGAACGCAGCCGGGATTTGATCTGCCTCTGCCCGTCTTCCATCAGAATCAGGCAGCACGCGTCCTGGCGGATGCCCAGCTGGAAAAAGCAATGCGTCAGCTTGCTGCCGCGCGGCACCGCGCCGCCGCCGACACGAGGGAGTCGATCGCCAGGATGAATCAGGCGCGCGCCGTGGCGACCGGCTGGGACAAGGTGCTGCCGGAGCTGGAAACGGCACTTGAAAAAGCCCGCAAGGCCGTCGCAGAAGGCGAAGCCCAGCCACTGCTAGCCCTGGATGCCGCCCGCCGTCTGGCTGATGCACGCAGTAAAGCCGCGGATGGACGCTTCCGCCTGGCCGAAGCCCTCGCTGAGCTGCGCAGGGCCCTTGGAAAAACCTGACGCCTTCTTTTTATGAAACGCTTTATTTTGTTTTTGGGTCTCACCGGGCCGGCGCTTTCCGCCGAACCCGCCAATCCGCCCTCGAAGGTGGAGAACCCCATCCCGGAGGCGGCCCTGCCCACGCTGAAGCTGACGCCTCGGGCCGTGGAGCGGCTAGGCATTGCCACGGCGGCGGTTACGCGCAAAGCCGCGCCCCGCAGCCATCTCTATCCGGGCACGGTGCGGCTGCCGCTGGGTGACGCCTCGGACGCGCTGGCACCCGCGCCCATTTCCGGACCGGAGGAACTCCGCAAGCTGGCCGAACTCCAGGCCGTGGCCGATGGGGCCGTCGCCTCCGCGAAGGCCGCGCTGGATGCCGCGGCCCAAGCCCGCCAGCGGGCGGAAACACTGAGCGCCGCCAGGGCTGGCAGCGAGCGTGTGCTCGACGAAGCGAAAGCCGCAGAAGCGCAGGCCAGGGCCGCGCTGACCACTGCCACGCAGACCAGAGCCCTGCTGGGCAAACCCGCCCTCCAAGTCACCACTGCCGCAGAACGCTGGATCGCCATCGCTCTGCCCGCCACCGACGCAGGCCGCGCGGATCTCACGCAGCCCGCCCAGATCAGAACGCCAGGCACCGCTGACGCAAAACCCCAGATCGCCAAACCTGTCGCCCGCCCCACCACGGCACTCCCCGGCGGCTGCGTGGAAGTCCTCTTCGAACTCACGGATGCCACGCTCACGACTGGCCAGCAGGTGGAGGTGGAAATTCCTGACAAAACCAAAGATGCTGCAGCCGCCACGGTCCTGTGTGTTCCGTGGTCCGCCATCGTCCATGATGCCACGGGTGGCGCCTGGGTTTACGAGCAGAAAACCGCAGACTCCTTCACCCGCCGCCGTGTCAGTCTGATCCGCGTCACCGGCACGGATGCCCTGCTGGCCGCGGGGCCGCCGGAGGGCACGAAAGTGGTGACCACCGGTGTCGCCGAGCTGTTCGGTGCCGAGTTCGGAGGGTTCAAATAGGACGCCATGCTGACCGGTATCATTTCCTCCGCTCTCCGTTTCCGCGTGCTGGTTCTGCTGGCGGCGCTGGCCCTTGTTTTCTTTGGCCTGCGCAGTGTGCAGCACGCGCCGCTTGATGTTTTCCCGGAGTTCGCTCCGCCGCTGGCCGAGGTCCAGACAGAAGTTCCCGGCCTGAGCACGGAGGAGGTGGACGCGCTCGTCACCGTGCCGCTGGAGAATGCGCTCAACGGCCTGCCGTGGCTGAAAACCGTGCGGTCCAAATCCGTGCTCGGCCTTTCGTCCGTGGTGCTCATTTTTCAGGAAGGCACGGACCTCATGAAAGCGCGGCAGTCCGTGCAGGACCGGCTGGCTCAGGTGCGCAGCCAGCTCCCCGCCGTGGTGCAGGCCCCCACGCTGCTCTCGCCGCATTCGTCCCTAAGCCGGGTGATGAAAATCGGCATCACATCAAAGACCCTGTCGCAATCCGATCTCAGCGAAGAGGTCCGCTGGATGCTGCGCCCGCGGCTCATGGCCGTGCCGGGCGTGGCCCACGTCGCCATCTGGGGCCAGCGCGATGCGCAGTATCAGGTCCTCTTAGATCCCGAGCGACTGCGGCTCGCCGGAGTCACGCTTGATGCCGTCATCAAAGCCGCAGGCCAGGCCACGGTGCTCATGCCCGGCGGATTCATCGATACGCCCAATCAGCGTCTCTCCGTCCGCGAAGTCGGCAGCCTCACCAGCCCGGAGGAACTCGCCCGCACGGTGGTGGAATTCCGCCAGGGTTCGCCGGTGCTCCTGGGCGATGTCGCGGAAGTGAAAATTGGAAATCCTCCGGCGATTGGCGACGCCATCATCAACGACGTGCCCGGCCTGCTGCTCATCGTGGAAAAGCAGCCGTGGGGGAACACCCTGGATGTCACCAAAGGCGTGGAGCGCGCCATTGAGGCCATGAAGCCCGCCCTGCCCGGCATGGAGATTGACTCACGCATTTTCCGGCCTGCCACGTTCATCGAGACCTCGCTCGAAAACCTCGGCCACGCTTTGTGGATCGGCTGTGCCCTCGTCGCCGCCGTCCTGTTCTTTTTCCTCTACGACTGGCGCACCGCGCTCATCAGTCTGGCCGCCATTCCGCTCTCTCTGCTGGCTGCTGTGCTCGTGCTCCAGGCGCTGGGGCACACCTTGAACACCATGGTCATCGCCGGGCTCGTGATCGCCCTGGGCGAGGTCGTGGATGATGCCATCATCGACGTGGAGAACATCCTGCGCCGCCTCCGGATGCGGCCTGCGGGACTGTCTTTCATTCAGGTCATCCTCACGGCATCGCTGGAGGTGCGCAGCGCCGTCGTGTATGCCAGCTTCATCGTCGTGCTGGTCATGCTGCCCGTGTTTTTCCTGACAGGACTTGCCGGCAGCTTTTTCCGCCCGCTCGCCCTGGCCTACGTGCTGTCCATCCTCGCCTCGCTGGGTGTGGCCCTCACCGTCACGCCAGCGCTCAGCCTGCTCATGCTGCGAAACACCCCGCGCGAGCATCGCGAGGGGCCGCTGCTGCGCGTGCTGAAACGAATCTATGCCCGCATCCTGCCGGCATTCACCGCCTGGCCGCGCAGCGCTCTCACTGTCATCGCCGCCATGCTCGGCGGGGCCGGATGGCTGGCCACACATCTGGGGCAGGAGTTCCTTCCGTCGTTCCAGGAGCGGGATTTTCTCATGCACTGGGTGGAAAAGCCCGGCACTTCGCTCGAGGCCATGACGCGCATCACTGTTTCCGCCAGCAAGGAACTGCGCGCCGTGCCCGGCGTGAATCATTTCGGCTCGCACATCGCCCGCGCCGAGCTGGGCGATGAAGTCGTCGGTCCCAACTTCACCGAGCTGTGGATTTCCCTCGATCCGGAAGCCGACTACAAAGGCTCCCTGACAAAGATCCAGGAAATCGTGGACGGCTACCCCGGTCTCTACCGAGACGTGCAGACCTATCTCCGCGAACGGGTCAAAGAAGTCCTCAGTGGAGCCGGAGCCAGCATCGTGATCCGGCTTTTTGGCCCCGATCTTGCCACGCTCCGCACTGAAGGAAGCCGCATCGGCGATGCGATAAAGGAGGTGCCCGGCATCAAAGCGCTCAAGGTGGAGAGCCAGATGCTCGTACCTCAGATCGAACTCCGCATCAACAATGCGCAGGCCGCGCTCCACGGCCTGAATGAAGCCGCCATCCGCCAGACCGTGACCTCCATGATTAAAGGCCGCAAGGTCGGTGAAACCTTCCAGCAGCAGCGCATTCACGACGTTGCCGTGTGGAGCATTCCCTCTGTGCGCACCGATGTGGCCTCGCTGCGCGATCTGCTCATCGACACGCCCGCAGGCTCTCACGTGCGCCTTGGCGACGTGGCCGATGTCGGTATTTCCCCCGCGCCCAACGAGATCAAACGCGAGGGTGCCAGCCGCCGTCTCGACATCACCTGCGATGCCGAAGGCCGCGATCTCGGCTCTGTGGTCGCCGACATTCAGCAGAAGGTGAACGCCCTCGCCCTGCCCGCCGGGTATCACGTTGAGTTCCTCGGCGAGCACGCCGCGCGTCAGGAAAGCTCCCGCCAGATCCTCTGGCTCAGCCTCGCTTCGCTGCTCGGTGTCATGGCCCTGCTCCAGGCGGATTTCCAGTCGGTGCGCCACACCGCGCTCGTCATGTTAAGCCTCACCTTTTCGCTCATCGGCGGCCTGCTCGCCGCGTGGAAATGGGGCGGTGTGATCTCGCTGGGCTCGCTCGTCGGCTTTGTGACCGTCCTAGGCATCGCCGCGCGGAATGGCATCATGCTCATCAGCCACTATCAGCACCTCATGGCCGAGGAAGGCGTCCCCTTCGGCCCGGAACTCATCATCCGCGGAGCCATGGAACGCCTCGCCCCCATCCTCATGACCGCCGCCTGCGCCGCTCTCGCTCTGGTCCCCATCGTGTGGAAAGGAAACATCCCCGGCCACGAAATCGAACACCCCATGGCCATCGTCATCCTCGGCGGACTCGCGACTAGCACGGTGATGAACCTCCTGCTGCTGCCTGCGCTGTTCAGGTGGGCAGGCCAGGCGCAGAAGTCCTGTGCCTCGAAAGTGGAGATCTAAGGTTATGCTGTTTTCTTAAAACGGCGGCGGGTCTCACGGACCCGCTTTTCAAGGCCGGGCAGCCACTCGGAATCAGCCCCACTTTTCCGCTGCTCGCTTGTCCCGAAGATTTGCTCCCCTGACAGCGCCAGCCTGGAACTGGGGTAGGCGTTCCCGTCCGCACGCAGCCACACTCTCCGCCTTGAGGTACAGGATCCTGGCGGCATTTGCGGTTGCAACGACGCGAAGTCCACGACGAGTGCCGGAGCGTGAATGGACTGGCGGAGCCCCGCACGGGCGAAACCGATGGCAGGTTTGCTCCGGCTTGATTAGACTCCACACCAGTCTACGGCTGCGGGCCGTGCCGACATGTCAGATATTTCCCACATCGCCCGGACAAGCCTGCCGGGAGCGGCAAGGCTGGGGCTGCTGTGTGCCGGGTTGCTGGCGGGCGTGGTGGCTGGGACATATGGGCCGCTGGCCAAATCCAGGCTTGTGACCGGTGAAACCGCACTTGGGGCTGGCCTGGCTCCGGCGGGCGAGGGTGCGCCAGTGCAGGTGCGGGGTGAGCCGGCTGCAGCGGCTGGCAGGGGAAATCCAGCAGCGCTCCCAGTGGACGCAGCCCGTCTTGCCTCGCTGCGCGGCAGTGCGCTCATGGCGGAGTTGTTGCCCGTCCTGACAAAATTAACTCCTGAGGATTTCCGCGCGTTTGTCCGCTCCTGGGTGGTGCTGACGCAGCGGGGTGAGTATTACGGCTCGGAGGATTCGGCCTGGCGGCTGATTCTCCGGCACTGGGTGGAGGTCGATCCGGCGGGTGTGCAGGCCTGGCTGGAGGCCCAGTTGCAGGAGGGTTTTGAAAGCACGGATGAAATGCACGCCGCCCTGACCGCATGGCTCCGGCGGTGGCCGGATGCCGCGCTGGAATGGGCGAAGGCCCGGCCCGGCTCCGCTCTGCTCCGGTTCGCGCGTTCGGCAGAGTTCATCAGCGTTGAATTGAAACTCCGGCACGGCATTCCTCCCGCCGGGGAGGACTTCAAGGCTCTGGCCGGGCGTGATCCGAAGGTTCTCATTCCGCTGCTGGGTCTGATGGGGGATCCCTCCACCTGGGGCGGTTTCGGGGAGAACCCGGAGGTGGACCTGGCGGCGGCGTGGGCCAGGAAAGATGTCGCTGCGGCGCTGGCGTGGGCCCGGACCATCCCACCCGACCGCCAGCCAGGGGTGATGCAGGCCATTGGCGAGACAATGGAGATGCCGGCGCTGGTCGAGTTTCTCAAGACCAGACCGAAGGACGAGCAATATTCCCTGTTGTGGACGGCCGTCCAGAGGCTCCGCGGCACAGACCCCATGGCCGCGCTGCGTCTGGCCATGGAGCATGAGTCCGGCGCCCTGCTGGAGCGGATTTGCCGCCCGGTCATGCTGGAGCTGGCGGAAAAGGATCCGGTGCAGGCACAGGCACTCTTTCACGCCATGGGCTGGCCGGACGGCTCGCATGACCTGCTGGAAAAATGGGCGGACGCAGATCCCGCAGCGGCCTTTGCCGAGGTGGCGCAGGCCGGCTGGGACAGACTGGGAAATACCATGGGCTACAAGCTTCAGGATTGGGCTGGAAAAAACTATGCCGGTGCCCTGGCCTGGGCGGAACAGGCACCACCAGCGCTGCGCGAGTCGGCTCTGGAATATGTGGTGGGCACGATGTCCGCAAAATCTGCGGACGAAATCCAGGCCTATGCGGATGCCCAGCCGCCGGGTGCCGTGAAAAACCAGGCCGTCTCCACGCTGGTCTCCAAGCTCTACCAGGAGGATCGCACACGCATGGTGCAGGCCATTTCAGAAGCTCCGGATGAAGTCCGCGCCGGGCTGGCCATCAGCCATTACAGCCAGCTCGACGGCGGGCCGGAGGCAGCCGCTCGCTTTGAAATCATGCGCACCGCACCGCTGACGGAGCAGACGCGCCGCCAGCTCAATGCAGAACTCGTTTCTCACGCAGATGCCACACATGCCGGTTACCTTTCCTCCCTGCCGGACTCCGCGCAGACGCCCGGAGTGTGGGGCGAGTTTGCCGAAGCCTGGAGCCGCGCTGAGCCCGTGGAGGCCAGCGCGTGGGTGATGCAACTGCCGGACGGAGACAAGCGGGACCGGGCCATTGACGGCCTCGTCACCGGAGTCCTCGCGGACAGCGATGCGCCCGCCGCCTGGGAATGGGCCGCCGCCATTTCCAGCCCCGGGACTCGCCGCGCCGCCCTCGCCAGAGTCGCCGGAGCCTGGCTCGCCGAGGACCCTGCTGGGGCCCGGGCCGCCATCCTCCAGGACACGCGCCTTCCTCAGGAGGAAAAACAAGCCCTGCTCCTCCCGCCAGAATGAAACGCATCGCCCATGCAGTTTGCTGGTTTTTCCTGCCGGCCGCGGCCGCGTGGGTCGGCACGACCTGCCTGGTGCAGCCCCCGCCAGCCCCCGCGATTTCGCCCGCCGGGCTGGCAAGAGCGGAGGAGGAAAAGCCGGACGCTTTGTTTTCCCGCGTCCAGTGGAAATCTCCCGACCACGCCAGCACGCCCGAATGGGAAGCGCTGCTGCGCATGCTGGCCACGACGACGGACACGGCCCTCCTTTGGAAATACCTTGGCCTTTGCAATGATGACGCCACCTGCGCCTTCATCCAGCGCCGCCTCGTGGAACTGGACCCTGCCGGCACCATCACCCGCGCGGTCCGCGATTCGGAGCATCACCTCATCGACACGTGGGCGAACGCCATCGCCTGGGGCTGGGCCGTTCACCAGACGGATGACGTGCTCACCGCCACCCTGCGCAGCGTCTCCGGTGATCTGCGGAAAATCAAGGAGCCAGGCGTGCACCACGCCATGCTCGCGTTCACGAGGTGCCTGGGCGTCGAGCGGGTGCTCAGGCTGGGGCTGGCGGCGGAGTTCGATGCCTTGCCTGCCACCTGGCAATGGATTTTCCAGCACATGGCCATGGACTCGCCGGAGGCTGCCCTCCAGAAAATCGGTCTCGTCAAAAACCCCGCCCTGCTCGCCGCTGCACGTCAGGGGCTGCTCCGGGGACTGGCGGATTCCCGGCCGGATGAAGCACTGCGGCTGCTGGAGACGGACGACTTTTCCGCCATCGACTCCGCCAGCACGCGCCTTCAGATCGCGGAGAAATCCCCGGCCAGTCTCATGCCCGTGCTGGCACGCCATCCGGAACTCAGGAAGCAGGCGGATCTCCTCGACGCCATGGCCAAGAATCTCGGCCGCGACCCGCAGGCCGCCGCGTGGGGAAACAGTCTGCTGGAGGGCGGAGTGCGCCGGGAATTTCTGAGTGATCTGGCCAAAGCGCAGGCCGGCTGGGATCAACGCGCTGCCCTCGACACCCTCGCCATGCTCCCGGAGCCGGAGCGCATCTCGTTTCTCGAAGGCTCACAGGCAGGCTGGGACGCCGCCGCGCTGGAGCACCCGGTGCTGTAGCGTTACCGCCGCCAGCATACCACATGGGACGAGCGCCGTGCGATCACTGAACTCGCCCGGGCCGATCCCCGCGCTGCCCTCCAGCTTGCCCTAGAGCAGGGCTCCCGCCTTTCGCAGGGGGATAAATTCAGCGTCGCGATCAGCCTCAGCAAGGAGCCCGGCCTCGCCTGGCAGCTTGCCCAGCCGGCCCCGGGCGCAGAGTTCACCGACATGCATTGCCGGTATTTCGACGACTGGGTCCAGCACGATCCCGCCGCCGCTGCCGACTGGGCCGCCGCCCACACGCTGCCTCACCGCAGCACCACCATGAGCCTCGTCACGGCACTGGCCGATACGGACGAAGCCAGGGCGCGCACCTACGCCAATTCCCTCCCCGACCCCGACTGGCGCCAGCAAGCTCTCACCCTCGTCCGTCAGCGAACCGCCGGTCGGGCCATGATTCTCGGACAGGACGCTATCCCGCGGGCTGCAGAGACTTCCTCCGTCGAGCACGGAAAATAGAAGCGCACCTCAAGAACCCACCGGCAGGTTTAGCCATTGGCGTTCCCGGGGATCGAGCTGCATGCGCAGCCGCAGCACCATCGAGTTCCTCGGGCTATGGGAGAAGCTGTGCCATCCAGATGTAAACCTCTCGAATTCGAGAGGTTTAGAAATGAGGCCGGCAGCAACTACTTCGTTCTTTCGCCACAGCGTTGGATTGAGGAGACTCAAGCCATTGGGATTACCTCGAAGTCATGCCGCTACGGGGGCGCCTTTGCGCACAGGGACATCGCCTTCGAATTCGCCTCGTGGATTTCATCCGAGTTCAAGCTCTACCTGATCGTCGAGTTCCAGCGGCTCAAAGATGACGAGAATGACCGTCTCAAGCTCGATTGGAACCTCCAGCGCACCCTCGCGAAGATCAACTACCGCATCCACACCGATGCCATCAAGGAGACGCTCACCCCACCCTCCATCACCAAGGCTGAAGCAAGCACCGTCTATGCCAGTTTAATGAAAGGATAGGAAGCACAGCGGATTGAGGCTAAGCGTCTTGCCATGGATTTTGGGGTCCACCACGCTTCGAAGAACTTTTCGACATTCTTCTTGGGCCTGACTTAGGCTGGGGATCGTCATTCCTGCGTGGGATGGACTCCCCACCTGGATTGTTTGCAGGGAGCGGATCGCCTCACTAGCTTCGACAACCCGCAGGAGATTGCCACTGCCATCTAGGGCGCAGATGACATTTGAATCCGGCCCAGCCCATGCGCCTTGCCCCTTCCAACGGGCAGCGAACACGACCCACCACGCTTCTGCTTCAGAGATGGTTTCGGGACGCTTCGAGGTATAGCAAGAACTACTGCCCGTAGCTTGAAGCGCGCTTCTAAAAATCCAGTCCGTCACTGCGTCGCCAAATCCGGCGAGTGTTGGCTTGATTTCTTGTCCTCGAACGCGCCCGAGGCTTGTGTTCCTTACCTCAGCAAACTGATCGCGATCAAAAACAAGATGGCATTCCCGATTCGGACGCAGACCACCTCGGAACGCTTCCGGCAAGGTGAAGTGATAAACCCCTTTGAGGAACTTATTGTCGGATGTTCGAGTCTCACGCAGCACCGTTCCGTGTCCTGCTGCGGCCCATGCAAACACTTGCCGGAATGCGTCCGAGGTCAGGTTTGGGGATCCTTGGCCATAGTTCTCAGGCATTCCCAGCGATTCCCGGAATAGACTGTCCAGCGAGGACTTGCGGCTCAGAAGCGCCTGCACAGCGTCGTCCACCGTCGCATCCACCACCTTCTCGTTCGTGCTCCAGGCACAGGCTTTCATGATCTCCGGCACGCTAATAGATTCATGGATGCTTCCAAGGATCATCGTGCGATAATCCTCATCTGCCACCAGTCCCATACTAGCCTGCACGGTGGCGAGTTTGGCCTCAATCTTCAGCGAAATCATGGCATCCCAGCTTTCGGGGGCTTTTAGGTTTGCCACCTTGACCTTGTGCTTTTGACCATAGCGATCCAACCGGCCGATCCGCTGAAGCAGTCGCATGGGATTCCATGGGAGATCGTAGTTCACCATTAGATGACATTGGCGATGAAGGTTTGCGCCTTCACTCCCGGCCTCGGTCGAAATCAAAACAGTGCCCTCGCTCTCGAAGGCGATGCGCTGCGCTTTGCGCTCATCCAGATTCAGTCCGCCGTGAATCTGCATGACCTTCTCGCCTGCTGCCGTTAGTCGCTCCGCCAGCCAACTCTGCGTAACACGATACTGAGTGAAAATCAGTATCCGATCACCGTCTTCACGGAAAGCTCCACCGGGGCGGATCAGATCCTGAAAGGTCTGCCATTTGCTATCAGACTCAATGGCAGACACCGTTTTGAGAACATCGTCCAGCGCGGCTCTTTCCGAGCCTCCCCCAAGAAAGTCATACTCCTCAGCCATCGACGAGGCCTCTTCCCAAGGTTCCACCGCACCCTTCCCGCCTCCAGCCTTCTCCAGTCGTGACGCGAGTGCTGACTTGAGCGCTGCCCAGCTACTCGCTGAAATCTTCTGAAACGTGTGCATCGCAAGGGCACGGACCAAGGCTTCTCCTTTCGACTCCTTGAAGATCATCTCACTTTGCACATAGCGAGCCAAGCGTTGCAGGGCGGTCTTTTCGTTCACTGTTAAAGGCACATCCAGCGTCCTTGTTTCGTGGCCTAGAAAGATCGACTTACCGGACCAATCCACCGCCCGCTTCTTGGCAGTGCGAGTCAAGCATTCCTCCAGAGTCGTTATGTCTGTGAGAGCTCCACCCGGTTCGACTGCCGTCTCGGCCTCGATCTTGTCGGGCCGGGCAAGCTGTAGCAGGTAGGCAAAACGTAGATCATCGCCCTGATGGGGCGTAGCGCTCATCAGCACCAAGCGTGGAGACCGTGGACTACCATCTCCGCTCAGCTCCCAGTTCACGACGTGTTCTTGCACCAGCCATTCCACAAAGCGGTAGTTCTGGGTTCGATACAGATCGTTGCTCAGGAACTCCCGACGAGCTGTCAGGCGATGCGCCTCATCACAAACCACAAGATCGAACGGCGGCGCTGACTTCAGAGTGTCTCTCAGTCGCTCTTGCTTCAGCGTGTCGAGCGAGGCCAACACCAGCGTGTGCGATGTCCAGTTCGCGGCCCGATCCGCAGTAAAGTCACGCCCGGCAATGCTAAAAGTTAATCCGAAATGCTCATCCATCTCATCCTGCCATTGAAGCACCACACCAGCCGGACAGAGAACCAGCACACGGCATTGGGGATCACGCTGCCTTAAGGTCGCAATGATGAGTCCTGCCTCAATGGTTTTGCCCATCCCCACATCGTCAGCAATGACATGCCCGAAACGCCGATGGGCCAGAATCTTCTCCAGCAGGAATGCCTGGTGAGGAAGGGGCATCGTAAATGATCGAATGAATGCCGCAGATTGGCTGTTCTCCGCCATCACAAGTGCCGCCCCGAGTCGCCGTTGCAACTCCTCCAGCCCACCCCATTCATCCCCTTGAATCACACGCCCATTCTCCAGCTTGGGAACCAGCTTGAGAGCCTCCTCCGCGACCGCCAGCAACCCCGGTGCCCACTCAAAGGCCACCTGACAGATGCGCTCATCACTCAGCACGCTTTCTTCAATCAGTCTCACGATCCCGTAGCCATGCTCAGGGTGCTCGGGTTGGTAAACGCGGTCGTTAGGATGAATATGCATGATGGTTGGAGTTGAAATAGAGACTTAGCGTGGATTCTGGGAAGCATACCACTGGAGGGGCAGGTCAAAGTGTGGCAACAGTTCCCCCGCGTGCTCACATTGACTGATCTAATCGAAAATTCCTTCACTGAGTGAAACGAGATTACCCAGGCTGTAATCTCTGCGTTCCTGATCAGAGATCCAATCCAAGCGGTGGGCCACACGTCGCGCCGGGCTGTTCATGTAGAAGCAGGCTCTATCGAAGCGGTCAGGCGGCAGCACGTTTATTCGTCGGAGTTCGCGCATCACAAACAGCAACGGCGCGGACATGCTTTGGCCGATGACTCCAGCCCACCTCTCGTTCCCAGGCATTTGCAATGCGATGGGTATCTGCCCTGCTCGGAGGAATGAGATCAGGGCAGAGCCCTCGACATCGTTTGTGTGCGCCAACTGGAGTAGCACACCGGGAAGATCATTCATGAATACATAAAAGTGCATTTTCCTGAAATCGTAGAAGACTCGTCGCCAAAAATCCGCGTCTTCACCTGAGGCATTTTCGTCCCGGAAGGATTGATGAATGATATGCTCAAAGAACGCATCAAGCCGTTGATCGTAGCCACTCGATTTCGCCTCCTCCAGCGTTGCTGGTATCGTTGCCGCCCAGAACTCAGCATTCAGTCGGTCACGCCAGAATCGTTTGATTCGGGTTGCCGGGTTAATGCCTAGCGGAATACTCATCGAGCAGCCAAGGCACAGCAGACGATACCAGTGTTCCTTGCCCGCGAGTGTATCCGTATCCCGCAGTAGTGAACCAAGATCAACCTCACCTCTTAGATGAGGGAAGACGAGATCACGATAGATACCTGAAACGGTGAACTGCTGAACGGCATCCGCTTCGTGCCCATTCCAGCAATCGACCAAATCTTGCAGTGAAAGTGGAGGAACATCGCCGTCATCTTCATCGTAGGGAGAGCGCCAATCAATAGGGGGTGCAATGCCTAGTGGAGAATACTCAATGCCCTCGCGGCGAGTCTTACTCATGTCAGCTAGTTGAAGAGCACCCCGGACTCGAAGCCGATCTTCTTCTGAGAGCAAAGAGAATGCTGGGTGCTCCGTCAAAGTACGCCTTGTCTCAGCAGAGAGGAACCCAGCTGCGTCAATTGCATAGCCGTCGGTGGTTGATGCCAGAAACCGCAGCGATGCATCAACTCGTTCGTCGTTTTGATTTGCAAGACTCTGCCTGATCCACTCGGCCAAGTCTTCTGCTGTCACCGTCATTTGACCGCGACAGAGTCGGAAGAAATGAAGAGCCTCCTCGTTAGAATACTGCTGATGCAGTCGCCTGTCTGCTGGCGCAAGCGCTGCGCGTCCAGCCTCGATACCGCGTCCCGCGATACCGCGACCATCGCTGACCAACAACGTGGTCGGGGCAACCCAGGCGTGCAACTCGTTTTGAAACTTGAGCTCTCCAAGGAAATCCTCCAGATCCTTTCTCTCCTGCTGGGGCCAGTTATACCCAGAATCCGAAACGTTGCTGTTCAAGTATTGCCTCAACCGTTCACTTAGCGCCCCACTGACCTTCCCATCCGGCCCGACAAGCCGTCGAATGAGAAATGTGAGCGAGAAGTGCTTAGTTCTGAAATCAGCAATGTGGCGTGATAATGCCTCAGCCACCGTGCCTGACACAATGTTCTCGGCAGTCACTCGCAGAGTTGGATCCATCTCCGCCCATTCTGGCCATTCAGCCACGGCAGAGAGTAGTTCCTGCCCATCTGGTGATGCTAGATAACCCGACGTTTCAAAGCGGATCTGATCGATATTCGTTAGTGCCGCGAACCCCTCGGGCAGTCCGTTTGGTATAATCGGGAAAGACCTGGCCACTCCGGCATAACCGCCGCCGCTTTCCTTCGGCCAGATACTTGTAGCAACACGCGATCTAGCTGACATGTCCTTGGCCGACGATGGCAGACGTGAAAAGAGCGTCCACAAAGAAGCCCAGAATGAGTCGGGAGTGCAACGACTGCCACCTAACGTTCTGCATTGGTCGTCACATTCGACGCACCACTTGAGGAACTGATACAGTCCCTGCGACGCTTCCTGAAACAGTTCAGCGTTCCGCGTTTCGGCGGTTTCACCCTTGCCCAGCTCAGTTCTGCCTGGATCAGGATCGAACGGACCGTTGATGGCGAACCCAACTTCACCCGTCGCATGCAAGGGAGCCGTGGCCCAAATGCAGGGGATTTCTGGCAGTTTTCGGACACCATGTTGATCCAGGCCGAACAACCACGAAACGTTGCCGCACTTGAGTTGCATCAATTTCCCAGCACTTCCAGTATCCCCAAGCCAAAGTTCCCAACCTTCGCCGACTTGAACCTTCTCAGGCTGCCAGTGATGGGAATGCTCGATACGGCCGCGAAGGCGAATTTCACGAATTTCACGAGCAAAAATCACGAGATAAGGTGCCAACGCCGCAAATTTTTGCGCAAGTGATCCAGTCTCGACCACAGTAGGAAGTTCTATGAGCGTGCCCCCCTTTTGACTTGGCATGAGGTCGTGGAGATGGTCCCGCAATCGACCGATTTGATCTTTATCCAGTTTGCGGGGATAGATTGCACCCGCGACATCGAAGCTCAAGTCGCCACTGATCACCTCAGGATTGTCGGTGATCAAATAGACGCTCTTGAAGCCCAGACCAAACTTGCCAGTCACGGCTGCGTCGTCATCGCCTACTTGCTTGTCTGATCCGTGCAGGATGAGCATTTTCAGAAGATCGCGTTCATAGGAGCGCTTCAACTCCCCCTTGGCTGCATCGGGATGATTGATGGGCCTACCCCAATGAGCAACGCGAAGTGATGCGTTCTCAATTTCCATCACCAAAATCCGAGGGACTTCCTCATTCCCTGCCAACTGAGCCAAGGCATCATCTGCGTTCTGAAATAGCTCGAACGGAATCGACTCGGGCACGTATTGCTCGCGTTCAATCCTCGTTTTCATCGCAGCGCTCAAAAGGCGATGAACATTCCCATCGGTTTGCAGTGTTGCGCGAAGTTGTCGAAGCCCTTCGTCGCGAGCTTTTTTGGCCTCTTTCTCATTACGATCTGGATCGCCGATCTCTTGTTCATGCTCTTCACGGGCCTGCGATTCGAGACTTGTTGCTTCATCGAGTCGTTTTATCGCAAGCGCCAGAGGGGTTCCCTGCGGCGGGCGAATGCCCAACTGACTCAGATGAATCTGGGCGGTAGCAATAATCTCCTGTTGAGCACGCCCCAAGCTCAATTGTCCAAGCCCCATCAGCTTCTCCATCAGAGGCCTCACCTTGCCAAGTCGGTCATTGGTGACATGAAGCACTTCTTGCAGCAACTGAATCACCGTCCGCTCAAGTCGCTCGAACATTTGAGAGCTGTTCGCAGCCGCAAATGTCTGTGGGTCGCAGAGTCGAAAGGCGAAGTGAACTCCGTCGCGTTGTTGGTTGACGAAGAAGCGATTGGTCCGCCATTGTCGCTGGCCAGCATCTGACTGTGCCACAAGGAATGCTGCCTGATCCATGTCCAACGGAGCGTCGAAATGGTCACCAGTAAGGGCCACGACTTCAGCTGTGTCTCCATCTGAGATTTGACAGGAAAATCTGCAGTCAATGACCCTTTGCCGGGGATTAATGCCAGGACAAATTGCCCCGCACAACTCGTCACGAATAGTCTCCGTTCTTGTTCCTCCACCCGTTAGCTCATCCGCGAGCGCTCTCAGGGTCTGTGTCTCTCCTAGTAGCGCGACAAAGATTCCCCAAAGTCTGGCCGGCAGTTGCTCTGATATTGTCGTTCCGTAGTCTCGCAGCATAGCTGCCAGTGCGGCGTCGTTCATGGCTTGACCGATAACGGCACCTGGCAACGGATCATCCGCTTCAGCTTCACTTGCGAAACCGAGGGCTCGAATCGCTCGCGCATCTGCTAAAGTCCTCCGTGCGATGCCTGCGATCGGAATGACAAGTTGGGAGACCGGTGTCCATTCCCCTACCTGATTCAAGAGTGTGAAATCATCTTCAGTTTTATAGGATTCCCAACGACCTGCCCGGACGGCCGCTGCCAAGTAGGAATGAAAAGCGCTAATTATGAGGTTCTGTTGCTCAGCGTCAGCGTCACCATGCCTCGCCCGCAAAGCCTCCAGAACGGTATCATAACGGGTGGCATATTTACCTGACCACTCTTCAGCGAAAACCGCTGCCACTTGAGTTGCCCATGTCTGTTTTTCTGCAGCTTCGGTCCCTTGATCTGTGGGCCAGAGCGCGCGAATCAGGGCCACCGCTGGCGAGATGTCGACTTCGCAGCCATCCACCGCTGTCAGCCACTCCCCGAGCGCTTCAGTGCGTTCGAATTTGGAAAGACCTAGATGAAGTTTGGTATTGCTGCCAAACGCGGTTCTGAGGAGTTCAAGCACGTCGTCACCTTTTGGGATTAAGTGAGCCCGCATCGTGTTCCATCCCCCTGTATTCTCCTTCTGAGCGAGGCGTATCTTGATCTCACCGCGTGTGACCATCGCTGAATCATGCGCTCGATTACTGACAAGCTTTGCGAGTGAATCCTCTGCTCCTTCCAACCAAAGCAGATTTCCCAGTGTAGTAGCTTTGCCGTCCGCCAGTGGCAACCATGACGCTTTCTTGAGTGCCTCACTCGTTTCTGCCGTGGGAGTTCCTGCATTTAGGTAATGAAGAATCAAGCTGGCGAAGTGGTGAGAATCGGGTTGCTGACATGCAAGCCGAATGATCCCATGTGAATCAAAGATGCGATCTTTGAATAATTGTCGCTGATGAAAACCCACTGTGTCATCTTGATTACGCGAAACGATCTTGGCGTTTTGGCAGAGGCGACTCCAATCCTTCCTCAATTCCTTCGGGGGCTCTTTCCCTACTTCGGGCGCCAGCCAGACCGATTCCTCAATGGTAGTAAACGAGTTCTCTCCATAGCGATGGATTTTCAGGCGGCGGAGCAATTTGTTGTCGGCATCTGCATCGTAGTGATTTCCTTGATTAAGGCTGATAACGAGAAAATCGTGAAATGGAGCCAGTGGAAGCACTGCGACTGCTGAATCCACTCCGCTGCACAAAGTGCGGAAGGAATCTGCACCGCACATCTTCAAGTTGAGCGAAATCTTCTGCTGATCGTTGATCCAAATTGCAAAGGTGGCATCCACCAATCGCCAAGACTCAGACTTGTGTTCGAGAACCGTTTTGACCACTTCGTTCCATTTCGAAGACGCATCGTTGTCTGACAAGCGCATGAAAAGATTCCTGTCAGTATCCCGATTGTTGGTGCTACCGTGGATCAAGAAGCGAATCGCCTGTTTGACCGATTCATCCCCGACGTCAGCCAGCAACTTTGCAATCAGCGCGGTCCGTTTCTGTGTCTCTCCAAGTTCATTCTGTTCGAGAACGAGCTTTGCGACGGCTTTTGTATCGAAATGGCGGGCCGAGATTCCAGGTGGAAGTGCGCCACTCATGAACCAAGCGTGAACCTTGGGGCAGGCTTCCCTGAGGCACATCCTCAAATTAGCATCGCCTCCCGTGAACAAATGTTTTCGTTCGGCGTAGCCGAGCAGATCAGAAGCCGAGACCACTGTCAACATTGCACAAATCGGGGTCACTTCATAAATAGGCAGGTCACTCCAAAACGTGGGATTGTTCACCGCCAGCTGACTGAACTGGGACAAGAGCCTCGTCAAATAGCTGCGAGCACCGGAATGTGAAGTCAGCGCGCTCCTCTGAATGGCACCGCAGAACCACCCAAGGTCATCCGCGTTCCAGGTCGTGTTGAGAGCATGAGGCGTGAGCATCGGACTCTTCTGAACAAGGACGTCGCGCGTCAAATCGGCAGCTCCCAACAAAGTTGCCACATGGCATTCAACCTCATTGTCACGGTATTCCAAGAGCGGAAAAACCAATGGGATCAACCCAACATCAAGCTTTTGCCATGACCAACCATTTGGTCCGCATATGCGTCCGAAAGACTGTTGCTGGCACATGGGTTTCTGGTAAAGACCGAACCAATTGCTGCGCTGGAGTTTGCCTGTGACTTCCGCGATGGTAGCCCCACCAAATTGTTCGGCAGCAAAGCACCGCACCAACACCTCTACTAAAAGTCGCAGCACACCTTCGGGTGAGTTTGCCAACTCCTTAGACATCTTGCATGAATAGCGATTGTGTTAATATCAGAAAAACAGCGACTTGGCCACCTCGTTGCGGCAGGCGCGCCGGTGATTGTAGAGAGACGCTGCCACCAGCATGACATGGTCGTGGAAACCCTCCTTGCGGTTTCG
>JANOAS010000162.1:0-20907 GCA_031411255.1 bacterium
GGGGGCGATTGGATGCCGCCGCCAGGAGGATTTTCTGAAATGGGTGAAGGAAATTTCTTGAGCCGGGGCGGAGCCGGGGCAGCCTGAGGGATGACTGCTGCTGATTGTGTGGATGTGCTGGAAAAAATCGCCCTGCTTCTGGAACTGAAGGGGGAGAATGCCTTCAAGGTGCGCGCCTACCGCCAGGGGGCGGAGGTGGTGTCGGCCTTTCAGGGGGACTTCATGGCGCGTGCGACAGCCGGTGAGCTGGAGGGGATACCGGGCCTGGGGGAGGCGCTGCGGCAGAAGCTGCACGAGCTGGCCTCCACGGGGAGGCTGGAGTTTTTTGAAAAGCTGCGCGCGGAATTCCCTGAGACGATCTTTGAGCTGTTCGAAATCTCCGGGCTGGGGCCGAAGAAGGTGGCGGCGCTGCATGCGGAGCTGGGCGTGGGGTCGGTGGCGGATCTGAAAAAGGCGTGCGAGTCCGGCGCGGTGGCGTCCCTGGCTGGATTTGGGGCGAAGTCTGTGGAGAAAATCATGGAGGCGCTGGCGTTTCGCGAGCAGAACGCCGGGATTTTCCGTCAGGATGAGGTGGCGGGCCTGGTGGAGCAGGTGCTGGGGTTTCTGAAGGGGCATGGGGCGGTCTCCCGGGCGGAGGTGGCGGGCAGCTGGCGCCGGGGGAAGGAGACGGTGCATGATCTGGACTTCATCGTGGAGACGAAGCACGCGCAGGAGGTGATGGACGACTTCGTGGCGCAGGGGTTCGTGGAAAAGGTGATCGCGCACGGGGCGAAGAAGTCGAGCGTGCGGGCGACGGGCGGGGTGCAGTGTGACCTGCGGGCGGTGCTGGGGGCGGAGTACCCCTTTGCGCTCAATTATTTCACCGGGAGCAAGGAGCACAATGTGGCGATGCGGGCGCGGGCGCTGAAGCGGGGGTGGTCCCTGAATGAATACCGCATGGAGGGCTGCGAGGCGGAGATCCACGATGAAGCCGGGATCTATGCGGCGCTGGGTCTGCAATACGTGGAGCCCGAGCTGCGGGAGGACCGGGGTGAGCTGGAGGCGGCGGAGGCGGGGACGCTGCCGCGGCTGATCGAGCTGCCGAACCTGCGCGGGACCTTCCACAACCACACGACGGCGAGCGACGGTCGGAATACGCTGGAGGAAATGGCGGAGGCGGCCCTGGAGCTGGGGCTGGAGTATCTGGGAATCGCGGATCATTCGAAGAGTTCCGTGCAGGCGAACGGGCTGAAGGAGGACCGGCTGCTGGCGCAGGTGGCGAGGATCCGCGAACTGAATGCAGGGTATGAGGGCTTCCAGCTTTTCGCCGGAAGCGAGGTGGACATCCTGAAGGACGGCACGCTGGATTTCCCCGACGAGGTGCTGGCGGAGCTGGACTACGTGGTGGCCTCCGTGCACAGCGTTTTCACCCTGCCGGAGGCGGAGATGACGCGGCGGATCATCCGGGCGGTGGAGAATCCGCACGTGACGATGCTGGGCCACCTGACCGGGCGGCTGCTGCTGAAGCGGGACGGGTACGCCGTGGACGTCCCGGCGGTCATTGAGGCCTGTGCGGCGACAGGGACGATCATCGAACTCAACGCCAGCCCATGGCGGCTGGACATGGACTGGCGCTGGTGGCGTCTGGCGCGGGAAAAGGGGGTGAGGTGCTCCATCAATCCGGACGCCCACAGCACTGAAGGGCTGCAGCACCTGTGGAACGGTGTCCGCGCCGCGCGCAAGGGCTGGCTGACGCGTGAGGCGGTGGTGAACTGCCTGCCGCTGGCGGAGGTCCGGAAAGTGCTAAAGCGGTGATCACCAGCTGCACTCGTCCCCGTAGTCCTGGCGGGAGTAGCCGCCGCCGTAGCCATAGCCGCGGCGGGAATAGCCGTCGCCGCGTCCGTAGTAGGACTGCTGCTCGTTGCACTGGCCGTGGTTGTTGCGGTACCAGTTGCCGATGACCTCGTGCGGAGGCGGTGGCAGGGGTGGCAGGCAGTGGCCGCAGCAGCTGCTGAGGACGATGGAGAGGAGCAGGAGGGAGGCGTGGGGGAGAAGGCGGGGTGTTTTCATAGCTGCGGCGTCTGACCAGGCCCCCGGGGCGTTTATTCACGGAAAATGCGGGAGAAGTGCGAAAACGAGGCCGGGCTTGCCAGCGGGCGGATTCGCCGCACATTCGGGGGCTCCGCAACAGGGCGGAGGAATTCAATTTTTTACACCATGTCACTCTGGAACATCGCCAATCCGCAGCTGGCCGGGCTCGTCGCATACGAGCCCGGGAAGCCAATCGAAGAAGTCGCCCGCGAGCTGGGGCTGGATCCGAAAGAGATCGTGAAGCTGGCCTCGAACGAGAACCCGCTGGGGCCCTCGCCCAAGGCGAAGGCGGCCATGCGCGAGGCGCTGGAGCACGCGCACATCTACCCGGACGGGGGCGGCTACAAGCTGCGCACGGCGCTGGCGGAGAAATTCGGCCTCGGGATGAAGAACGTGATGCTCGGCAACGGATCAAACGAGATCATCGAGTTCATCGGGCACGCCTTTCTCAAGCCGGGCGACGAGGTGGTGACGGCGAAGCACGCCTTTGTCGTGTACAAGCTGATGGCGACGCTCTTTGGCGCGACGACCGTGGAGGTGGATGATCCGGACTTCACCCATGACCTGGATGCGATGCTGGCGGCGGTGACGCCGAGGACGAAGGAGGTCTTCATCGCGAACCCAAACAACCCCACCGGCACGCTGGTGGATGAGGCGGCGGTGGACCGGTTCATGGACAAGGTGCCGGACCACGTGGTGGTGGTGTTTGACGAGGCGTACTACGAGTTTCTGCCCAACCCGCCTGACACGCTGAAGTACATCCGCCAGGGCCGCCCAAACGTGGTGGTGCTGCGCACGTTTTCAAAGATACAGGGGCTGGCCGCGCTGCGCATCGGCTACGGGCTGGGAAGCGAGGAGGTGATCTCCGTCCTTCAGAAAACGAGGCAGCCATTTAATGCGAATGCCATCGCCCAGGCCGGGGCGCTGGCCGGACTGGCGGATGACGAGCACCAGGAGCGCACACGCCAGATCACCTGGCAGGGGCGGGACGTGCTCCAGGCGGCCTTCGGTGAAATGGGGCTGGAGTACGTGCCGACGCACGCAAATTTCATCATGGTGAAGGTGGGCAACGGCTCCAAACTCTTCAAGGACATGATGGCGAAGGGTGTGATCGTCCGGGACATGACGAGCTACCAGCTGCCGGAGTGGGTGCGCATCTCCATCGGCACGGCTGCGGAGAATGCGAAGTGCCTGCGTGTGATGAAGGAGTGCCTGGGCCTGTAAACGAAAGCGCCGCCGCCGGAACGGGTCCGACGGCGGCGAATCCATCAATCATCGCAAAAATTGCGGGGCCGTTTTAAAACGAAACCCTGAGGCTGGCACCGCCGAAGAGGACATTGTCCTGGTGGGCGTCGAGGGCCTCCAGCGGGAGGTTGGCGGCGATGAACGGGCTGAGGGTGACGCGGTCGGTCACCTTGATGGGGGCGTCGAGACGCAGGCCCACGTTGTTCCAGCCTTCGCCTTCCACCATCCAGTCCTTCGTATACGCGACGCTCACGGCGGGGACGAGGCTGAAGCGGTCGTTGATTTTGATCTCGCTGCTGGCGACGACTTCGAAGTAATGGCCTTCGCTTTCGAACTCGTAGGTGTAGGAGCTGGTGAGGTCGATGGGGCCGAGGTGCAGGGTGACGCTGGGGCCGAGATCGTAGTAGTTTTTGGCCATCGGCATCATGCCCATGCCCATGTCGTGCTCCATCATTCCCATTCCCATGTCGTGCATTCCCATGCCCATGGACCCCATGCCCATGTCCATGCCGCTGTCGCCATGGTCAAAGTAGTGGTACCACTTGAAATTGAGGCCAAGGGTGACGACGGGATTGAGGTCGTACTGAAGATTGACGAGGCCATCGAGTTCCTGGAGGCCGTTGTCGGTGGAGTTTCCATACCAGGCGCCGAGCCCGAGGGTCAGTCCTTCGGCGAGGGGGATGGCTCCGTTAAGACGGGTCCAGATGAGGTCGTCGCCCATTTCCATGCCGCGGCAGAGGAACTTTGAGTCGTAGCCGACGCTCAGTCCGTTGTACGGAGTGGCGCACATCATGTTGCTGCCGGGGTGGAGCGTGCAGGCCTGGCCAGTGGTGGCAGGCGTGGTGATGGCGATGGGACCGGGTGCGGGCGTGGTGCCGGCATGGCTGAGGCCGGCGGCCAGGATCAGGGGCAGAACGAGGGCTTTTTTCATCAGATGGTTGTTGGATGGCATGGGTTTTTTGGGATCGGGCCGGGAAGCCCGGAGAAGGGACTGTGGAGCGGCGGTCTGCCGCTGGATCAGGGCTGGGTGGTGCGGACGACCTGATAGAAACGGCGGGCGGCCGAGGTTGTGACGCTGTAAGTGATGGAGGTGTCCACCGCCTGGGTGGTCGTGCCGGCGACATCCGTCCAGGAATTTGCACTCATATCAGGGCTTTGCTGCAGCTTGTAGTAGAGACCGCGGGTGGTCTCGGATTTGACCTGGATGGTGCCGCTGCCTGCGGGCTGGACGCTGGTGATGTTGAACGGAGTGGTCAGCACGGAGCCATCGAAGTACTTCTTCGCGAGCGCCCAAGCACCCTTGCCGCATTTGGCGCCGGCCTTGCGGCCCTCCAGATCGTCCACGGAGACGTGGATGCCGCCCCAGATGCGGGAGAGGCCGGCCTGGTCGGCGGCGTCATAGTAGGTGCCCCACTCCAGTCGGACCTGCTGGGTCGGGCCGGATTCAAACTTGAGGTAGGTGGACGCCGGAGCGGTGAAGCTGCCCAGGCCGTTCGGGAAGAAGGGCGAGCCGGTGATGGAAGTGAGAACTTCCGCTGCGGCGCGGCTGAAGGTGCTGTGCCCGGACACGTAGCCCGGGAAGGCGGGAGTGACGAAAGTTTTTGCCTGGAAGGGAATCCACGAATACGCAGGATACCAGCGGACTCCGCTCGCGCCGCTGCCGGGGTTGCCGGGCGTGCCGGGCTGGCCGGACCAGGCCTTGATGGCGATCACTCCGGCGTACAGCCCGTTGGCTGCAGAGTGGCGGCCTGAGGCGATGGTGGCATTGGTGACAAGCTCCACCACATCCGGAAGGAGGGGCAGTCCGTTGGGAGAATAGCTGGGCAGCAGCGGGTTGCTCGACTGGCCCTGCTGGCCCATCCAGCGGATGTTGGAGATCGGGCGAGGCCCTTCGTAGTAGCGCTTGAGACCCCAGGCGGCGCAGGCGGCATCGTGGACGGCGGTGTTGAGCGCGACGTAAAGCTTCACGTCCCACTCCAGGTCGCTGACGACAGGGCCGGTTCCGCCGATTTTCCGGACGAAGCCGGGCGAGTCCGTCACCGTGTTGGCCAGAGAGTTCCAGTGACCGGGTGGAGTCTCTGAGTTTGGGCCGTCGGCCCAGAATTCGGCCAGCACGCGGGTGAAGTCGCCGCGCTTGACCACATTGGGGGCGTAGGGATTGCCAGTGATGGGGTTGATGCCGCCGGGGTATCCCGTGCCGTCATTGGCGCCGAGGCTGTTGCCGCCCCAGTGGCCCGGGTCAATGTTCATCGTCACGCCATCATTGGCATCGAGTTCGCCACTTTTACGGATGACGTCCACCAGCTCGTTCCGGAACTGGGCGTCCCGGTCGCTGTTCAGGAGGGGTGGGATGCCGGGATCAATCCACGGTTTGGCCGAATCATCCCGGCTGAGGGCAAAGGGCCTGGCGACGAGCCACTGGGAACCGATGTACTTCTGGATGGAATCGGCCGGGATGCCATTCTGCGTCTGGGCATCGGTGATGGCGAGGGGCTGCCAGACATTGGGCAGGTAACCAGGGGCTGTGTTGAAAGGCTGGCCCGTGATCATGGGCTGGTTTGAGGGGAAATAGGAGGGATCCGAGTAGGCCGGGCTGTAGGTCTGGTTGGAGCCGTCGTTCAGGCAGTAGGCGGAGACGGCGTCGTAGACGGAGCTGCCCACGCCCTCGGCGGTGGTGGTGTCCCGGGTGGTGCTGGAGGTGCTGTAGCCGAGCGTGGTCAGGCGGGCGTCAAGGAGCGGAAGGGTGGTGGCGGCGTTCTTGGAAAGGGCGTAGCGCTCGCGGAGCATGCGCCAGGCTGCGTAGCTGATGGCCTTGTCCCGGGCTTGGGCGAGCGTCATGCCGCTGGGGACGGCGGGTTTTCCGTGGTAGCCGATGCCCACGGCGGTGGCGTCGTAGGCGGCCCAGGCGTCCCACATGCAGATGGAAAGATCGCAGAGATTGCGTGCGTGGACGGGGGGTTTCGGGATGTCGATCCGGATGCCGGCCAGGATTTCCTCATCCCACTGGCGCGCGGTGCTGAGGGCGAAAACCGGGGTGGCGGCCAGGCAGGACAGTGTGAGTCCGGCGAGCAGGCGGGTGAGGAGGATGGGGCGTGTTGACATGGCCCGTTAAATAGCGGTAATGCGTGCGAAAGACAAAAGAATCGGGACGAATGACCGTTTTGGCAGGACGAAACCCCCGCAGGAGGGGGCGGGTTTCACCCCAGGACCGTCGCCGGCGCGCCGCAGGGGCGGGAGGCGGGGCGTTTTTAACTGCTGGAGGGAAGGCTGCGGGGCATGGGGATGCGGTCTCGGATGCCGCGCGCGATGGCGAAAACGATGGGGATGCCCTGACTGGTGAGCCAGTAGACCGGCAGTGCAGGAAGGGTGAGGAGGAACAGGAAGGCCGCCCTGACCGCCGCCTTGAGCTGCCAGGCCGACACTGGAAAGACTGTCTCAGGCTCATCGAACGACATGTCCGGGAAAAGGGCGGCCACTCCGATCCAGAGGAGGCAGAGCCCGGCATGAATAGCGAGCCCGAGTAGGATGCGCTGCCACCATTTCAGCCCGCGCCGGCTCGCCACCCTGTCGGCCAGGGCGGTGGCGGGGAAATAGAGGAGCAGGCACGCGATGAGGGAGCTGATCGCGGTGAAGAGCAGGCCCAACGGAAGGGCGGCAGGACTCCCGATGCCGCCTCCCGCGAAGACAGCCCAGAGGAAGAGCAGCAGGTAGAGTGCTGCACAAAGCACGCAGGCGGCCCCCGTCACCACCGCACAGGCCAGGACGTGGCGGGCGATGAAGCTGCCTGCCTTGGTAACGAAATGCAGTGCGGAGGCGGGCATGGAGAGGTGCTGGCTGAACAGGAGCCCAGACTACCACCATGAACCGGGGCGGGACAAGGGAGGAAAAATGATGGCCCCCGGACGCCCGGAAGCCAAAGGGCCGTGATGCTTTTCTCCTGGGAGAAGCGCGACTATTTCCCGACTGGCACCGGGGTGCCGGTCGTGAGGAACTGTACATCCAGCCAGGGCCATGGCTGCGGCTGGAGGGTGTCCACCGAGACGGCGAAGGAGCCGTGCGGCATCATGGCATTGGTTTTTTCGACAGGGAGTTCGCCCTGCCGGTGCCAGTTTTCGTCAAAGACAACCGCCGTCCTGCCGCCGTCGTATTGGAGAAAATGGCCGCCGGGGACCGTGCCGCGCACTTGGAGCTGGCCGCTGCCGATGTGCACGACGGGATTTTCCACGGCGGTGGGAATTTCACCGAGGGCGGTCAGCCGCTCGACTTTCACCGTGGCGGTGGTGCGCGGCGGGAGCTGGCCAAAGCCGATTTTGACCTGCCGCACGCGGCTGTAGTCATTGCTCTTCGTCTCCATGCGCCAGCCCCAATCGGCGCGTGCCCACGATGCTTCGCCGTTGGGGATTTCGATGAAGCGCCGGCCATCGAAATCAACCGGCACGATGTAGTCGCGCGAGCCGGCGACGATGAGCAGGAGCGCGCCGCTGCGGTCGCCGGTGACCCACATTCCGAGGCCGCGTCGCGAGGTGAGGTCGGCATCGACGCTCCATGCGGGGAGTTGCTGCACTTCGCGCTGCGTTTTGTCGCCGGGATTCGTGGCGGTGAGAATGAGGGCGTCGCCCTCCATGGTCGCGGACGTTGGTCCGGCGGTGCGGATTGATTTCACGCCGGCCGGCTGGAGCAGGACGTTGCCGGCTGTGGTGACGGGTTGCGGGGCGCCGGTGCTGTTCCCTTCAGTGAAGGTCTGCGTTGCGGTCTTCGCCGCTGCGGTCGGAGCGCGGCCCGATGTCGCAGGAACGGCTTCGGCGGAAAAGTCGAAGGCTGGCAGGACGTGGAGGATGAACTTCACCGGCTGGGCGGCGTCAGAATTTTCCAGGACGAGCGATTCTCCGGTCCGGATGAATTGACGCGGGGAAATCGGGCCGTGTTCCTGGCCGTTTTGCCAGAGGATGTCCCCTGAGTTGCGCGTCAGAACACGGGTTGGCACGACCTCCCAGCGTTCCTGCACTTTGCGGGCGACCGGCACGACGGGCGACTGGAGATGGTGATTGAACAGGAAAGAGCGCTCGCCCTTTGGAGGAGCAAACGTGGAATTGAGCTGCGCGCGCTGTTCCGGGGTGAGCCGGATGCAGACTTCTTTCCAGGCAGCGAGCGTGTCAACGAAGGCACCGGTCAGACCGTGGGACTTGAGCATCGCCGGCGTTACGCCAAACATCGGTTCCGGCTTGCCGATTCCGAGGGCGCCGCCGGGGCTGCCCTGGCTGAGGAAAAAATGCGCATCGAGCAGCGTGCTCGCGGGGCGCGAAGGCGAGGCTGGCACGATGGGGACAATGTAGTTTCCATGCGTGTAGGCGCAGCTTCCCTGCATCAGGCGTTGCGAGGAATTCAGCCGGTACTCAAACCAGCAATCCGCCCGGGAACCGGTGCTGTCATGCGTGGTGGTGGGATGGTCGAGCGCCTCGTACACGTGCGTTGCGAACTTCCGGTATCCCCAGAATCCCTCGTGGGCATGAATCTCCGCGCCATCAAACTCCGCATGTTCAACCAGGCATCGGTTGAGGAGCCCGGCGTATTTTTCCGTGACTTCACGGAGCAATGTGGAGTCGTTGCCGGGCATGAAATTCTGCCCGTAGGAGGCGAACAGTCCGGCGGCTTCCTCGCCTTGCGGATGCGCGGTCGCCTGCGTCGAGCCTTGCGCACGACGGCACTCCTTCAGCAGCCACGAGCCATCTGCCTGCCGCTCGATCCCGCCAAATCGCACAATCTCCGTGCCGACGCGCAGCCAGTTCCATTGCGACTCTTTGAAAAACGGCAGACGCCGCTCCGCAGGCGGCGCCACTCCCGGACCGGGGCGGAACGAGATGGTGGCATCGGCGGCACCGATCGGATTGGCGAGAGTCCCGGCACCCCATCCGGCGAGGCGCGGGTCTGGTTTTTGGCCCACGTACACCGGGTCCTTCATCCCGATTCCGCCGCTCAGATAATGCAGCGCCAAATACATTCCCCTGCCGCGAACCTCTTCGGCAAAGGCGCGCAGGTCCGCTTCGCTGCGCGGGAACACCGTTGTGTTCACCTCCCAGTTCATTTCGCCTGCCGGCCAGAACTTGTCCGGTCGCCACGTGTCGGTGAAAAGATAGATTTGCTTGATGCCCGACCGGCTCGCGAAGTCGAGGCCTTCGCGCAACTCGGCAAGACTCTGCCCCGCGAGAATCATCTGCGTGCGGTCGGTGAAGCGGCGCTGCCATTCGTTCATCCACGAACGGGCGCGTTCCACGTTCCACTCACCGCTCACCTTTGGATGCGGCAGCTTTTCCCCGACCCACAGCCGCAGGAGCGTTTCGTCCTCATCGTCGTCGCTGGTTTTTTCATACAGGACGAACCCGCCCAGCGGATCCTCCGTGGAACGATGCCAGAACTCCGGCCAGTCCACGAACACTCCGTACGCCCGGCTATCGGCCCGTGTCATGTAGTCGAGACTCAGCACGCGCAGTTGCGGACTCGACAGCGCGCTAAAGTGAAACGACTCGAACTGCTCCGGCGCGATTCCTTCTGCGCTCTCGATGCGGAAAGCGAGATGCCGCTGACCGTTTGTGACCGAAAATCGCACCCTTTTCGAGCCTTCTGCACTGGCCGCGAGCAGGCGACCATCGGGCAGCAGCGACACGTTTGAAAGACGCACAACCACCCCATCCACGCCCTTCAAAAAGAAACCCTCGCCAGGACGCCCCTTGGGCAGAAACTCCGTGCCAATCACCTTGCGTGCGCAGCTCTCCGGCCGGCCATCGACGCTAAATCTGAGGGTGAAGGAATCGGTGGTGAGTTCGATGCCGCGGGCAGAGCTGAGTATGGTCAACAGCAAGACGCAACGAAGAATGAGCACAGGAAGATTCACGAGGGCATCACTCCTTTCGATCAAGCTTCTCCTGCTCCAGCGATTTTTTGATCGCACCGTCGAAGTTCTTTTTGAAATCCTCGGGGCTCACCGCCGCGCCGGGCGTCGCTTGAGCGGGGTATTCGCCCCCTTCCCAGCGGAGGTTGCGGATCTCGCGCGGGCCCTGCCAGGGATTGCCGTCGACTTTGACCTTCTGACCGTCCTTCACCGTCATGCCGCTGGGGCTGAGGCTGAATTCGGTGACGGTCTGCCAGTCGGCTGGCGGCGTGGTGATTGTCGGATCGGTGGCGATGAGTTCGTCGAGACTCACGGAAACGCCCTGCCAGTCTTTGGAGGCGTTCAGCTTTTTGACGACCGTGTAGTCCACCGCGGGCCTGCCGGGAATCATGGCGCCCCATCCGTTGCAGTTAAACATGAGCACGAGCCGGTTGTCGGTTTCGTTCCTGATCTCAAAGTGGAGCGTTGCGCCCTTGGGGCCGCGCCACTTTGGGTCCTTCAGCTTGCGGGTCGTGGCGGTCCACAGCGGGGGATGACCCCAGTTCAGCAAATACCAGTCGCGCCAGCCGCGCGTGCCGTCGTCGATGACGCGGTCGGGTTTGTCTGCGGCTTTTGTCCCCGCCGCCTGAAGCTGCGCCGGGGTGGCTGACAAGACGCGGGAGCTGATGGCGAATGTATCGGTTTTAGTCCCGGTGTGGTAGGGTTCGGGCATTTTGTAGACGACGTTCGCGAAGACGATCACGGGCTGCTCCAGATTCATCACCGGGCACTGCGCGCTCCACCGTTTGCCCGTCTGCCGTGCTTTCGCATCACGCCAAAAACGGGTGAGGTAGTGCGGGTCGATTGAGTAGTAAATGTCCACGCGCTCGACCGCCATCGACTCGTCGGGCGTCACGGTGATGCGCGGCACTCCGTCGTGCGTTTTCAACTCCAGCGCGATCACCGGCGTCGCAGGCATTTTGAAAGCCGCGCCTTTGAGATGCTGCTCAAACCACAGATATTCCGTGATGGCGTGCTCGTCTGAATGGCGGTGGTTGAAGTGCGGCGAAATGCTAAAGCGCAACCCGGCATCCGGCACGTTGCGCCAGTTCCACGCCATGTTGTCGATGTTTGCGTGGAAATCGTTCGTCGGCGAAAGCCACAGGGTCGGGCAGGTGATGCGCGGTATGTAGGCGTTGTCGGAAATGCAGGCCAGCTCCATGGGCGGACGCTTGGTTTTTGGGTCTTCAGCGAGGTCACCCGACCCGCCGCACGATGGCACTGCCGCTTTGATGCGCTCGTCGATGCCCGCGAGGTTCGTGGTCAGCTTCCCGCCCATGGAATGCCCGTGCGCACCGATGCGCGTCGGGTCCACTTCCGGCTGCTGTTCCAAAAATGTGATGGCGCGGCGCGCTGCCAGCAGCACGAGAAACCAGTTGCTGTTCCGCGGCGACTCGACAGCGTCGAGCGTGAACTCATCCGGCGCGAGCGGGCCCGCGAAATGGTTCGCCTTGTTGCGCTGCGGCGGATGTGTCGCATCGAGCCTGCCCCAGTCCGTCTGCGGCCCCGGCCAGTTGTCCTTTCCGAGGCTCATCTTGTTGCCGCCCCAGTTCAGGGAAAGGCACGCGTATCCGCGCTTCGCGCAGGTCACCACATTGCCCAGCGATGCCGACTGCCCGCCGCCGTGGATGTCCACCAGTGCGGGCAGTTTCGCCCCTCCCTTCGGAAAGGCGTAAAAAGCCGCGATCCGCGAGGGTGCGCCCTTGAAAATGCCGACCTGATACCGGACAATCCGGCAGACCACACCCTCCTGCTCCCACTCTTTGAGGAGTTCGATCTCGAGTGGCGTGGTCCTGTCGAGATCAGCAAAGCCGGCCCAAAGTTGGTCGAGCGTCTGCGGGACTTCCGGCGGCTGGGCGCGGGATTCACACCATGGCAGCAGGAGTGTTCCCCCGGTGACGCAGAGGAAATGGCGGCGGGTGTTGGCAGGTTTCATGTTGATCGGCGGCGGGGGAGTTTTTCGGGTTGGTTGACTTGGACAGCTGCGGCACGAACTCCCAGACTAGCGAGGTGCAGCGGGGCTGGCTAGAAAAGAAACGCACTGGGAAAGGCAAAAATGCGCTGGAGTCGGAGGAGCGCCTGGGATCGGCCATTTTCCCTGCCTGATGAACGGGACGTGGACACGGCCGAAAAGCACGCTCTTGTTGGCATTGTGGTTTCCCATTTTGCATGACCGCTGATCCGCATGACGCCAGTCCAGCCCTGCCGAGGATGTCGTTTCCCGACACCCGGTGGAGTGTGCTGCTGACACTGCAGGATCTCGACGAAACCGCCAGCCGGGAGGTGCTCGGCGAACTGTGCGCGGCCTACTGGTATCCGGTCTACGCTTTTGTCCGCCGGTCCGACCGGTCCAGCCACGAGGCGGAGGACCTGACGCAGGGGTTCTTTGCCCACCTGCTGGAGCGCCGGGCCATGGAGGGCGCCTCTCCGGAAAAGGGGAGGTTCCGGTCCTTCCTGCTGGGCGCTCTGAAGAATTTCCTCTCCACGGAGGCAAGGAGGGATGCCGCGTGGAAGCGGGGTGGGCGGGTGCTGCACGTGCCCCTGGACGTGGACGAGGGCGAGGCGCGGTTTGAAAAAGAGCTGGCCGACCACCTCTCACCGGACCGGTTGTACGACCGGGCTTGGGCGGATGCGCTGCTGCGCCGGGCCATGGCGGCGCTGGCGGGGGACTACCACCGGGCGAACAGGAGCGCCCAGTTTGCCGCGCTCCAGGAGTGCCTGAGCGGAAAGATCGAAAGCGCCTCGTATGAGCGGATCGGCCAGGCGCTGGGCATGAGCGTGAGCGCGGTCACGAATGCCGTCTACCGCCTCCGCCTGCGCTACCGGGATCTCGTGCGGCAGGAAATCGCCCGCACCGTCTCCAGTGACGCGGAGGTGGATGAGGAATTGCGTGCGGTCTTTGCCGCGCTGAGCAGATGATCCGGTGAAAATGCAAATAATCTGAGAGGCCCGGCCGTGAAGTGCTGAGGTAACAAAGAACTGAACACGCCCCCTACAGACACCACACCGCCGCCTGCCGTCTGCACGACGTGCGGGGCGCTGGTGCATGCCAGCGCGCCGGGCGGGAAATGTTCCGCCTGTTTGCTCCAGCTTGCGATGTTTGATGCGGAGGGAGCTGCGGGAATGATCGCGGCGGACCTTCCCCCCGGCCTCGGGAGCACGGTGGGCTCGCTCGGGGTGGCGCGCCACTTTGGCGACTACGAGCTGGAGGAGGAGATCGGCCGTGGCGGCATGGGGGTCGTTTACCGGGCGCGGCAGATCAGCCTGAACCGGCCTGCCGCGGTGAAGATGATCCTGGCCGGCCATCTCGCCTCGCTCGAGGCGCTCGCAAGGTTCCGCCTGGAGGCCGAGGCGGCCGCCGGCCTGCGCCACCCGAACATCGTCCCTGTCTATGAGGTGGGAGAGCACGACGGGCTCCCGTTTTTCTCCATGGAGTACGTGGACGGAGGCACGCTCGCCCGGAGTGGCGGGACGCGCTGGCAGCCTGAAAGGTCCGCCAGCGGGCGCACTGCGCCGAGGGACCGGGAGCGGCAAATCGCCGGGCTGATGGTGAAGGTGGCCGGGGCGCTGGCCTCCGCGCACGAGCATGGCGTGCTCCACCGGGACGTTAAGCCGGGCAACATCCTGCTCGACCAGCGGGGCGAGCCGCGGCTGGGCGACTTTGGGCTGGCCCGGGTGGCCGGAAACTCCTCGCTCACCATCACGACCACGCTGCTCGGCAGCCCGAGCTACATGGCTCCGGAGCAGACGACCGGGGGGAATGCCACCATCACGACTGCGGCGGACATCTACGGACTCGGGGCCGTCCTGTACGAACTGCTGACGGGGCGCGCCCCCTTCGAGGGAACCACGGCGCTGGAAACCATGCGCCGTGTGCAGACTGAGCCGCCCGTGCCGCCATCGCGCCTCGTGCCCGGGCTGGACCGCGACCTGGAAACCATCTGCCTGAAGTGCCTGGAGAAGCGGCCCGCAGACCGCTATGAATCCGCCCATGCCGTGGCGGAGGAGCTGGGCCGGTTTCTGCGCGGGGAGCCCATCCTGGCGGCGCCCGTTTCCCCGGCGGGGCGGCTCTGGCGCTGGGTCCGGCGGCGTCCGGCCGTGGCTGCACTGGCGGCGGCGTGCCTCGTCCTCGCCTTGTGCGGAGTGTCTGGGATTTTCTGGCAGTGGAGAAACGCGGAGGGAGCCCGCGCCGCCCAGGCCGTGGCGCTGCAGCAGGCGCGGCAGACCAGCGCCGCCCAGGCCGCCACCCTGGCCAGCCTGCGCTGGCAGGAGATGGACCGCTGGCTGGAAAAGGAGGATTACTCCCGCCCCCTGGCCCACATGGCGTCCCTCCTCAGGGCGGATCCCGCGCGCTGGCAGGCCGCCATGTTTGCCATGTCCATCGTGGACCAGCGGTCCTTCCCCGTCCAGGCGGGCCCCGAGATCCAGCCTCCCGGCGGGGTGCGGCTCCCGGCCAGGCTCTCGCCCGGCGGACGCTGGATCGCCTGCGCCTGCGGGGACAGGGTTGTCCGCGTCTGGCACGCCGGCTCAGGCGTGGAGGCTGGGGCCTTCACCCAGGACCTGCAGGTGGACGTGAAAGACACCGCCTCCGTCATCGCGCTCCTGTCCGGCAAGCCTGACGCGAAGCCCGGCCCGCAGAACGCGACCGCGATCGCCCTCGGCCGGGGGGATGACCTGCTGGCGCTCGCCACCGAGGACCGCCAGATCACCCTGCGTCCGCTCCCCTCCGGCCGGCCCGTTCCGCTCAAGCGCCGTGTGGGCCACCGCGTCACGCGGCTCGCGTTTTCCGCCGACGGCACCCAGCTGGCCGGGAGCACAAAAGACGCGCTCGAGGTCTGGTCCACCGCCGCGCCCGGGGAGGAGCCCTCACTCATCAAGATGGAGGGCGGCCTCATCGATTCCCAGCTCTCCGGGGACGGCTCGCGCGTCCTCGTTTACGGGCCGGGTGAGGCAAGCGTGATTGACCTCGCGACCGGCGGGGAACCGTTTCGCATGGAAGCCGCTGCCGGATTCTCCCGGGGATCGATCTCTCTCAACGGGCGCCGTGTCGCGCTCGCAGACGGTGACAGGGAAATCAGGATTTGGGACATCTCCAGCCGCCAGGAATTGCGCCCACTCCGCCGGAGCCCTACAGGCATGCCGCTCGTCATGCTTGACGCCAACGGTACGCACCTCTTTTCCGGCGGCGACTCGCTTCCGCTCACGGTTCACGATGTGGACTCGCTGCTGCCGGTCGGCATGGAGCAGCGCGGCCACCAGACCAGGGACATTCCGGAGTCGTTTCCCGAGCCGTGGATGATCCGCTCCGCCGACGGTCAGCGTGTGATCACCACGGGGTTTGACCAGACCGTGCGCGTGTGGGAGGCGGCCACCGGGCGAGCAGTAGCCAGCCCTCTGCGGCTTGGCAATGGCGGCGTCGTCCCCTTCACTGACTGCTCGCGCGACGGACGCACCGTGCTCGCCACCCTGGCCGGCAGTGCGGAGGCTCCGGCCCGCATCACGCTGCACCGGGCCACCCTGCCGGCCCGCCCCGTGCGGGAGGAGTCTCCCGGGGTGTGCTGCCTCAGACTCAGTGCCGACGGCAGCATTGCCGCCACTGCAGCCACTGCCACGCTCGGGGCCGATGCTGTCTGGCGCGTCACAGACACCGCGACCGGACGGCTTCTCCTGAACCAGCCGGCCGGCGGCCAGCCGTATGCCGCCTTCTTTTCAGCGGACCGGAGTATTTTTTACTCCCTCAGTCACAAAGCAGAGGAAAACGGGAACGTCTCCGTTGTCGCGGAGGCCTGGTCACTGGCCGCCGGTCAGCCGCTGTGGCGGACCGTGCCACGCACCGGTCTGGGCCGCACCGGCGCTCTCTCTCCAGACGGCGCACAGATCATTGCTCCGTGCAACTGGAATGACGAACATGGCACCCGCCAAAGCAACTTCGCCTTCTACGACACCCCGACCGGGTCTCTCATCCGTGCCATCCCCACAGGCGAGGAAATCACTGCCGTCCGCTTCGCCCTTGATGCCAGCGGGCGCTTCCTCACCGGCGGCACCAGTGGCGCGGCCCGCCTGTGGGACTTGCACTCCGGGCAGGTTCTCCAGGCCTTCAGCGGGGTTCACGCCCATGTCCTCGGAGTGGCGTGGAGCCCCGACTGCCGGCGCGTCGCCACCGCCGGCTACGAGGGCGCCCAGATCTGGGACGCCGCCACCGGCCGTACCTCCGGCCCGCTCCTGCCCCACGCGGCGTGGCTGGCCCAGCTGGAGTTCAGCCCGGACGGCACCCGCCTCGCCACCTCCTGCCACGACGGCACCGCCCGGCTCTGGGATGTGACCACCGGCCGGCCGCTCACCCCCCCGCTGCGCCAGGGTGATTCCGTGCACACCGTTCGCTTCGTCCGCGATGGCACCGCGCTCTTTGTCCGCGATACCAGCGGCTTTCGCTTCTGGGACGCGCTCACGGGCGAGCCGGTCAGCGCCCATTTTTACGACCCCGCAGCCAGCCTTGCCACCTGCGACTGCGAGAGCCTTCACGCTGTCATTTCACCGGACGCTTCCCGCGTATTGTCCGGGACCAGAACCGACCACACGGCACTCTGGTCCATCAGCCTTCCCTCAGGGCCGGTCCCTCCATGGTTCCCTGACTTTCTGGAAAACCTCGCCCTGATGCGCCTGAATCCGGAGGGTGGAGTGACCCTCATCCCGGGCTCCGGCATGGAAAGCCTGCGCCACCAGATCAACGACGCTCCCGCCGGCGACCCTTACGCCCACTGGGCCCGGCAGGTTCTCGAGCGCGGCGCTGCGGAGTAAAGCTGCGTTTGCCGGGTTCGTAGGCTGACGCGGCAGGTCCCGGCAGCGGCCTTGAAGATTTTTCCGAAAATCTCTGCGAGGTCGGTCTGCGGAAGGCTGAGGAACGATTGGGCATCCTGGATTTCCATCGGGCTCCACCGTGGCTGCATCCTTAAAGCCCTCTTGGTTAGATATGTAAAAAATGTTTGCCGGAAGCTGAAAGAATTGCCGGGAAACCGGTAAGAAACGCACAACGCACCCGCTTTTCATGAAAACACCGCTCATCACCGTTATTTTCCTCCTGCTGCATGTCCTGCAGTTGAGAGCCTTTCCGCCATCGCCCTTTTACACGCTCTACGGCACCGTCCGGGATGAGGTGGGGAATGTCCTCACGGCGGAGGATGCGAAAATCGTCCTCATCAAGGGAAGTGAGGTCGTCCAGCGGGCCCCGATCACCTCCGGGGTGCGGCTGGACCAGAACTACGAGCTGCGCATCCCCATCGACATGCTGCGGGCGGGCACGACGCTCTACCGGGAGTCCGCCGTGGTGGCCCGCAGCGGCTACACCATCGCCGTGGAGATGAACGGGCAGCGCTTTTACCCGGTGGGCGTGGCCGGGACGCTGACCTCCGGCGGAGGCAGCGAGCGCGAGCGGTTTGATTTCACCCTCGGCGTGGACTCCGACGGTGACGGACTGCCGGACGTCTGGGAGGAGTGGCAGCTCAGCCAGTGCAACATCCCTCCAGGGCCCAACGGCTATGACCTCAGCCTGCTCAGCCGCAACGGCGACCTCGACAAGGACGGCGTCTCTGACTACGACGAGTACATTCAGGGCACCTACGCCTGCGACGGGGCGTCGCGCATGTTCCTGAGATTCGACAACCCCACGCGCCTGGAGTTCGATGCCGTGCTGGGCCGGACCTACACCATCGAGCGGAGCACCAACCTCCTGAACTGGGCCGCTGTGCCCTTCTCCATCGGCTCTCCGAATTATCCCAACCTGGTCTACGTGGCGCTGGCCACTGAAACGGTGTCGGCCTTCGTCACCCCCGGGCCTGATCGCGTCTTCTACCGTCTTGTCATCAGATGAAAAACCGTCCCACACTCCCCGCGGCAGCCGCTTTGCTCTGCCTCACCGCTCCCCTGGCCACGGCCCAATGGCGGAGCACCACCTACACGCTCAAGCCTGGCTGGTCCTCCGTCTACCTCAATGGCGACGCCGCATGGCAGACGCTGGAGGACCATCTGGCCAGCCAGGCGGACATCCTGGAGGTCTGGCGGTGGAATCCGGCGGACAGCCAGGCGCAGTTCACGAGTTCGCCCTCGGAGCCGCCGCAGGGTACTCCGGAGTGGAGCGTCTGGCGGCGGGACCAGCCGCTGCTCAGTGACCTGGCAGTGCTGAAAGGACAGACCGCCTACCTGGTGAGGCTGCGTGACGGCGCGACGCCCGTGGCCTGGACCATGAAGCAGCTGGTGGAGCCGCCCGTCGTCTCCTGGCGGCGGAATGGGGCAAACCTGCTCGCCTTCCCGACGAAGAAGACCGGCTCGGTCTTTCCCGCCTTCTCCACGTACTTCGGGATGTTCCCCGCTGCCACGGCCTCGCGCATCTTCCGCTACAACGGCGGGGCCCTCGACGCCAACAACCCGGTGCGCATCTTTTCCGCCGCCACGGAACGCATGGATTCAACCCAGGCGTATTGGTTCGAAACCAAGGTCGTCAGTGATTTCATCGGCCCCGTCTCGTACGAGCTGAGCGACCCGACGGGCCTGAACTTCGGCCGGACCGGCAGCACCGTGACTCTGACCTTCCGGAACAAAACGGCGGTCACCCCGACGCTCACGCTGGCCCCCCAGGCCAGCGAGACCCCGCCGCCCGGTCAACCGGCCATCGCCGGCCCGGTGGCTCTGGCGAAGCGGGTCTTCAACACAACCACGGCGGCCAACGTGGACACGCCCGTTACCGCACCGCTCACGGTCACGCTGGCGGCCAATGCCTCCACGATGCTCACCTTTGCCGTCAATCGCGCGGCGATGAACGGCGCTCCAGGCTCTCTTTACGCCAGCCTGCTGCGCATTACTGATGCGGCGAACATGATGGATGTGTACCTTCCCGTCACGGCGGGCTCGGCCAGCATGGCCGGGCTCTGGGTGGGTGAAGCGGAGGTGAACGCCGTGGAGAGCAAGACGCCCGGCTCCACCGGCCGGGCAACGGAGCGCTCCTTCCCGCTGCGCTACCTCATCCACGTGAATGCTGCGGGCCAGGCTGTGATGCTGTCCGAGGCATATGTCGGCATTTTAAATGGTGTGGACGGCGCCACCGGTGTGGCCACCACGGAGGATGCCCTGGACGCCGGGCACAAGGACAAAGCCCAGCGCCTCAGTGCCGCCCACATGCCGCTGGACCGCATGATCCTCGCCTCCGGCAGCTTCTCTGCGGGCGGGAGCCTCTCCGGCACGATCAACCTGCCCTTCAATGATCCTACGAATCCATTCGTCCACCAGTACCACCCGGATCATGACAACCTGAATGCCCGCTTCGCCCCCCTGCCCGCCGGGGTGGAAAGCTGGACCGTCAACCGCGCTGTGAGCTTCACCTTCGACGCCACCTCGCCCGCCGGACAATCCGGCGCCTGGGGCAGCCGGGTCCTCACCGGCACGTATGGCGAGGCCATCACCGGCGTCCGGCGGGATGCCGTCACCGTCACCGGCACCTTCACCCTTCGCCGTGTCAGCGAGGTCGGAACCCTCAGAACCACCCCGTGATCCAGCTGCTCAAACCAGTCATCAACACCCGGATTCAACTTTCAAAACCAACTCTGAATACACCATGAAACGCTCGCTCCTTATCGCCCTTCCGCTTCTCTCCGCCCACCTCGCCTTCGCCCAGACGAACATCCCCGGCAGCATCAGCTACCAGGGCCGTGTCTCGGACGCCTCCGGGGCGCTCATCGGCGACACCGTGCCGGTCAACCGCACGGTCATCCTCCGCATCTACGGCAGCCCCACTGGCACGGACGTGCTCTATTCCGAGCAGCAGGTGGTGACCATTTCAAAAGGCCAGTTCAGCGTCCTGCTGGGCACCGGCCTGGTGGTCGGCTCGGAGCCGCACCCGGCTGTGGTGGACGCCCTCACTGGCGTGGACCGCTTTCTGGGCATCACCGTGGATGATGGCACACCCACGGCGGACCCGGAGATTTCGCCCCGCCAGCAGATGGTCAGCACGGCCTTTGCCCTGCGGGCCATGAAGGCGGAAAATTCGGCCCGGACGGATTTCGCCACCACCGCAGGCACCGCCCAGCACGTTCAGGCGGCCGCGAATGACACGTCGAATTTCAACTGGATTACTGCCACCAATCTGACCGTGGACGGCCACTCCAAAATCGCCGGGACCAACATTCTGGAGTTTGGCGTGGGAGGTGGGATCACCAAGCAAACGGCCGGGCAAATCGGCTATCAAAGCTACTCCGACGGACTCGACATCGTGGGAGCCGGCACCACCAATGCGGAGCGCCGCATCACCATGTGGGCCGAGGCGGGCACCACCTTCCGGGGGCCCGTCTTCTGGAACACCAACAATGGCGGCCTCGCCCAGCACGTGAACCTCTGGGGAAATCTCTACGGGATGGGCGTTCAGGCCAACACCCTGTACCAGCGGTCTGCTGGCAACTTCGCGTGGTATCGGGGAGGCGGCCATCACAATGACGCCTTCAACGGCGGCGGCGGCGCCCTCCTGGCGTACATGGATGGAAAGGGTGCGACCGTTAAATCATGTAACAACCAGGCATTCCAGGTTTGCCAGGAATAAAGAAATGGTAGTTGCTTTACAGCGCCATTTCCGGTGTCATTGGGCAGGATGATCCATTTCCAGCGCCATCCCGACGGCAGTCTCA
>JANOAS010000163.1:0-3418 GCA_031411255.1 bacterium
AACAGCGTGGTTCAACAGCTCAAAGCGGCGGCCAGGGGGTTCCGCTCCTTCGCCAGCTATCGAGCCAGGATTCTCTTCTACTGCGGCGGGCTTGAACTCAAACCCTCCACAAAATCCCACGGAATTGGTTGAAGAGCCAAAGTTTACCAGCGAGGCCTTGGCGATTTCACTTTTGCCGGTGCGCCGAATGCCCGTCAGCAGGACGCTCTGCCCCTCTTCCCAGCAAGCCTGAATCAAGGCTATCTGCTTGTCTCGGAAACGGAAACGCGGGTTTTTGAGTTGATCGATTGAAGTTGGCATGGAAGAATGTTGCTCTTTTTCATATGAATTTCAAATCATATGAAGTTTGGGGTGGATACTACTCTGAATTCCGCCAGGAAAAACAGCCCTTCTCCTCAGCCACGACGCCCCGGCTTACGATCCGGCCAAGGTCGTCCGGGTGCCGCTGGAGAAAAAACAGGCTGATCCCGCGACGGGCCCTGGCCGGTGACGCGGCACTCGCCTCCAAGACAAACGTCTTAGATGAAAGCTAAGTATTCTGATCAAAAGAAAACATTGTCCACGATCCTGTTTTATGGAAATTCAAACGCGCCTCCCAACAACCAAAAAAAGTTCCACGCAATTAAACCCGTAAATCCATGAAATCACGAATCCTGATCCTTCCCGTCCTCGCCCTTTCGCTCGCAGCGCTCACCAGCTGCCAGACTGCCCCTACCATGACAAAAGAGGCCCAGTCTGCGACCACACCCCAGCAGGCCTTCGAGAAGCTGAAGGCAGGCAACGCCAGGTTCATCGCGGGCAAAACACTTCACCGCAACCTGAACAAGCAGGTGAAGGACACTGCCAAGGGCCAGTATCCTTTCGCCACCGTTGTCAGCTGCCTGGATTCCCGCACCAGCACGGAGTTGATTTTTGACCAGGGAATCGGCGATGTTTTTAATGCGCGAATCGCGGGCAACATCGTGAACCCGGACATCCTTGGCAGCCTCGAGTTTGCTTCGAAAGCAGCGGGATCAAAAGTCATCGCGGTCATAGGCCATACGAAATGCGGCGCGATCAAGGGGGCTTGCGACCATGTGGAACTCGGAAACCTCACCGGATTGATCGACAAGATCGAGCCGGCTGTCGCTGCCACTCCGTCAAGCCCGGGTGAGGATCGCAGTTCAAAGAACTACGCCTTCGTGGATCGGGTGGCTGAAACAAACGTTAAGCGGGCGATGGCTAACATTCGCTCCAACAGCCCCATTCTCCGCCAAATGGAGAAGGACGGTCAGATCAAGATCGTTGGCGGCATGTATGATCTTGAATCAGGGCGTGTCGATTTCTTGAAATAAACGGATTGCCGTCCGGCAGTCAGCACCGCCGGAATCCACCCTGCCTCTCTGCGTGCGGAGGTGGGGGCGGGTTCCGGTGATTTCAAGACTGCCGCCATCCGCCACGGATACTTCGTGTTCCAGAAATTCCCGCCTCCGGTTTGACCCGGAGGCGCTCACCGGGCAAAGGTGGGGGGACTGGAGGTCACCGCGCTTCCCGTTTCTCCCTGCCCTTCCATGAACCGTACCGAAGCCTACCTGACCATGAATCTCCTGCCCGGCATCGGGCCGGTGAGGGTGCGGCGTTTGCTGGAGGCGTTTGGCACGCCGGAGGAGGTGCTGCGGCAGAAGTCCGGACGGCTGCAGGAGGTGAACGGGATCGGGCCGGAGCTGGCGGAGACGATTGCGACCTGGGAGCAGAAGATCGACCTCTCGCGGGAACTGCGACGGATCAAGGAATTTGGCGCGACCGTGGTCACGCAGGAGGACGAGGTGTACCCGAAAAACCTGCGCGAGGTGTACGACCCGCCGCTGCTGCTTTACGTCTGGGGAAAGCTGCTGGAACGCGACCGTCACGCTGTGGGTGTCGTGGGTTCGCGGCGGACCACCCACTACGGCATGCAGGCCGCGCGGAAGCTTTCCTTTCAGCTCGCCCACGCTGGCATGACGGTGGTGAGCGGGCTCGCACTGGGGATCGACACAGCGGCGCACGAGGGCGCCCTGGCCGCGAAAGGCCGCACCGTGGCCGTCATCGGCTCCGGACTTGCCAAACTTTACCCGCCGGACAACCAGACCCTGGCCGAACGCATCGCAGACGGAAACGGCGCGGTGGTGAGCGAGTTCCCCATCGATGCCAACCCGGACAAGCAAAGCTTCCCGCTGCGCAACCGCATAGTGGCCGCCTGGAGCCAGGGCGTGCTCATCGTGGAGGCCCCGGCGAAAAGCGGCGCCCTCATCACCTGCAACCAGGCGGCAGACTACGGGCGCACCGTCTACGCTGTGCCGGGACCCATCGACAGGCCGTCCTCCCTGGGGTGCAACAAGCTCATCCAAAACGGGGCCAAGCTCGTCCTCTCTGCGGAGGACATTCTTGAAGACCTGACCTGGCTCATTCCTCCCACCCAGACCGAGCTGCTCCCGCCCGGCCCGGCCAAGCCCACCATCCCGCTCTCCAGCGACGAGGAAAAAGTCCACACCGCCCTCGGCAACGAGGAAACGCAGCTCGACGACCTCATTTCCCGCACCGGCCTCTCCGCCTCCACCGTCACCGTGGCCCTGATGAAGCTGGAAATGAAGAAGCTGGTCAAAAAGCTGCCCGGCCAGTATTTCGTGAAGCTAATTTGACGCCGGCGGCTCCTGCGGGCCGTTCACCACTTTGTAGTCAAGCCCGCCCACCACCGCCGCCAGCCCGCGCAGCCTGTCGCCGAACCCCACATCCACTTCAGACCGGCAGAGGAGAAATGACTCTGCGCTTCCCGGTTTGCCCGCTCCCACACGGTGCGCTGGTGCCCGGCTCACAGTGCGAGCGGCGGAGAAGCGCTCGCGCATTTCCGCGTCCAGACTCTCCACCGCCTCACGCATGTAGGTCTGCCGCCCGTCAGCCGTGTAGTTGTCATTGATCCAGCCCTTCTGCGCCTCGGAGACCAGCGGACGCTTCCCGGCCAGGTTCGGCCATGCGGCATAGACCGGCAGCTTGCCGCAGAGTTCGGACAGGCGCTCGTCGCAAGTGTGAAGCCCTGGGCCGCTCACCACCTTGACCCCTTTGCCAAACGGGGTCAGCGCCTTCGCCACCGTCTTGTATGCCGAGGCGCGGATGGCGTACGCGTGCATGTCCCACGTCTGCGTGCAGCGCACGAGGCCCGGGGACACGGGTTGCGGCCGCTGCCGGTGCTGCCAAGGGCTTACGGCGCCACCAGTGGCAGCGGGTTTAAAATTACCAATTGTCAGGTTTTTGTGAGAGATGAGGGTGCGACCGTGCAATCATGTAACAACCAGGCCTTCCAGGTTTGCCAGGAATAAAGAAATGGTAGTTGCTTTACAGCGCCATTTCTGGTGTCATCGGGCAGGATGATCCATTTCCAGCGCCATCCCGACGGCAGTCTCAC
>JANOAS010000164.1:0-2225 GCA_031411255.1 bacterium
TCAGTCAGCGTCGTCTTCCCGGCATCCGGGTGCGAAATAATGGCGAACGTGCGTCGCCGGGCGATCTCATGAGCGGTATCCACAGGGGCGCGAAGGTACGACCGATTCACCATTCGGCAACGAGAACATGCCCGCGAATGCTCCTGCCCCTCCCAAGGAGCGAAACCCTGCACCTTTCCACCCACCCAGCCCCACCCCATCAGCCCCCCCACCCGCAGCCGCCCGGACCCTCGGGAGGGGCGGTCAGGCCAAAACAGGGCGACAACATTTGGGTCCGAAGGGCCTGCCAAGCCAAATGTTGCCGCAACATTGGGGTTCAGAGGGGCTGTCAGGCCAAATGTCGCGCCAACATTTGGGTCCGGAGGGGCTGCCAGACCAAATGTTGCGCCAACATTTGGGTCCGGAGGGCCTGCCAGGCCAAATGTTGCGCCGACATTGGGCTTCGGAGGGTCGGTTCAGCCAAAGATTGCGCCGACGTTGGGCTTCCGGGGTCCCTGGATTCCCTCTGTTTTCCCAACCGCGATGAAGGAGCCCCCACAAAACCAGACCAACACCCGCAAGTTGGCAGAAAATGCCCCCCTCTCCAGCGACACCCACGACGCAACTTCGCGCCCCAGCCCGGACAGGGGTGCCGGGCAGGGATGCCGGCGGGCCCGGTGAGTGCGGCTCCACGGCCAGCCCCGCGCCTGCAGGGTGTCTGAAACCTCCAAACTCAAAAATCCTTGTTCATCAATCGTCAATCCTCTTCATTCCCTTCCCCCTGCCGCGCCCTCGCTCCCGTCCTGCGCCGCCTCCCGTCCGCCCGCGCCTTTGCCCCCCCGGTTCCACTCCTCATCCTCCCGCCTTCACCTGCGCCCCGGCGCGCACGGCCATCTGGCCGTTCACGATGACGCGGTCCTCCGCCTTCAGGCCGGTGCGGACGACGCGCAGGCCGTCGACGAGCGGGCCGAGGGTCACGGGGCGCATGGCCGCCTTTTCCCCGGCCTCGACGACCCAGACAAACGGACGCCCCTGGTCGGAACCGACGGCGCTGTCCTTGACCAGCATGCCTTCGTATTCACCGCTGCCGGGGATGCGCACCCGGGCAAAAAAGCCGGGGGCCATGAGCCGGTCGGCATTCGGAAAAACGGCGCGCCCGCGGATGGAGCCGGTGGCGGGGTTGAGCTGGTTGTCCACGAAATCCATGTGCCCCGCGTGCGGAAAGCCCGCCTGGTCCGCAAGCCCCATCTGGGCCGGGATCTCACTGAAGAGGGCGCTCACCCGCTGGCCGGTGCGGTGCAGCTCCCGGTATTTCAGAGCGGAGCGCTCGTCCACCTCGATCCAGCACCAGAGCGGATCCAGGGAAACAATGGTCGTCAGCAGCGTGGCGTCCTTTGTTCCACCGGTGACGAGATTTCCTGGTGTGATTTTGGCATTGCTGATCCGCCCGCCGATGGGTGCCGTCACCTTCGTGAATTCCAAGTCCAGCTCCGCCCCGGACAGCGCCGCCTCTGCTGATTTCACCGCGCCGTGCGCCTCGGCCAGCGCCTTGGCCCGGCGCTGGTTTTCCTCGTTGGAAATGGCGCGCGTCTTCAGGAGTTCTTCGGCATTCACGGCTTCACCGCTGGCCAGTTCCTCCCGCGTCCGCGCCCGCTCCAGCTCGGCCCGGGCTCTCTCGGCCACGGCGGTGTAAGGCCGGGGATCGATGGTGAAAAGCATGTCGCCCGCCTTCACCTCCGTCCCCTCTTTGAAATGAATTTTTTCCAAATATCCCGAAACCCGGGCCCGAAGTTCCACCGTCTCCGGCGAGGCCAGACGGCCCGTGAATTCATCCCACTCGGTGATTTTCCGGACCTCCGGCTTGGCCACCGTCACCGCCGGCACCGGTGCCGCCGCAGGAGGGGCCGCCGCTGGTTTGCGCGAACATCCGGCCAGCCCCGTTCCCAAGGCTGCCGCGACCACCACTGCCATCTTCAGCTCACAGCACTTCATCACAGGCGCGCACCCTCGCCTCATTTCGGGCAAATGGCACCTCCATTTGCCCTAATTCGACTGTGTCACAATATCACTTGCGCCAGATGAACAAGCATGGAAGAGTGCGTCGACTTTGAAGTCCCTGCCGCAATTCCGAGGCAAGTGATTGAGCCCTAATAAAAAATGACGCCACTCCCAACTTCAGGTTGGGCCGACACCTCATGGCTTTTTGCCAGTCCATAGCCCATCTGTTCACCTCCAGTGCTGCGGGC
>JANOAS010000165.1:0-21477 GCA_031411255.1 bacterium
GTGAGACTGCCGTCGGGATGGCGCTGGAAATGGATCATCCTGCCCAATGACACCGGAAATGGCGCTGTAAAGCAACTACCATTTCTTTATTCCTGGCAAACCTGGAATGCCTGGTTGTTACATGATTTAACGGTCGCACCCCCGTGGATGGGCACGGCCTCTTCGCGCAGGGGCGTCTCCACGTCCTGCAGGCCGTGGTCGGCGGTGGTGTTGAGGCCATTCCACAGGTGAACTATTTGGCGTCCCCTGCCGCTTTTCTGCCGCCAGAAGGTGCTCTGCACACACATCGGCGCCTTCACCTGGATGGGGCACGGTTCTTTGGCCGCCCAGCGCACGGCTTGGGAGAGCAGCACGCGGTGGTATGGGTAGGCGTAGGTAAAATTCGCCGCATCCAGCCCGGCGCCCAGGTAGACGACGCGTCCTTCCCCATAGCTGCCGGTGGCGGCGCAGGGAAACGGCTTGGGATTTCCCTCCGGGAAATAGAGAATGGCCGGCTGCATGGGCGGGAGAAATTCGCCGGTGCGGACCACGGGGCCCTTGTAGCTGGCCTGGCCATTTGGCGCCAGGTGCCGCAGCCTCGGATCCGTCGCAAAAATGGAGCTGCCGAAGTCGCCGAAGCGCAGCGCCCCGGCATCCGAGCGCTGCGCCCAGTAGGTGTCGCCGATGGCGATGGCAAAGTTCGCGTCGAGGTCCTTTTTGACCGGCGCGGATTTCGCCCGCCCCTGGTAGGTGGTGCCGAAGACGTCCTTGAGCGCGAAGTCCCCGCGCGGGTGGCCCAGTTCATCGCAGAGGGACGTCTCGCACGTGGCGACGAGGCCGCCGCCCTGTTTCACGTAGGCGCGGATGGTTTCCACCTGCGTGTCCGAGAGGCAGGCGGCGTTCGGCAGCAGGAGGACGCGGTGGCGGTTGAGCACGGAGGGCACGAGGTCCAGCTCTGTGATGAGCGTCACAGGCAGGTGCTCCTCCATTCCCATGCGGAAGAAGCCCAGCGCGTGGGAGAGCCAGCGCTCCATGATGCCGCCGTGCGCGTAGAACTGCCGGGTCTGCTCGCTCACCAGCAGGGCGGCCCACGGCTCCTGGTCCAGCCGGGTGAACCACTCCTTGCGCAGGTTGATTTCCCGCAGGGTGGCATGGGTGGCCGCCTTGCCCGCCATGGTGGCCAGCGGGGTGAAGGAGCCGTTGGTCATCGCCCCGAGGCAGCGCACCGTCAGCTCGTGCGGAGGGAAGCTGTCCGTGCTGTACGGATTTCCCCGGGACATGAGGTACGGCTCGCTCGCCCCCACGCGCCCGCCGGAGACCGCCCGCACGCAGGCCGCGCCGAAGTACGGCACCACGGTGGAGCCGAGGTTCACCTCGTCCAGCCACCACTCCTGAACCGGGCAGTGGATGAGCCGGTTCATCCGGGCGGACATGACGCGCGGGCTGGTCAGGAAATGTCCGTAGCGGCCGGCGTTGGTCGTCCACGTGTAGATGGCCGCCTGCGGGTTCACCTCCCGCAGCCGCACGCCCAGCCGCCGGTACCAGTCCTCCAGCTTTTCATCCGCCCAGAGCAGGTAAATCCGGTACGCCTCATCCTCCAGGTTGATCTTCGCTGGAAACGGCCGGCCCGTTTCCCTCTGGAAGAGGGCCTTTTCGTACGGGCTGTAGTTGATGAAGGCGTGGTAGCAGCCGTCGAAGGAAAAGGCGTCCACCCCGTAGTCGCGCATCATTTCCGCCAGGCACTCGATGGCATACGCGCCGTAGGGGGTGTTCAGCGGCAGGCTGCGCAGGGAGATGTTTTCCGGCGTCGTCAGGTCGAGCTTCGCCTTTTCGCGGATGGCGGGGTCGTCCGTGTCATGGCGCATCCAGTCCGGATGCTGGCGAACAATTTCCACCGGCGCGTAGGGCGAGACACCCAGCACCACGCGCATTCCGTGCTTCTTCGCCACGGCGATTCCCGCCTCCAGCTTCGCCCTTTCCGCCGCCGGCACTCCCGAGTCGGGATCATCCTTTCTCAGCGGATAATAGGGCGACGGCCCGCCCGCATGGATCACCGTCGTGCCCAGCGCGGCCAGTTCATCGATGGACTGGTGGTCCTCCAGCCCGACAAACGCCTTCACCGCGCCATCCAGCACCCAGTCCGGCGGCTCCACTCCGTGAAACCTGGCATCCGGCGTGAGGAAGGGCAGCTCCTCCGCCTTCAAGACGGGGCCGGCAGCGGCCAGGAACACGACAGCAGTCAGGGCAAGCGAGCGGCGCAGGTGCATCCCGCAGCCTACCGCCCCGGCAGCCGCCCGCACAAACAAAAAAGCCCGCCAGGAAATCCCGGCGGGCTTTTTGTTTCGGTCACCAAACCGAATCTGAGAGAAGGTGGATTCTAGCGACGGACCATGGCCGCGTTCGCCTTTTCAAAGGCCGGGCGGATCGGCTCGCCGGCTTTTCCATTTTCCTGCGCGGCCATCAGGTCGGCCACGTTGGAAGTCAGGTTCTCACGGAGCTGCTGGACGAGTTCCAGGCCCTTTTTCGTGATCTGGACCATCACCTTGCGGCGGTCGTCGGAGGCGTGCAGGCGCTGCACGTAGCCGAGCTTCTCAAGGCGATCCACAAGCCCGGTGGCGGCGGCCGTTGAGTGGCCCATCTTCCGGCTGATGTCCGTCATGGTCAGGAAGTCTTCGCTGGCCAGGTAGCCCATGAGAAAGAACTGGGCATACGATACGTTGCCTCGATTCAACTCACGCGAAAGGTCCAGCAAAAATGATCGCTGGGTGTACATGATGAAGTCCGCCACTTCACTGGCGAGCTTCTTCACAGTCTGCTTGTTTTCCTCTGCTGTTTTCATGGGATGGTCCTTCGGTGGATTTGGTTGAAAGCGATGCTTTCTAAAACTTCTAAAATTGTAAGACAGAAACGGACCAGAATCAAGAACATTTTTTAGTGGTTCTGGTTTTTATATTGTTATCGGAGGTTTTATTTAAGGCCGATGCTAAAGTGAGGTGAATTATCAACATTGAACCTCATTTTTTAAAATATTCAACTTCTAAATTTGCTGGAGGTGCGAATGGAGCTGGGCTGGCGGCGGTCTTTCAGGTTTGCTAAGGATGTCAAAAACGTGCTGCTACGGGCTCAGGACGGGGCAAACGGGGTGGCGGGCGGGCTGGTTATGGAGGCCGAAAATGAGGCTAAAAAATTTCAGCAAACCGGGAACTTCAGCCCACCCGACCGGTCCGGATGGGGGCAAAATCAAAAAGAGAGGGTGAATTTCACCCCTCCGTAAACCAGGGCGTGCTCGGAATCCTCCAAGGCCGACAGGGGCACTGAGGCGGCCAGAATGGGGGTCAGGGAGGCGTGCGCGCCCAGTTTGATGGGGATCTCGACGATGAGGCCGGCGTGGTTCAGGTCATTTCCGGGGACGTTGTAGCCGAGATTGTACCCAAAAGTGAGCGCGGGCTCGATGGAAACTCGGTCGTTGAGCTTTTGAGGGCAGGCCAGAACCGCCTCCACGAAGTGCCCGTTGACCTCGAATTCGTAGTACCAGCCGACGGTCAGCTCCAGCGGACCAAACTCGCGACTGACGGTGAGGCCGGTTTCGTACTGGTTCTCCAAGTAGTACCCTGTGGGGAAATGGTACCAGAGGAACTGGGCCCCCAGCGTGACCGGACCGGCATCCCAGGACAGGCCGGCGGTGACGTCGACTTCTGAGTACGGCCCGCGCACATTTCCATACCAGCTGGAGAAGGAGGCGGTGAGGGAATCCGAAAGCGGAACTTCGGCCAGAACCTCGGCAAACGTGAGGTCGCGCCCAAGATCGACCCCGCGGAAGATGTAGCGGTTAATGTAACCGGCGGAGGCGTCCAGAGTGAATGAGGGAGCCTCCTCAGCCGCAGCCAGCGGGGACGAGGACGGGGTGGCCGGCTCGCCGGAAAAGGCCGGGAGCGCACCGGAAGCGAGAACGAGAAGGGTGGAGAGCAGTTTTTTCATGGTGTTGTTTTGGTGGAGTTTAATACGGAAGCAGGGTCAGGAGGGCATGAGGGTGACGGTGCGGATGTCCTCGAGCACAGTGTGCACGCTAAGGGAGAGTTCGTTGATGGCGTACGGTTTTGGAACAAACGAGGAGGGGCGGAAGCCAGTTTCCTTCTCGAATTCCTCAATTTCAACCATATAACCCGAGCAAATGAGGACCGGAATCTCCGGGTCGAGCCGCTTGAGTTCGATGAAGGTGTCCCGCCCGGAAAGCCTGGGCATCGTGAGGTCCAGCATGATGAGGCTGACGTCGTGCAGGTTTTTCCGGAAAACCTCGATGCCCTCGACACCGTCATCCGCCGTCAGCACGCGGTAGCCTTCACGCTTGAGCACCGCCTCCGCGATGCTCCGCACCAGCGGTTCGTCGTCGATCAGGAGGATGGTGCCCGTTTTTCCACCGGGGGTGAGCATGGGCAGCGGCATGGTTTTTGGCCGGGCCGGGGGCATGGAGGCCGTCTTGCAGCGGGGCAGGTAAATGTGGAAGGTGGTGCCGGTGCCGAGCACGGACTGGCACTCGATCCAGCCGCCGTGCTGGTTGACGATGCCGAAGGAGGTGGCCAGGCCAAGCCCTGTCCCCTTCCCCTGCTCCTTCGTGGTGTAGAAGGGTTCGAAGATTTTCTCCATCACGGACGGCGGCATGCCCGGTCCGTTGTCGGTGACGCTGATGCGGGTGTACTCCCCCGCCGGGCAGCCGTGCCGGCCGGCATGACCGGCGGAGACCTGCGTATTGGACGTGGTAAAGCTGATGACCCCGCCCCTGTCGCCAATGGCATCCCGGGCGTTGACGGCCATGTTCATCAGCACCTGGTCGATCTGGGTGGCATCCCCGAGAACGGGCCATAGGCCGAGGGTGGGCACAACTTCCAGCTGGTGGCGAGGATCCAGCGTGGCGCGCAGCAGGTCCTTCACCTCCTGGCAGAGGGCGTTGGCATCCACGGCTGCCAGGACCAGCTGGCTCCGCCTGGAAAAACCGAGGAGCTGCTTGACCAGGCCGGCCGCCCGTTCTCCAGCCGTGCGGGCCAGCTGCAAATGCTGCCGGACTGGAGGAGCCGCAGCGCGGCCAGGCAGGGAAAGGAGCACTCCGCTGTCGGTGAGCTGATCGTCGGCCAGATTCAAGTTGCCAAGAATTCCGGTCAGCAGGTTGTTAAAATCATGCGCGATGCCGCCGGCCAGGCGCCCGACCGCCTCCATCTTTTGAGCCTGCTCCAGTCCGGACTGCAGCTCCCTCTGGCGGGTGATGTCCCGGAACATCCACAACTGGCCGATGGTGGTGTCCGTCCGGCTGAGCACCGGCACGGTGTAGCTGGAAACGACGCGCTTTTTCGGCGAGAGCACAGCCCAGCCGGTGTCATGCGCCTCCTCCCGCCCGAAGGCGTAGCGCCACTTTTCCGAAAAGGACGCCCCGTCCTGAAAGACGCCGAACAACCGGCTCTCGAAAGCCGCGAAGTGCTGCTGGCGGTAGGTTTCGGGATCAATGCCGAAAAACTCCCGGAACTTTGAGTTTGCCGCGATGATCCGCCCGTCCGGAGCAAGAATGAGGATGGCCTCCCGGGTCGCGTCAAAGGCGGCTCGAAGCTGGGCGCTGACGTTTTCCAGCCGGTACTGGGACTCGCTCAGGCTCGCGGTGCGCTCGTCGACGAGGTTCTGCAGCCCGTCCCGGTGGGAGCGCAGCTCGCGGACCATCCGGTTGAAGGCGGAGGAAAGCTGGGCGAACTCCTCGGGAGCCCCGGGATCGTTCGGGATCGGGCACTCCAGGTTGCCCCCGGCCACCGCCCGGGCAGCGCGCGCCACCGCGATGACGGGCTGGGAGAGTTTGCGGCTCAACCAAACCCCGGAGGACAGGGCCAGCAGCAGGGAAAAGAAGCCCGCTAGCACGAAAGAAAGCCGCCCCCTCGCCGCCGCAGCTGTGAGTTCGGACTGCGGGATGAGGGTGACCAGGTACCAAGGCTCTCCGATTCTCGTCTCCTCCTGACTGACCATGGCGGCTATGGAGGTGTAGGCGCGCCCATCAGAGTCCGTGTAAATGCCGATCGCCGGCTTGAGCCAGGAATCGGCGGGACGGTTCACGTCCAGTTTTCGGAGGATTTTGGTCGAATCGGAATGGCCGATGAAGTTGCCATTGGCATCGATCAGGACCATGGAGGCGCCGGGAGGCAGTTCCGAGCTGGTCAGCAGGGCTTCCGTGGCGGGGGCAAAAGGCAGGCGCCCCTTGATGATGGCAGGCGGTCGCTGCCCCGGTGCGCTTTTCACGGGCAGGTAGATGCTGATATACAGCCCCTCGGCGCCCAGAATTTTTTGCGGAGACGAGAGACAGGGCTCGCCATCCCGGGCCCGGCGCATCCAGTCCGTCCGGTCCACCGGCTCCGGCCACAGATCCGAAGTCGATTTCGTAAACAGGCCGTCTGCCGTGTAGAGGGAAATGTCTGAAAACGACCCCGCTGCCCGCACGATGCGCTGCATCTCCTCCAGGCGGGCCGCCTCGGAGGAGTCGGGATTGACCAGCACGGGATTGTCCCGCAGAAGGCGCAGCTGGCTCTCTGCGGTCCTCATCACTGCGCCAATTTGCCTGACGACCAGAGAATTAAGGCTTTCGTATTTCGCGCACTCGGAGGTCTCCAGGGAGGAGGACAGCTGCAGGTGGTTCACGACCTGCACAAGGGCGGCCGGCACGATGCCGCAGAGCAGCAGCGCCGCCAGAATGCGACCGCGGATGGTGCGAAGAAAAGGATGGCGTGAAAAAGGCATGCTGAATCGGGATGGTTCGGGGAGTTAAATCAGCGGATTGATTTAAAATAGGCAGCAATCAGCGACCAGCCGGAACCACCGGAACCGTTGCAGCAGCCCCCAGCACGGGACGGGGCTGGGCTGTTTTTTCATGCGCCGCCATGTAGGCACGCTGGACCGCCAGCCAGGCACGGTTGATCATCGGGGCATTCGCCGCATCCATTTTAGGAAGAAAGACGCAGCGCACCATGATGTCCGCCGGAGGGAAAATCCGCTCATCGGCCAGAAACTCCGCAGGGAGGTGGTCTTTGGCCTTAAGATTTGGGGTCGCATACCGCGTGACGATCGAGTTTTTCGCCGAAACGGCAGGATCGAGCAGGAAATTGACAAATTCGTGGGCAGCGCCGGCGTGCCGCGCATCCCGCGTCACCGCGAAGGAATCAACCCACTTGGGAGCCCCCTCTTTGGGGATGAAAAAATCCACCAGCGGCTGCTCCTCGGCTGCCGTGCTCGCATCTCCGGAGTAGCACATTGCCGCCCACGTGTCGCCGGCGACCAGCGCCGCCTTGATGGTGGAGTCATCACCGTAAATGACGTTCATCGTCGATATCTGGTCCACCAGCCGGACGACCGCCGCGTCGTAGTCCGCCTGGATTCTCGAGGACGGGGACTTGCCCAGGCTGAGCATGGACGAGGCCAGCGCGTCAAAGTTGTCGTCGATCATCATCACATGGCCGCTCAACTTTTTGTCGAAGAGCAGATTCCACGACCGGTCGGGCTGCGGCAGCTTGTCCGTGCGGTAGGCGATCAGCGTCGTGCCCCACGTGTAGGGCACGGAGTATTCATTGTGCGGGTCGAAGCTCAGGTTCAAGAAACCCGGATCGAGGTTGGACAATCCGGGCAGCCGCGCTTTGTCCAGCGGAGCGATGAGGCTGAGCTGGTGCAGGTGGGGCAGATTAAAACTGTCGATCACGATCAAGTCGAACGCGGCCGGGGTCGAGCGCAGCCGGGCCTCCATTTCCTCCGCAGAGGAAAAAGTCTGGTAGTCCACCTTTACCCCGGTTTGTGTTTCGAAGTCCTTCAAAACTGCAGGGTTAAAATAATCAGCCCACGCGAAAAGCGTGACGATCTTCGCCTCTGGCACCCCGTCTTTTGTCGTGGAGGTTCCGGCAGAATTCGAACGGTGGCACGCATTGAGCAGCGTCAGGGTAAGGCCAACCCCGAGGATGAGTCGTTTGTAAATGTTGAGCATGAGTGTGCGGGGTTTCTGGTGGAGGGGGGGAATAAAGATTGTGGAAATTATAGCCAATGTGGTTTTTTCGCAATCAATTTGTTTAAGAAAACTGTGAATTCGCGATTTTTGCTCATTTGGAATCTTTCAAGTCCTCTCCATTCAGGGTGTGGCACCCAAGCCAGGGTTGCCACAGGCCGCCAACGCCACCAAGATTGCGGAATGAAACACCGCAATCGGGCACTCTGGTTTTACGCCCACCTCCTGGCGTTTACTTTCGCTTTCTCAATGAAATCCATCACCTGCGGGGCCGACGCCGCGTATTTCCCGCCACCGGATGCCTCTGGTGGCTGGCGCACCGCGGCCGGGGCGGCTGAAATTCGGGAAAAGGCCGGGCTGGAGCTGTCCCGCCTGGAGCAGGCGTTCGAGGTGGCGCAGCGCGGCACGCCGCATGGCGGGCTGCTGGTGGTGCGGCACGGGTGGCTGGTTTTCGAGAAGTACTTTGGCCGGGCCAGCCGGGAGGCGAACCCGGACATGGCCTCCACGGGCAAGGCCTTCACCAGCATCGCCTGCGGAATCATGCTGGACGAGTTCAAGGACCGCATCCCTGAAGGCCTGAGCCAGAAGGTCTTTACGGAGAAATACCTGCCGGAGGCGCTGCCACTGGACGACCCGCGCAAGGGCCAGATCTCCCTCGGCCAGCTGCTGTGCATGTCCGCCGGCTACCACGGAGAGGGCTCGGCCCCGGGCATCGTGAATGGAGCCGTGGTCCCGCTCACTCCGGTGCCGGGGCAGAACATTCGCGATCTCGACCAGTCCTCCCTCCGCGTCCCGCTCTGGTGTGATCCGGGTGCCGGCTATTCCTATTCCTCCCCCGCCCCGCACATCGCCTCCATGGTGCTGCGCCGCGTCACGGGCATGGAGCTGCAGGACTATATCAACGAACGCCTGGCCAAACCCATGGGCTGGGGGCCGTGGGGCTACTGCCTGCACCGGGGGGACTTCGTCATGCCGCATGCCAATGGCGCCGGCAGCACCGCGCTCCACGCCACGGATGCCCTCCGGTTCGCCTACTGCCTGCTGCATGAGGGAAAATGGGGGGACCGCCAGCTCGTCCCGGCGCCCTACATTTCCCTCTGCCACCAGCCATCGCCATTCAACACACACACTCCCTTCAGCCTGCAGTTTGAGCACAACGCCGACGGCCACGTCATCGCCGCTCCCCGGGACGCCTTCTACAAATCCGGAGCCGGGGGGTTTGGCCTCTTCGTCGTTCCCTCGCTCGATCTCGTCATCTACAAGCTCGGCGGCTCCACCGGACAGTGGGACCCCGCCCTGACCGGCCTGCCCCAGCCTCCCCCACCCTCCAAGGCTCGCGACGACTGGAAGTCGGCCCCCAGAACGCCCTTCAACGAAGGCAGCCTCGGCGGCGACGACGGGCTGCGCCGCGTGCTGGAAATTGTCGCCTCAGCCGTTCGCCCGGAATAACCCATGCCGCCAAAACGCAAACCCGGGGCTCCCCCGCCGACCGGGGCCGCCCTGGTCAAGGAAGTCTGCCGCAGGCTGCGCCTTGCCCGCAGCCTCTGGGATGCCCACCGGAACGCCGCCTGCCGGGGCGAGCGCGAAAAAGCCCTCGCCCTCTACGAGACCCTCACCGAGGCCGAGAGGGAAAAAGTCCCCCAGGTCCTCCGGGTCTGGCTCCGCTACCGCAGCGAAAAATATTTCGGCCCCGGCCGCACCCCGCCCGGCGGTTGAGCGGGCGCGGTGGAAAATCAATACTCCCTGGCCAGCAAGTGATTCGCCAGAGCACGCAGCGCCGTGGCCTCCGGGCCAAAAGAATCCAGCGCGGCGTGGGCCTCCGCAGTCAGCCGGGCAGCCACCTCCCGGGAGGCGTCCAGCCCGAGAATGGCCGGGTACGTCGCCTTGCCCGCAGCCACGTCCTTCCCGGCCGTCTTGCCTAGTTTCTCAGAGGACTGCGTCACGTCCAGGATGTCGTCGATGACCTGAAAGGCCAGGCCCAGCGTCCGGCCAAAGGTGGTGACGGCCTCCAGTTTCTCCGGCGGGGCTCCGGCGCTCAGCCCCCCCAGCCGCGCACAGCAGGCGAGCAGGGCTGCGGTTTTCCCCTCATGAATGCGCCGCAGCTCGTCCAGGGAGAGCATCTTCCCCTCGCCCTCCATGTCCATGACCTGCCCGGCGATGAGGAACCGGCTCCCCGCCGTGAGGGCGAGTTCGCGGAGCTGGTCGGCGGAGTTTGAGTGCGCGAGGATCTCAAACGCCATCGCCTGGAGCGCATCCCCGGCGAGCACGGCCACCGCCTCACCGTAAACCTTGTGGGAGGTGGTACGGCCGCGGCGCAGGTCGTCGTCATCCATGCACGGCAGGTCGTCGTGGATGAGCGAGTACGTGTGCAGGCACTCCACGGCGCACGCGGCGGGCGTGGCGTCCTCCTCGCTGCCCCCGCAGGCGGCAGCGGCGGCGAACACGAGCACCGGGCGCAGCCTTTTTCCCCCGGCAAAGAGGGAATAGCGCATGGCACCGTGGATCGTGGCCGGTTCCGTCTCCGCAGATGGCAGGTAGCGGTCAAGCGCTCTGTCGGTCAGGGCGCAGCAGTCGGCGAGGTAGGCGTGGAAATCCATGGCCGGTGTCAGAGAAGCTCGGCGATCTGCACCGCATTCAGCGCCGCGCCCTTGAGGAGCTGGTCGCCCACCACCCAGAAGGCCAAGCCGTTGTCGAAGGCGCAGTCCTTCCGCAGGCGGCCCACTTCACAGTTGTCCTTCTCCGAGGTGAAGAGCGGCATCGGGTAGGACTTGTTCGCCGGGTCATCCACCACGTCGAGCCCCGCCGCCTTCGCCAAAACCGCGCGCGCCGCCTCCACGGTGACCGGCTTTTCAAACTCAGCGCTCACCGCGATGCTGTGGCTCCGGTAAACCGGAACGCGCACGCAGGTCACCGAGGCCTTGAACGTCGGGTGGTGCATGATGCGCCGGCCCTCGTTTTCCATCTTCATCTCCTCCTTCGTGTAGCCGCTGTCGAGAAAGCTGTCCACGTGGGGCAGCACGTTGAAGGCGATCTGGTGCGGGTAGACCTCCTTCGTCACCGGCTCCCCGCGGGCGATCTGCCCCGCCTGCCGCTCCAGCTCCGCTATGGCCTGCGCCCCCGTCCCGCTCACCGCCTGGTAGGTGCTGGCGAAGACGCGCTTCACCCCGAACGCCTGGTGCAGCGGCCAGAGCGCCATCAGCGTGATGGCCGTGGAGCAGTTCGGGTTCGCGATGATCCTCTTCGGCGCGGTCTTTGCGTCCTCACCGTTGATCTCCGGGACCACCAGCGGCACGTCCGGATCCATGCGAAACGCGGAGGAATTGTCCACCACCACCGCGCCGGCACCGGTCGCCGCAGAGGCAAACTCCTTTGAAATGCCGCCCCCGGCGCTGAAGAGGGCGATGTCCACCCCGGCGAAGGCGTCCTTGGTCAGCTCCTTGATCACCACATCCTCACCCTTGAACTTCAGTGTTTTTCCCGCCGAGCGGGCCGAGGCGAGCAGCGTGAGCTGGCCCACGGGGAAGTTCCGCCGCTCAAGGCAGCGGATCATCTCGACGCCCACCGCTCCGGTGGCGCCGACGATGGCAACGTGCAGGTTTCTTGCGATCATGGTCTGTGTGTGTTCAGTAGTGGTGTATGAGATCCTCCCAGCATGGCAGCAACGAAGACACGGCACGGCACATCGACATCAACGTCGCTGAGCAGCGGCTCCGGCTGTGGGAGGGCGGGACATTACTGATGTGTTGCGCCATCTCCACCTCAAAATACGGCCTCGGCTCGGAACCCGGCTCAAACCGCACCCCGCTCGGCCTCTTCCGCATCGCGGAGAAGCACGGGGACGGCGCCGCCCCCGGCACCATTTTCAAGGCGCGCGTGCCCGTCGGCCACTGGAGTCCGGACGCCCCCGCCAGTGCGGAGGACCTCATCACCACCCGCATCCTCTGGCTGGACGGGCTGGAACCCGGAAACGCCTCCACCTACGACCGCTACATCTACCTCCACGGCACCAACCAGGAGCACAAACTCGGCACCACCGCCAGCCACGGCTGCGTCCGCCTCGCCAATGACGCGGTGGAAAAACTCTACGACCTCGTGCCGGTCAATACGCGGGTCCGCATCCACCGCACCGGGGAAAATCCCCCGCCCAATCCCGCCCCGGCACTCGCCTGAACCTCCACCACGGCCCATTTTCCCATTTCCTCCTCATGCTCCTGCGCCCCGCCACCCCCGCTGATGCCGCCGCCATCAACGAAATCTACAACCACTACGTCCTAAACAGCACCTGCACCTACCAGGAGCAGCCGGACACGCTGGAGGACCGCCTCCGCTGGCTGGAGGAGCACGGGGGCACCCACCCCGTCATCGTGGCGGAAAATGAAGCCGGTGCCATCGTGGGCTGGGCCTCACTCAGCCGGTTCCACCCGCGTTCCGCCTTCCGCTTCACCGTGGAAAACTCCGTCTACATCTCCCCGCAGTGGCAGCGCCGCGGCCTGGGTCGCCTCCTCATGACGGAGCTGGTCCGCCTTGGCCGGGAAAAAGGTTTCCGCCAGATCATCGCCGCCATCGATTCCGGGCAGGACGGCTCCCTCGCCCTGCATGCCGCCTTCGGCTTTACCGAGGTCGCCCGCCTGCGCCGCGTGGGCTTCAAATTTGGCCGCTGGCTCGACGTGGTGGACCTCCAGCTTTCCCTGGAGCCGGTTTGATTTTTCCCCGCCACCGCGCTAAAAAAAAGCGCGGGCCCCGTGACAGGACCCGCGCTCTGAAATCACTCCAGCTTCCTTACGGCAGCGTGGCCGGGAAGGCGCTGTCCTGACGGACCGCGATGCAGTAGTAGCGCGCCCGGCCGGAGCCAGGAGACGGGAAGGTGAAGCTCAGGTTTGAACCGGTGCCACTCTGCACACTGCCGGCCTCAAGCGTCCACGACGCCAGATCCGCACTCGCGTAGACAGCGTAGGACCGGCCCGTCTTGGTGGGGAAAGCAAACGTGGCATTCGCTCCACCCGCCGTGGTGTCGATGGTCGGGAGACGCAGCACATCGTTCGGGTTGTTGGGATCCGTCCCCGCCACTGCCTCCATCGTGTCGCTCTCTCCGTCGCCGTCAGAGTCGCGGTTCGGGTCGCTGGCCCCGTCTGCGATCAGCAGGTTCTGGATGAAGTAGTGCTCGTTGGCTGAATTGTTCGCCCCGGTGAGCGTCACCGTCACAGACTGCGACCCGTCCGGAACCGGGAAACTGAACTCGAACGTCCCTGCCGATTTTCCCGCCACGGCAGCCAGATCGAGGTTGAACTCGTCCTTGTCCTTGTTGGAATCATAAGGGGCCGCCGTCGTGGTCGTGTATCCGTTCAGGAGCTTGCTCGCGTCCTTGTCCGCCGCACTGCCGTCTACCAGGTTCGTGGTCGTGTCGGTTCCGTCCTTGTTGACGGTCACCTCAATCTTGAAGGTGTCATCCGTTTCAAAGCCGGAGCTGGTACTCGCCTCAAAAGCGCGCAAGCGGGCGGTCACAACCACCCCGGTCTTGCCCGTCACATCCACGGCGGGAGTGGCGACAACTCCGATCGCCGGAGCGGCGATGGCAGCACCCGGGTTCAGTTCAAACGTGTAGGCATCCAGCGTGAGCGCGGCATCGGTGGCATTCGTGATCGCCTGGCGCCAGGCGGACGTGGCGGGCAGCGTGGGCACCGCATTGTAGAGCACGCCCGTCGCCGCGCCAAACCGCGTCCGGCCGATGGCGATCTCCGTCCCGGCCAAGCTGAGCGCCGCCGCCTTCTTCAGGGTGGGCTCCGCCTTGTCCACGATGGTGAGGCCGGTGGCGGTCACAGGCACCGTCACGGAAACCGGAGTCGTCCCGTACGTTCCCGTGGCGTAAAGGGTGGTGTTTGCCGTGTCGTTCGAACGCACTTCATAGCTCACTCCGCTGTTCCCGGGAGGGATCGTTACGTCAAAGGTCCATGTGTCATCCGACGGATCATTCGGCAGCGCTCCATGGTCGCGCACAGCAGCCGTGACCGTCACAGTGCCAATGGCGGCAACGGGCACCGTAACGGTCGCCGTGCCCACGCAGGTGGCGTTTCCGTCGTCTTTGACCGTGACGGAAATGTTCTGCCGCGTCGTAGTCGTCCCGGTGTAAGTGACCGGCCGGGATACGGGCACTGCGGCCCCGCCGATGAGGCCCATGGCCTCCGGCGTTGACAGGCCCACACTCGTCCAGCCTGGCCCGGTCGTCCCAGAGCCGGTTGCCGAGAGGTCAAAATTGACCGTATCGTCAGCCTTGTCATCGTTTCCCTTGTTGTCAAACACGACGGCTGCCACCACGGGCTGGATCAGACAGGCATCGAAGCGAACGTCATCCAAGTAGAGGTTTTCTGTGGATTCATCCACACCGCCGGTCACAACCAGCCGCACATTTTTGTGGGCGTTCGGGACGACCCTGAGAGACTTTTTGACAAAGGCCGCGGAAAAAATGGCCTCCGCCGCCGGCCCGTTGATCTGGGGCTGGAGTTCGAGTGCCGGGGAGGGTTCCGCCCAAGTCACGCCATCGTTGCTCGTCTCCAGAAAAACTCGAAACCCGTCAGCCGCTTCCCAGACACCCGTCGTCACATTGGTGCGGATCCGGATGCTCGCGGTGAACTCAGCCATCCCGTCCACCGAGAGCGGCTCAGTGACAAATTTCTGCGCCTCCGCCTGGTGCAGGCGCAGGGCCTTTTGATTTCCCGACGTGGCGTCGGAATACACCGTTCCCTGCCACAGGCCCGTCGTCGCGCCGCGGGTGGTGGGAGAAACACAATACCAAGCCAAGTCCGACTGCCCCGGACTCGGGGCAAAGTGGTGCTCCAGGATGGGGACAACCGAAGTGGTGGCTGAAGTCAGCAGAATGTTGGAATCATTGAACGTGATGCCGGCACCCGCGAGGGGCAACTTGCGGGGCTGCATGTCGATCAATTGAAGGTCCACCGCCAGGTCAGAACTGGTCCTGTTGTTCTGGTGGAGCGAAACCGCGATGCGGTGGGGACCGGCACTCAACCTGCCTGTGATCCCGCCGAGGAAAACCAGCCTCGTGTTTCTTTCTGCGGTAAATCCAGCCGGAACGGCCGCCCGGCAACCCGGAATGGAAGTGCCCGCAGCGGCGGGAATCAACCCGGTGAGATGGGCGTCGGCCCAGGGGCGTCCGTCGCTGATCGCCTGTGCCCCGTTCACCGTGCTGGAAGTACCGGTCAACTTGGCGGCAATATGCACCGGCACTCCCGGGAGGTCGTCGATGTAGATGTAAGCCCCGTCGTCAACGATCACCTCGGCCCAAAGATTGCTCGTCGCCTGGGCCAGAGTGAAGGTGGTGCGGACGTATCCAGCGTTGTTGGTGTTTGTCGCGTCCGCTGCAACGCTGGCCGGCGTGCCAAAATTATTGGATGCCAGTCCCGGACTGCGTTCCAGCACTTCATACCCGATGGGCGCTGGTGCGGCAGGCTTGAAAGCCAGAGCGGCTGCTGTGAAGGTGGTCGCGTCTCCGGGAATTTTCCATTTGGCCGCCCAGTTGGCATCAGTCGTTGGATCGTCGAGCGTGGTCGGGTGCAGCGACTCCCAGCTGGAAAAACACGGCAGAACCACCGTACCGTTCACCGGATAGGCGGCCACTTCCAGGTCAAATGCCGTCACGCCCGCCGCTGTGATGCCGTTCACCTGAATGTAGTAGGTCGTCCCGGCTTCCGCCCGGAAAAGATTGCTGCTCTGCCCCTTCGCATTTGCCGTCGCAGCGGAATAGGCACCCGCCAGCCGGTTGAGCGCGGTCAAAGCATTCCCGCTGTAAACGGCCAAATTCAGGCCGACGGCAGCCTTGGGCGTTCCGTTCACGTACACGAGCGCAGTCGTCGTGGGCGTGTAGGAGAACCAGACGGACTTTCCCGCCGTGGCGAAAGTCGCCAAGCTCTGGAAATGAGGAGTCGGCTCCCCGGTTTCCACCGTGGCATTGGTATTGTCACCGGAGGCCAGCCCGGTGGCGGGCGGAATGGCGATCGCGGCGGCGAAGTTGTCGTTCGCCGGGGCTTGCGCCAGGGCGGAGGCAGCCCAGCCCAGCGTGAGAGCCGGGACGAGCAGTAGAGTGGAGCAGGGTTTTGTTTTCATGGAGGGAAATTTCAGCTGAAACATCTTTTAACAAACTGGAAGCATTCACGCAATCCGGCATTTGACTAGGCAAACGTTGGGGAACGCCTCTTTCCTGGAGGAAAAGTGCTCGAATTCCGCGAAAGCTGGGGATGGTTTTTGGGCCAAAACCCGCAGCGGCACAAACCGGAGCCTCCCTGTCGAAGCCGCTTTACGGCGCCTCAGCCGCCCCGCCCTCCCGCAGAAAAACCAGGCTGTCCGCCGTCGAGGAAGCCGCATCCCAAGAGTACCCGCCGCCGGTGAATTTCTTCAGGGCCTCAGGCTTTTCCACCCGCTCGCGTATGATGTAGTCCGCCATCAGCCCGCGGGCGCGCTTGGCGAAAAAGCTGATGATCTTGTACTTTCCCGCCTTCCCATCCTTGAAAACACAAGCCACCACCCGCGCCTTCAGCGTCTTCCGGTCCACGGAGCGGAAGTATTCCCCGGAGGCCAGGTTCACCAGCACGTCCGATCCGCTTTCAGCCAGATCCTCATTCAGCCGCTTCGCGATCTTCGCGCCCCAGAAGTCGTACAAACCGGCCGCCTTCTTCACCGGAAGCGCAGTTCCCATTTCCAGCCGGTAGGGCTGGATGAGGTCCAGCGGCCGCAGCACCCCGTGCAGGCCGGAGAGCAGCCGCAGGCGCCCCTGGGCGAAGTCGTAGTCCGGCCGCTTCCACGCGGAAAAATCGAACCCCTTGTAGACATCCCCGTCAAAAGCCAGCAGCGCCTGCTTCGCGTTTTCATCCGTGTACTTCGGGCTCCAGTCCTTGTAGCGCTGGTGATTCAGGGCGGCCAGCTTCTCGCTCAGGTCCATCAATGCGCCGATCTCCGCCGCAGAGTGCTTCCGCAGTTCACGGATGATCTCCTGCGTCTCCGCAGGGAACCCGGGCAGCGTGTGCGGCACCCCTGCGGGCGCGGGGGAATAGTCGAGCGATTTGGCAGGCGAGAGGACGGCGATCATGCACCGGGAACTACGCCGGACGCCCCTCGTTGGAAAGCGCGTTTTTACCCGGCGTGGTCCGTCTATTTTGCGCCGGCCGGGGCGTCCAGCGCCGGCAGCACCGTCGGCGCGGGGGCCGCGTCGGCAGGCAGGTAGTGGGGCAGCTGGTCTATGAAAAACTTCCAGCTCACCATGTCATCCTTCGCCTCGCCCTTCCGCCGGAGCCGCACATGCACGGAGCACTCCGGACTGCGCAGCGTGGCCACCACTTTGTAGCTCATCTTCCCGGTCTTTGGGTCAAACTTCGCCGGCACCGTCCCGATGCCCGGCAGGCGCATGCTCACCGTCGCCGGATCGATCCCCGCCAGCCGGCTCAGGTCCACCTCGATCTGCGGCCTCCGGTCTGTGATCGTCTCATTTTCCGCAGGTTTCACCACCACCAGCGGCCCCGTCGGCTGGCCGTCCGGCCCCGGCTCGCCGCCCAGCAGTTGCTTGCCCAGCTCCTCCCCGTTTCCTCCGCCAAAGTTGGTCGCCGCCTTGAACCACCGGTCCGTCGGGTCGTTGCCGATGATGATAAACCGCCCGATCTCATTCATCGGCGTGTCCCACGTCGTCCGCACCGGCTTGCAGGTGAAGAGCGCCTCATACCCCCACTCCGTCAGCGAGCGCGTCGCCATTTCCTCCGTATACCAGCCACCCACGTAGGCAAAGGTGGTCACCTTCTGGCCAAACGTCGTCTCCAGGAACTGCTTGGATTCCATGAACTCCTTCTGAAGAAACGCCTCATACTCCTCCGGCAGCCCCTTGCTCCGCTTCTTGATTTCCGGAGCAAACGGGTGCGATGCGCTGTGGCACCCGACCGTCGCCCCGTTCTGCATCATTTCCTTGATCTCCGGCACCGTCAGCGCCCGCCCGCCGCCGCCCACATACTGCTTGTACAGAAAAATGGTGAACGGGTAGCCATACTCCTTCAGCACCGGATACGCCAGGTTGTACACGCTTTTCCACCCGTCATCGATGGTGATCATAATCGCCGGATCCGGGATGTCCCTCTCCCCTTTACGCCAGGCCAGGTAGTCCGCCATGCTGATCACCTTCAGCTTCGCGTCCTTCAGCCCCTGCATCTGCTTGCGGAACTGCTCCACATTGATCACCATCTGGTTCGTTGACTTGCCAGAGCTGAAATCATGATACCCCAGCACACTCACTTGGGCGGATTTTTTGATCTTCAGCTGGGGTGTGGTCGGGTCGATCACCGCCGGCTCCGGAACCGCCTCCGGAACGGCGGGAGCCGCCGCAGGCTGGGCCGCCGGATCCGCTGGTACCGCTGGCGTCGCACCACTGGCGAGCTGGTCCGGACTGGCCGCAGGCACCGCTCCGGGCTCTGCAACTGGCGATGCCGGATCACCCACCAGAGCCGGCTTGTCAGGCAGACAGCCGCTCAAAAGCAGGGAACCAGCAACGCAAAAAACCCGCACAATTTGGGATCCGGACATACCCCACCCTAAAGCCAGGCGGGGCCCGGGTCAATCAGGCAAGACGGACTACAGCGGGTGCAGCAGCTCCTCCAGGCTCAGCGCCTCCAGGGATTCGATGATGCGGTGCGCTCCGGTGAAATCCGACCCGGACGTCACCATGTTCGGCACGATCACACACGGCGCCCCCGCGGCCTGCGCGGCGATCAGCCCGTTTCTCGAGTCCTCCAGCACCACGCAGCGCGCCGGCGGACGGCCCACCGTCTCCGCCGCACTCAGAAAGAGGTCCGGCGCCGGCTTGGCACGCGGCACGTGGTTGCGGCACCGCACCTGGTCAAAGTACTGGACCAGCCCAAATTTCGAAAGCCACGCCAGCACCCAGTCAGACGTCGAGCTGGACGCCACCGCACACGGCACCCCGGCCGCCCGCGCCGCCTCCAGCAGCGGCTGCACCCCGGGGAAGGGCTGCAGCTCCGCATGCAGGGCCTTGATGCGCTTGTCCTTCTTCGCCAGCAGCGGCTCCCAGTGGATCGGTGCCCCCACCTTTTCCTCCAGCACCGCCATCGGGTCATACGTGTGGAACGTGCTGCCAACGCACTGCACATACGTCGCCAGCGGCAGCTCATGCCCCTGGGATTCATACAGCTCGCGCCAGGCCACATAGATCGCCGACTCCGTGTCGGCGATCAGCCCGTCAAAATCAAAAATCAGCGCCCTCCCGGCGGTTCGTTCCATCATCGCCCACCCATACCCGGCCCCGGCTCCCCGTCCAGTGCGCAGCCAATTTCCTCCCGCCCCGTTTTTCCTGTGGCCCCCGGCCGCCCTCTCCTCCATCATGCCAGCCACCATGCGTCAGCTCCTTTTTTGCCTCCTGCTCCTCTGCCTGCCAGCCCTCGCCGACAGTCCCCCTGCGGACAAGTGGGCCTCGGAGCTGAAGCGGTTCGAGACTGCCGACGCAGCCTCCGCCCCCGCCGTCGGGGAGACCCTTTTCGCCGGCAGCTCCAGCTTCCGCCTTTGGAAAATCCAGGATTCTTTCCCCGGTCTCAAGCTCGTCAACCGCGGCTTCGGCGGCTCCACCATCGCGGACAACATCAAATACTGCGACCGCCTCCACCTGCCGCTCAAACCAAAACAGATCGTCTTCTACGCCGGCGACAACGACCTCGCCAACGGCACCTCCCCGGTCCAGGTCGCTGTGGATTTTCAGACTTACGTCAAAACCGTCCGCACCGCCCTGCCGGAATGCCGCCTCTTCTTCGTCGCCATCAAGCCCAGCCCCTCCCGCTGGAAACTCTTTGCCAAACAGCAGGAGGCCAACAAGCTCGTCCGCGAGTTCTGCGAAAAGGAAAAAGGCCTCGTCTTCCTCGACATCGTCCCCCCCATGCTCGGCGCAGACGGCCAGCCGAGACAGGAACTCTTCAAACCCGACAGGCTCCACATGCTCGACGCCGGCTACGTCATCTGGCAGAAAATCATCGCCGGCGCCCTCGCCAAATGAACGTCCGCCCTGCCACGGTGTCTCACCCTCCCCCTCCCTCATGAAAGACCGCCTCGCCGCCCTTCACCAGCGTCTCACCTCGACCGTCATCGGCTCGGACGAGGCCGCCTTCCTCCTCATCGTCGCCCTCCTCGCCAATGGCCACGTCCTCATCCAGGGCGCCCCCGGCATCGGAAAGACCACCCTCGCCCGCACCCTGGCCGACTCCCTCCACTGCACCTTCAACCGCGTCCAGTTCACCCCGGACCTCCTCCCCTCCGACCTCCTCGGGTGCAGCCTCTACCACCAGGGCCGCAGCGAATTCCAGTTCATCCCCGGCCCCGTCTTTGCCAACATCCTCCTCGCCGACGAAATCAACCGCACCAGCCCCCGCATCCAGAGCGCCCTCCTCGAGTGCATGAACGAGCACCAGGTCACCATCGACGGTGTCACCCGAAAACTGGAAGCCCCCTTCCTCGTCATCGCCACGCAAAACAACGTCTACTCCACCGGCACCTTCCCGCTCCCCGAGCCCCAGCTCGACCGTTTCCTCCTTTGCATCAATGTCGAGCCCCCAGACGCCGCCATGATGGCCCGCATCCTCGGCCTCCACGCCGCCAGCGCCCCCGCCGCCGCCTCCGCCTTGCTCGATGCCCCGCAGATCCGCGCCATTCAGCAGTCCGTCCTCACCGTCCCCGTGTCAGACCGCATCTGCCACTACATCGCCGCCCTCTGCACCGCCGCCCGCCAGACCGAGGGCATTAAATCTCAGCTCTCCCCGCGCGCCGGACTCGCCCTCCTCCGCGCCGCCCAAGCCGTCGCCTGGCTGGATGACCACCCAGCCGTCTATCCGGACGACGTCAAGCGCGTCGCCCTCCCCGTCCTCGCCCACCGCCTCACCCTCCGCGACGCCGTCGACGCCTCAGGCTCCACCGCACGCCAGTGGATCGACCACCTCCTCCGCACCGTCCCCGCGCCATAACAGCGTTCGCGCGCTCCCCATCCCAAAGCAGCGCCCGCCCTCTTCGACTTCCACCCATCTTGTTGGACGTCAATGCTTGTATTCCAGTATAAGCCAGTTGAGCCGGAGCTGGCAGGCTCCAGTAACAGGGGGCGCCCAAGGGGTTCACGCGCGTGCGGCACTTCGGGTTCCTGAGCCCTGCGGCAAAGAAGAAGTACGAGCGCGTGCGCAGCCTGCTGCGGGCCGGCGCCATCGTGCTCAAGCTGCCGGCCAAACCCGTCGTGGCCTGCCCGTGCTGCGGGGCGGCCATGCACTTCGTGGCCATGATCCGCCCCAGCCGCGCCCGACCACCCCCGCCGCCGCCGAAACCGGCCGCCCCGTCACCGCGCCCCGCCGCCGCATGAAAACGAGACGCTCCCATTCCGGCCCCAGTCCGGCAAACCAGCCCAAGGCCAGCCCGCCGCGCCCCAAAAGCGCTCGCGAAACCGGCCCCGGCAG
>JANOAS010000166.1:0-3886 GCA_031411255.1 bacterium
CCGATGCCCACGTCCACCCCGCTGGCCCCGCCGAGCACGCCGGTGGCGGCATAGTAAATGGGGGAGGTGGTTTTCGGGATGTTCGGCGAGGTGGGCACCCAGCCCAGGCCGGTGTGGCCCCAGGACATGTAGCGCTGCCAGCCGAGCATGGGCACGACCGTGAGGCGGCAGCGGGAGCTGTTCCAGCCCATGGCATTGGTCATTTGCGCCAGCTCGCCCGCCGTCATGCCGTGGACGTAGGGCACGGGGACCTGGCCGACGAAGGACTTCCACGAGCGCTCCAGCGGCGGGCCGTTCACGCGGGTGCCGCCGAGCGGGTTGGGCCGGTCCAGCACGACGAAGTCCTTCCGCGCCTGGCCGCACGCCTCCATGGCCACGACCATGGTGGAAATGTAGGTGTAGCTCCGGCTGCCGATGTCCTGGAGGTCGAAGACCATCACGTCGATGTTCGCCAGCATGGCGGGCGTGGGCTTTCTCGTGTCCCCGTAGAGTGAGTAAACCGGCAGGCCGGTCAGGCGGTCGCGGCTGCCGGAGATGCTCACGCCAGCTCCCACCCTGCCGTCGATCCCGTGCTCCGGTGCATAAAGGGAAGTCAGATTCCCCCCCAGCGCCCGCTGGAGGACTACGCGGGTCGGCGTGCCGCTGCGGTTCACGCTTGTTTGATTGCAAATGAGCCCCACCCGCCGTCCGCGCAGCAGGGCGAAGCCGTCGCCAGCCAGCCGGTCGATCCCGAGGACGACCCCGCCCTGGTAGGATGAGCCCGCCGGCGGCGGGGTGTAGCGCATGGTCTGGCCGGTCTGGCAGGAGGTGAGCCAGCCCGCACAGACGACGGCGGCCAGGAGGGAAAGGGGTGGGCGAAACATGGCGGTGGAAATTTGTTAAGAGAGATTAACAAATACGCTCCATCCGCGTGATGTCAAAGGGCAAGCCGCAGCGCGAAAAAGCAGGCGGAGTCAGGGCTGGAGCGCTGCGGCGAGCGAGTGCACCTCGTCCGCCGTGTGGGCGGCGGTGAAGGTGACGCGAAGTCGCGCCTGACCGCGTGCCACGGTGGGGTAGCGGATGGCCGGGACGAGGAAACCCAGATCCAAGAGGCGGGCAGAGGCGGCAAGGGCGGCGTTCTCCTCGCCGATGATCACAGGCACGATGGCGCTCTGCGCCGGGGGCTGGCCGGTGAGGTCGCAGAAAAGGCGCACGTTTTCCCAGAGCCGGTCGCGAAGCGCATCGCCGGCCGCCGTGGTGACCAGGTCGTCCAGCACCTCCGCTGCCGCCGCTGCGAGCGCAGGGGGCGGGGCGGTGGAGTAAATGAAGGAGCGCGCCTTGTTGATGAGGAGATCAATGATTTCCCGTGAGGCGCAGAGGCAGCCGCCGGAGAGGCCGATGGCCTTGCTGAGCGTGCCCATGTGGAGGTCGATCCGGCCCTGCAGCCCCAGCTGATCCGCCAGCCCGCGCCCGCCGCGCCCGATGACGCCGAAGGCGTGCGCCTCGTCCACCAGGAGGAGTGCGCCGTATTTTTCCTTCAGCGCCACGATCTCCGCGAGCGGGGCCCGGTCGCCATCCATGCTGAAGACGGACTCCGTGACGACGATGACCCGGCCATCCTCCTTCACCGTGTCGCGTGCCCAGGCGAGCAGGCGTTCGAGTTTCTCCAAGTGATTGTGCGGGAAAATCCGGAGCGTGGCCCCGCTGAGCCGCGCGCCGTCGATGAGGCTGGCGTGGCTGAGCTTGTCCAGGATGACCACGTCCCCCTCCCGCAGCAGCGCGCCGAGCGTGCCGACGGCGGTGGCGTAGCCGGTGGAAAAGGTGAGCGCCGCCTCCGTGCCCTTCAGCCGGGCCAGTGTTTCCTCCAGCCGCACGTGAGGGGCCAGCGTGCCGCAGACCAGTCGCGAGGCTCCTGATCCGGCTCCGTATTTCTCCACTGCCCGGATGAGCGCCGCCTTCACCCGCTCGTCATTGGCCAGCCCGAGGTAGTCGTTGGAGGAGAAATTCAGCAGGTCCCGCCCGTCACGCCTCAGGTGCGGCTGCTGGGGTGCCTCCAGCGGGCGCAACTCCCGCAGAAGCGAGGCTGAGCGCAGGGCGGCAAGTTCATCGGAGGGAAGACGCAAGGGAAAGAGGGGCGGCGGATTTCGGAATGCAGATTTCGGAATGCAGATTTCGGAATGCGGAATGGGGGGGAGGACCGGGGACGGCGCAATGCTGCCCGTGGCGATGTTCAGTTGTTCATGGGGGTGGGCGGAGAGTCAAGCGAGGTGTGGGCCCCGCTGACCGGTGCCGGCTGGCGCACGGCGATGCCCAAGGAACGAGACTTTGCAAGTCTCGCGCGCCCCCAGTCACGTTGCCCCAGCCTGAGGAAACAAGGCAGGATCATCCAGGGCAGGATCATGGGGAATGGAGTAAAACCGGGCCGGCGTGCCCGTCTACACCCACCCGGCACAGAGCAACTCCGCCTGCGCGAGGACGGTCTTCACGGCTTCTTCCTGCAAGTCTGGCGGGTAGCCGTGTTTGTGTAGGATGCGCTTCACCACGACTTTGATCTTGGCGCGGGCGCTTTCACGGAGGGTCCAGTCGATGGTCACGCTCTTCTTCACTTGGGTGATGAGTTCGGCGGCGATGAGTTTCAGTTTGTCGTCGCCCATCGCTTGCACGGCGCTGTCGTTGGCGGCGAGGGCGTCGTAGAACGCGATTTCGTCGTCGGTCAGGCCCATGTCTTCGCCGCGCTTGGTCGCGGCGTCGAGGTCCTTGGCGAGTTTGATCAGCTCTTCGATGACCTGCATCGTGCTGATGGCGCGGTTGTGGTAGGCGTTGAGGGTTTTCTTGAGCTTCTCGGAGAAGACCTGGCTCTGCACGAGGTTTCGCTTGGATCGGACTTTGAGTTCGTCCTTGAGCAGCTTCTCCAGCAACTCGGCGGCGACGTTTTTGTGCTTGAGGCCGCACTTCGGCGAGGAATTGGTCGCTCAGGATGCAGCCGAGGGAGCGAGCGGAGCGACCGAGACAGACAACGCGCAGCGTTGGGCGCAGCCCGACTGAGCCGGGGGCGAAGGAGTCAAATGTCCGGCTTGGGCAACCCGGCGGCGGTGAAAACGTCGATCACCTGGCCTTCGGTGGTGATGGCCTTGCTCACGAGCTGGCGGATGGCGGCGGGACTTGAAGGCTGAAGTATGAATTATGAATGATGAAACCCTCGGTCTGAGATTCATCCTTCTGCATTCATCCTTCATCCTTTCTTCCCCGTGCTCCTGTCCGACGGGGATGAGCGCGAGGCGTTCGGTGGGTTTGCCGGTGGTCCACTTGTCCCAGTTGAAGCCATGCATGAGGTCGCAAGCGATGCCGTGTTTCTCCAGCATCACGGCGATGGCTTGGGCGGTGTCGAATGTCGGGTTCCCTTGTCCGCCGCTCTCGGTGTAGGTGATGAGCGCCTTCTTGAGCTGATCCGCGAGGCCGAGGTAATCCACCACCAGCCCGCCGGGCTTGTCGCGAAAGACGCGGTTCACGCGGGCGATGGCCTGCATGAGGCCGTGGCCTTGCATCGGCTTGTCGGCATACATCGTGTGCAGGCAGGGCGCGTCGAAGCCGGTCAGCCACATGTCGCGCACGATCAAGATCTTGAACGGGCTCTTCGGGTCCTTGAATCGCGTGGCGAGGAGCCGGAGTGTGAGGGGGTCTGTCAATTCTGGGTCACCTGAACGATCACAAACAGCTTGTTGACGGCGGTGCCGGTCACGGTGGCTGTCACCGTGGTTATCCCCGGAGTCGGGTAGTCCGTTTGAAAGGTGAAATCGGCCTTGGTCCCACCGCTGTTGGTGGCCCCGCCGCCATGAAAGGTGACGAGATCGGTGGACCAGCGGTAGGTCGCGGTGAGGTCGGCGGCGGGACTGGCATTCTGCGGGTG
>JANOAS010000167.1:0-11525 GCA_031411255.1 bacterium
GTGAGACTGCCGTCGGGATGGCGCTGGAAATGGATCATCCTGCCCAATGACACCGGAAATGGCGCTGTAAAGCAACTACCATTTCTTTATTCCTGGCAAACCTGGAATGCCTGGTTGTTACATGATTTAACGGTCGCACCCAAGCCAGGCAGTGGGGATTCCGCTCGCTGCTGCATGAACTGGTGCAAAGCCGTTTGTTCCTCGAAAAATAATCACCATGACCCGCTCCATGAATGCCGCCCTGACACGCCGCCGCTTCCTTCGCTCCGCCGGAGTCATGATGGCTCTGCCTGCGCTGGAGGCCTTCCAGCCTCGCTCCTGGGCCGAAGGCAACACGCCGCCGCCCCGCCGCATGGTCTGCATTTGCACGCCGCTCGGGCTGCATGCGCCGTTCTTTTTTCCAGAGCAGGCGGGCGCAGACTACAGGGCCACACCTTATCTGGAGGCTCTGGGCGAACTCCGCCGCCAGTCCACCGTCATTTCCGGACTCGCGCATCCCGACGTGGGTTCCACGCACGATTCCATCCTCAGTTTCCTCACCGCCGCGCCACATCCGGAAAATCGGGGTGGTTTTCGCAACAGCATTTCGGTGGATCAATACGCCGCCGAGCGCATCGGAGACCGGACGCGGCATGCCAGTCTGGCCCTGTCCTCCGAAGGCTCCGGCCTTTCCTGGACGCGCAGTGGCGCGCTGGTGCCGGCGGATGTGTTCGTCGCTCCGGTGTTCGCCCGGCTCTTCCTCCAGGGCAAGCCCGAGGACGTGCAGAAGCAGGCGCTGCGCCTGGAGGACGGGCAAAGCATCCTGGACACCGTGCGCGAACAAGCCAGGCGGCTGGGCGCGAACCTGCCCGCAGCCGACCGGGAAAAGATGGACGAATATTTCACCAGCGTGCGCGAGCTGGAGCAGCGCATGACCTCGCAGCGCGAGTGGTCGCAACGCCCCAAGCCCAAAGTGGACGTGCCCCCGATGCAGAACAACATGAACTCGGCCGACCTCATTGGCAAAACCCGGCTCATGCTGGACCTGATGCATCTGGCCCTGCAAACCGACTCCACCCGGCTGGGAACCCTGCTGCTGCTGGGCACCAGCCAGGTGCCGCCCATTGATGGCGTGACCCACGGCCACCACGACCTCTCCCACCACGGTCAGGACCCGGCCAAGATAGCCGAACTGCGCAAAGTGGAGACCGGGGAAATGAAAGTCCTGGGAGATTTCCTGGCCAAACTCAACACCACAAAAGAGCAGGGCGGTACACTGCTGGACAGCACCATGGTCCTCTTCGGCAGCAATCTGGGGAACGCCTCCAACCACTCCACGAAAAACCTTCCGCTCCTCCTCGCAGGCGGCGGGTTCAAGCACGGCCAGCACCTCGTCTTCAACGCCGACGCTCCCCCGCCTGTCTCCAACCTCTTCGTCAGCATGCTCCAGCAGCTGGGCATCGAGACGGACAAATTCGGCTCCAGCACGGGCACGCTGACGGGGTTGACGGCCTGATTTCGCTGCGGCCTTTTTTCCGCCTCGCCGGGCCCGGAGGAAATACTTGCACCCCGGCGGTCCGGCGGGCATGGAGAGGGTGACCATGCCAGTTGTCGCCAGCTATTGCGCCACCTTCCTCAAGCCGGAGATGCTCCACATTTACCGTCAGGTGACGGGACTGCGGCGGCACCGGACATTCGTTGTCTGCCGGGAGCGGAAAAGCGAAGACCGCTTTCCTTTTCCGGACGTGGAGCGGGCTCCTGCCGTGCGGAGCAATTTTGTGCGCCGCTTCTGGCTGAAGCACGTCAAAAAGGAGCCGCCGCTCGTCTACCGGGGCGAATACGGGGCGCTCAATTCCCTGCTGGAGCGGCGTTCAGCGGATCTGATGCACGTTTATTTCGGCCACACCGGAGTGCACCTGCGGCCGTTCCTGCAGCGCTGGCCGAAGCCCGCACTCGTGTCGTTTCACGGCATGGACATCCAGACCCGGGAGGACCGCCCCGGCTACCGGGAGCAGCTGCAGGGCCTGCTGGCGGAGCTGCCGCTGGTCCTGGCGAGGTCGGAATCTCTGAAGGAACGCCTCGTCGACCTCGGGTGTGATCCCGCAAAAATCCGCCTGAACCGCACCGGCATCCCGCTCGACGCCTTTCCCGTGGTGGACCGGCCCCGGCCCGCAGACGGAGCGTGGAGGTTGGTCCAGGCGTGCCGGCTCATTGAAAAAAAGGGGCTGGATGTGGCCCTGCGCTCGTTTGCCAGGTTCGCCGCCACCCACCCGAAGGCCACCTTCACCATCGCGGGCGAGGGGCCGCTGCACCAGCCGCTCCTGCAGCTGGCGGGCGAGCTGGGCGTGGGGGGGCAGGTGCGCTTCACCGGCTTTCTCCAGCAGGATGGACTGCGCGACATCTACCATGACTCCCACGTCTTCGTCCACCCGAGCCAGATGACGGCGGACCAGAACCAGGAAGGCATACCAAACTCCATGCTGGAGGCCATGGCCAGCGGCCTGCCCGTCGCCGCCACACTGCACGGGGGAATCCCGGAGGCGGTGCGCAACGGCGTGACCGGCATTCTGGTTCCCGAGCGCGATGAAGACGGGCTCTTTGACTCCCTGCTCCGCCTCGCCACCGAGCCCGGCCTCTGGGAAAACATGGGCGCGGCAGCGGCGGCGGACGTGCGGGAGAACTTCGAGCACTCCGCCCAGATCTCAAAACTCGAGGCCTGCTACGATGAGCTGCTGGCCCTGCCGCTGCGGCGGTGAGGGTGGCGGGCAGAAAAAAAGCCGGAGCACATCCCGCAGGCGTGAAGGCCTGCGTTCGGGCTCCGGCTGCGCCTGCCGGGAAACAGGCGCTGTTTTCTCCATCCAACGAAGAAGGTGTTAGAAGCGGATGCTCAGATCCACCGTGAAGCGGTCATCGAAAAGCCCGTTCGGGTTCACCACGGCTTTTTCATAGGCAAAGCCGAGATCGAGGTTTTTCATGAGGCGGCTGCGGAAGCCAGCGCCCAGCGCCACCTGTGTCTGACCGGAGGATTTGCTGCTGCCGAAGTTGATCAAGTCATAGCCCTCGGAATCGAGCGGCAGGGCATCCCCGGCGTCGAGCACCGTGGTGGCATTGGCCGTGATGAACGGGATGAAGTAGTCGCTCACGTGGTAGTCGGCCATCAGGCTGTAGTGGAGGATGGTGCTTTCCTTCGACATGTCGTTGGGCAGCCGCAGGCCCACATTGCCCTGGAGGTGGAAGTCACCAAATCCCTTCTCTGCCGAGATGAAGGCGTTCCACTCGCCGCTGCCGTTGCCCTGAAGGACCTCCCGCGTGCCCATCGGGATTTCGAAGGTGAGGCCCGGCGTCAGGATGAACTGGTTCGCACGGTCGTCGATCAGCGAATACTTCAGGCCGAGGGCGACGTCGCCCCAGCCGTCAAAGTTGGCGCCGTTGTCGAGATTGATGTCGATGTAGCCGTCCTTCATGGCGATGAGGGCGAGGCGGTCCGTCAGGGCGACGCGCAGCTGGAGGGCGTAAACGCAAACATCGCCACCCCCGGTGATGAAACCGTCGTCGATCCGGTGGTACATGAAGAGGGGGCGGATTTCATTCCTGATGACGGGATCCTCGAAGAAGATGGGATTCGTGACCGGGGAGATGGTGTTCTCCAGCCAGTCACTTGTGGCAGCGACCGGCATGAGCGGCCCTTTGGACGAGGGGGCAGCGGTGGTTCCGGCACTGGCCAGGGCTGGCATCAGCAGGGCGAGGGACAGCGCGGCGAGAGTTGAATTTTCATTGAGACGTGATGGTTTTTTTCATACGCTTCAATGAAACCTGTACACAAATCCCGACTGCGCATTTATTACGATTTGTTGTGCCAGAACTCTGAAATTTGGCGCTGAAAACCAAGCCCGGGCTTGCCTGCCCGTGGGGAAGAGTGGAGGATCAGGATATGAAATCTCTCCTTTCCTGCGGCCTGGCCGCGCTGATGCTGAATCTGGTGCTGGCTCCCGCGCTGCCGGCGAAGCCTGCCGAAACCCCTCCGGGCCTGCGTGTGGTGAAAAACCTCGACTACGCCGGCGCAGGGAACTCGCGGCAAATGCTGGACCTCTACCTGCCGGAAAAAGCGTCGGAAAAACCCAGGCCGCTCCTCGTTTACATCCACGGCGGCGGCTGGGAGGAGGGAAGCAAGGACGACGGCGCGGCATTTTTTCCGCTGCTGGCGGATGGCAGGCTGGCAGCGGCCTCCATCGGCTACCGGCTGACGGACCAGGCGCACTGGCCGGAGCAGATCTTCGACTGCAAGGCGGCCCTGCGCTGGCTTCACGCCCATGCGAAGGAATACGGCTACGATCCGGACCGGATCGGGCTTTTTGGCATTTCAGCGGGCGGCCACCTCGTCAGCCTGCTGGGCACGAGCGCGGGCGTGGCGGAGCTGGAGGGCGCCATCGGCGGAGCCAAGGAGCCGCCGGTCAAAATCAAATGCGTGGCCAACTTCTGCGGCCCGGCGGACTTCATCACCTTTGGCAACGCTTCGCCAAAAACCGGTGCGGAAAACCCAAAAGGGCCGATCGCAAAACTGCTGGGCGGCACGGTGAAGGACCGCCAGGCCGAGGCGAAGGCGGCCTCGCCCGTCACCTACGTCACGGCGGATGATCCTCCGTTCCTCCACATCCACGGGACGAAGGATCCGCTGGTCCCGTATGCGCAGGTGCTGGAGTTCGACGCACAGCTGAAAAAGGCGCACGTCCCCAGCACCGTGCTCACGGGAACGGACGCCGGACACGTCTTCTTCAGTGGCGAACTCGTCCAGGACCTGCGCACCTTCTTTGCCCGCCACCTGCTGGACGGCACGAAGGACGTGACCGAGGGGCCGGTGGCGACGAAGTAGCGCTGAAGCGAACGCCTATCTCAAGAAAAACCGCACCCGCAGAAAGCGCCGGTCATCCGTGGAGGCGGGCACGCTGTAGGTGAGGGTTTCCATGCCGGCGGCGCTGGAGCGGGCGACGAGGGTGGCTGCGGCGCCTGACCAGAGGTCCAGCCCGCCGCACTCCTCGATCTGCCAGCCAGTGTCGTCCGCCGTGAGCGGGTGGATGAGGGTGAGCAGGACCGAGCCGTCAGGCTGGGTGGCGGCGGTGGGCAGCTGCGCCAGTGAGGCCGCGGCGGGCTCCCCCCCAAGGGCGTACTCGACGAGGGCGGAAAGACCGTCGCTGTCAGTGTCGGCGAGGTCGGCCGGCTGGCTGCGGGCGGTTTTCCACGCAGCGTAGCCTGCGGTGTCGCTCGTGCCGGGATTCGGCGCGGAGGAGGCGCGCCAGTTCAGGCCGCTGGCGTGGTCCGGGTTCGTCTGCGGGGCGGTGAGGACGAGGCTGGCGCCACCGTTGTCGGGGGCGTCGGGCCAGGGAAAGGCGTTGTCGTAGACGAAATCCCGCAACGCCGCGCCGCTGCCAAGACTGAGGGTGAGACGTTCGCCGCCGTTGTCCAGGCTGCCCGCAAACTGGCCGGCCACGGGCAATCCGGAGCCGAACTTGGCAGTGAAGACGACACTGTTTTTCACCACCAGTAGGCGGGCTCCGGGACCGAGCAGCGTGCCGGGGGCAAAGCTGAACGTCACACCTGCCGTGAACTGCACGCCGGTGAGGTCGAGCGAAGCCGTCGGGTGGATGTTCATCAGCTCGATGAACTCTGCATCGCTGCCCTCGGGGGCGGGTGGATTGTACATGATCTCGCTGATGACGAGATTCGCCGCCAGGTCGCCCGGCACCGGGGCTCCGGCCTGGAACTCGACAGGGGTGCTCCAGTGGCTCCAGCGGCCGAGGCCGTCCTTGTGCCTGACACGGGCGCGGTAGGTGCGCCCCGCAGCCAGGCCGGTGGCGGGCACGCTGGTGCTGGCGGCAAAGGTGGCGCTCTCTGCCGGGGCCCAGACACCGGTGATTTCATACCGCCACGGTTGGCCGGCGGCGAACCCTGGCACGGTGGGGTCATAAATTTCCCCGACTCGCCACTGCATGGCGGCGAAGGTCTGGCCGTTGGGCGAGCTGAACGCGCTGCTGGTGAACTGGAGCTGGTTGAGCGGACTGCCGGACGGCCCGCTGTAGCTGATGACCGGAGTGGCCGGAATCTGAATGGCGGTCGCGGCCGCCAGCGTGAAGGGCGCCACCTCACCACTGGCCATCTTCGCCAGGCGTCCGCCTCCGTTCTGCCCGGTGGTGATGAAATCCTTCACCCATTTCACCATGCCCTCGAAGTCCCCGCTGGCCAGAATGCGGTCATACGGCTGCGGGTACGGACCGTTGGTCATGTTGCCAATCGGATACGGCGTCTTGTAGTAATTTCCAAAGGCTCCGGCTCCGCGGGGCGGAGCCGGGTTGAGCGGATTGTAGTCCCAGCGGCGGCGCTCCACCTCCACGAAGCCGTCGTCGATGGCGCCTCCATTCGGGATGACGCGCGGGGCCTCGTCCGTGATGCGGCTGATGAATTCGTCCACGACTTTAAAGGCCTGATCGCTGTTCAGGAGAAGATCCTGGAGTTCGCGGGCCCGGTTTTGATATTCGGTCAGGATGGCCGGGTGAAGCAGGCAGCGGGAGATCTGCTCGTATTGGACGAGGTCGGGCGCCGTCTGCACGCTTTGCGGGCCCCAGCGGTCGAAGTTCTCGTAGAGCAGGTCGCAGTCCCATGGGAAAATCTGCCAGCGTCCATCGGCGGGGTCGCGGAAATAGACGACGTTTTCCTGCTCGCGCCGGTCCGTCTGGTTCACGGCCTCCGCAATGCAGCGCCAGTTGAAGTACTCGGGCAGGTTCACGTTTGCGCGGAACCATGCCTCCGTCTGGATGGCGGAAACCAGGGGGGCCACCGTGGCGGTACCGCCGCCCTTGTTGTAGCCGGTGGTGACGCTGAGGAAGTCGTTCAGATCGCTCAGATCCCCCGCCTGCCCCCTGCCCTGGCCGAGCACGCTGTTCCCGGCGCCGGTGGCCTGCATGCGGAAAATGTTGCCGTCCGGCAGGCCGTGTTCCGCCTTGAAATTGTTGTCCGTGTTTTCGAAGGCGAGGTAGAGCCCCCAGAGATCGCTGTCGTACTGGCTGGCGGGGTTCTGCTCGGCGGCACCGTCGATGACGCGCCACTGCACATAGCTGGTGCGCGGAGCGGGTGCTCCGGCCAGATTGCTCAGGCGGAAGGCCATCGCCTCGTCCAGGCCGTTCATCCCCCGGTTCCACGGAGCCCAGGGCGCCGGCACGCTGGAAAGGTTCAGCGTTTTCACCGTGGTGGTGGCCAGGCCGTAGTCGTCGGGCATCTTCAGGTAGCGGCCGCGATTGAAGCGCAGCTTCCACTTGTTCTTGCCAGTGTTGAAGGTGCTGTTCTGCCCCTTGATCCGGTAATGGATGTGGTCGTACACCTTCCCGTCCAGCACCACCGCGCCCTCGAACCGGTAGGAGCCGTCGTTGTAGGAGCCATTGTACTGGCAGTTCTGCACGTCCGTGGCGTCGGAGAGCAGGTGCCACGGGCGCACCTTGTTCATCGTCGTCGTGGAAAATGTGTCTGCACTGGTAACGCCCGGCTGCACCGCGCCGGTCCAGGCGGGCACGCCATCGTAGCAGAACCAGGCAAAGTTCGGGCAGTCGTCATCGGCGTAGGGGACGCGGACGTGGTTGAGCGCGCCGTCCCAGGAGCGGATGCGGTAGCGGATGAGCCGCCGGTGCTGCTGCACCGTGCCGGGCACTACGGCGGTAAAGGTGTCGCTGTGCGTGCCGTCGTCCACCATGGGAATTGTGATCCAGTTCGTCGTCCACGCGGAATCCGTGAGGCGGATGTAGCTCCCCGGCTCCACGATCTGGTATTCCAGCCAGGCAGCGGCTACGCCCTCCGGGTCCGTGATTTTCGCGCTGACCGTGACGCTCTGGCCCGCGACCGGGGCGGCGGGCGTGTGCACGACCTGGCGGATGGCGGGCGGCGCGACCGAGCTGGTCACGCTGTTGCGCGCGCCCGGGGTGGGCAGGGCGCTGCGCCACGAGGCCCCCAGATTACTGTCCAGCCGTTCATTGATCCGCTGCATCGAGTCGCCCGGATCATCCCCCACCAGGGGCCAGGGAAATCCGAGTTCATAGGCCACACGGTCCACGACGGTGAGGTCCGCCCGCCGCAGCACGATCTCGTCTCCTTCATTTTTCAGACTGCCCGTCCACGGCCCGAGCGCGCCGGTGTAGCCGAGGTACGTGGCCAGGTGGGCGGGGTTTTCGCCAATGACGAGGTAGCCGCAGGCGGGAATGATGGTGCCCGGCGGCACAAGGTAGCTGACCCCGCCGGTGATCTGCCAGCCGCCGATGTTCACATCCGTGTCCAGCGGGTTGAAAAGCTCGACGTACTCGGTGAAGCGCGACTTGGAGTCGACCGGGTCGCTGTTGATTTCATTGATGACCACACCCGCCGCCGGCTGCCCTGCGGTGTTGGCGGCGTTCGGCGTGGGCGTGGCCAGGAAGGCGGAAATTTCCCCGCTGGTCTCAGCCGTCAGCGAGGCGCGGAGGCGGAAATCAACGTCGCCGGCAGCTGCGTTTACGCCCTGGATGGCGAGGACGTTGGTCCCGCTGTGAAATGCGGCGGCAAAGGAATTCAGGGTGAAGCTGTCCGTCGTGGAGGCCGTTGCGGTGGCGGCGGAGTTAAAGACGGGAACTGCGGGCGCATTGCGGCGGGCGATTTCCACGCCGTTCAGCCAGGCGACAAAGCCGTCGTCATACGTCACATTCAGCGCCGGGCACTGCGGCACCTGGCCCGGAGCCACGGTGAAGGCAGTGCGCGTCAGGACGGTGGCGTTCACATTGTACATGGCGGATTCCGCATTTGTGGCAAAGGCGGTCGGCTCGCGAAACCGGAACGTGCCCGACCCGTAGCGGGCGGCGGGGCCACCGTCCGGGCTGCCAGGCCAGGAGGCGGCGGGCGAGGAGGGCGGCGCGGTCACGCCGTAGCGCGAGGCGCCGACAAACTGGAGAGCGCCGGCGCCGGTGTTCGTGCCGGTGTTGAAGGCCGCACTGTTTCCGTTGGGCTCTCCAGAGGCGTAGTTGTAGGCGAGGATGGTGTAGCTGCCCGCCGCCAGGGTGACGGGCGAGGCCAGCGTCTTGAAGCGCTGCCCCCCCACCAGAGTGCCCGGAGCCGCCGTGGTGAAGACCTCGCTCGCCAGCACCGCCCCCTGAATGTCGTCCGCCGTGCTGGACGGGGTTCCGTTCTGGTTCCGGGACCACAGCACCACGGTGATGGTGCGGCTCAGTCCGTTCGAACCGCTGTCAAAGCAGCCCAGCTCCGTCACCTGCACCGGTCTCAGCACATCGAAGTCCATGCCGAGCGATCCGGCGTAGCTCTGCGTCCCCACCGTTCCTGCTGCGATGTTGTAGGCCGTGGTCGTGGTCGCATTGAAACCCAGATCCCACTGGCCGCCGGTCCAGGCACTGTCGTCAAAGGCCGCCCCGCCGCGCCAGTCGTCGCTCACGGCGGCGGCGGGCACCTTCCACTTCATGGTGGCATTGGCAGGTGAGAGCGTCACCAGGTCCCGCGTCGGTCCGGTGCCGCGTCCGTAGCTCTTGTCAGCGGTCAGTGCGGGCACGCGCAGGGTGTCCACCACCGTGCCGGAGGCATTCGTCAGCGCCAGAAACTCTCCGTCGTTGTCGAGCTTGAAATTCGTGTGCAGCGGAGACGTGGCGCGGTTTTTCCCGGAGGCGAAGACGACCAGGTAACCGCCCGCAGGCAGGCTGGTGGCGGGAAAGGTCCACTTGAGCGGAAGCCCGGCGTCGTCCGTCAGGTGCCAGCCGGTGAGGTCCACGGCGGCGCTCCCCGGGTTCCGGAGTTCGATCCAGTCCTGGTGCGTACCGTCCTCGTCCGTCAGGCTGGTCAGGTTTTCTGTCATCACCTCGCTCAGGCGCACCACCGGTGCCGGCAGCGCTGCGGGCAGCACGTCCACCAGCACCTTCCGCGTGGAGACCCCGTCCGCATTTGTGGCCGTCAGCGTGTAGCTCTGCGGCACGGCGGGCGCGGTGATCACGGTGGAGGTGAGCCCGGTCACTGCGGTGCCGTTGAAATCCAGAGTCACGGCATTCGCCACGCTCCAGGAAATGGTGACCGGCTGCCCCGGTGCCGCGGGCGAGGGCGAGGCGGCGAGTGCATTGATGGCTGGCGGATAGACAATGCTCGCTCCCACCAGGTCGATGTTGGCCTGCGTGCCGCTGCTGGAAATGACCAGCGAGATCTGCTGTCCGTTCGCCGCACCCAGCCCCGGAGCGTCCTTCAGCGTGATCGTGGCGGAGACCGGCGTGTAGCCCGTGGCATTCGCCGCCAGTGTGTACGAGGCCGCCGCTGCCGCCACGCTCACCCCGGCCACTCGGGCGTCGAAGACCATGCTGCTCGTGCCTGGCGTGGTCCTCGGCCGGGCCATCAGCGTCACCGTCAGCTGCGCCCCCGCAGAGGCCGTCACCGGCGCCCCGCCGGGAAAGACGAGCGGCTGGCTCACCACCCCGCCGTTGTCCAGATAGACGACCAGCGTGCTGTCCGGCGCGAAATTCAGAGGCGCGTCCGGATTAAAAAGCCCCGCGCTGGCCGCCGTCCACTGTGGCACTACACCCGCCGTGTAGTCCCCCGGGTCCGAGCCAATCGGAAGCCCGTCCCCGTCGCCATTCAGCGTCGTCTTCTGCTCCTCGAAGGAAGGATTCTTGATGTCCACCGTCAGCGGACCGGCCAGGGCCCGGGACAGCAGCAGGACGAGGAGAAAAGCGGGGGACGCATGTTTCATGGCATTTTTTTACACGTTTCTCCCGCCGCCGTCCAGCTTCCAGAATTTCTGGACGAGCCGGCCTGCCGCCGGGCAATCCGGCCACCCAGCAGCCGAAAAACCCGGCAGGGGGGAGACGGACACGGGTTCCCTTGGGCAGACACCCTTTGGACCTGGGAAACCGCCGCCTGGACATGGGCAAAAGACTTTTTCCCATACCCAGGTCAACGGTGTTGGGTATTGAACACAAAAAACTACGTAAATGGCATTTGCTACTCGCAGTGAGGCGGCAGCGAACGCCTGTCGCGCGAATGGCCCCGCGCGGTGGTTTGTGCCGGACTCCGGCCCCCGGGCCGCCCGGGGTGAACGGCGGACTCCGCAGTCATTGGTCAGGCCGTAGATGGCGTTACGGGCCCATAACATGCAAAAAAATAATTTGACGCAACCAGGTCGCAGATTTTCTCCGTTTTCGCGGGAATAATCCGGGGCGGGGGTTGCACCCCATATTCATAGCGGCGCGTGTCGCCTACTGTTGCAGGATGAAGAACCCAATGACCACATCACTCGGAGCCATCCTGCTCGCGGCAGGCCTCACCACTCAATATCTGCACGCGCAGGATGTTAAAACCACAACCACCACCAACTCCGTCGGCACCATCACTGAATTCGGCGGCGACCGCCTCCTGATTCGCACGGAGGCCTCTCCTGAACCGCTCAGCTACAGCTACAGCACCACCACCACCTACGTTGATGAAACCGGCGCGCCCGTCTCGATCAAGACGGTAAAGTCCGGCCTGCCAGTCACGGTGTATTACACCAAGGA
>JANOAS010000168.1:0-2507 GCA_031411255.1 bacterium
CAAGGATTGTTGATCTGGGAAGGACCGAACCGAGGCGGGCGCAGGGTGCCCGCACTCAACATTGGAAAGTCGAACCACGTCGTGCCCCAAGACTTCTCAACTCAAAAATCCTTGTTCATCAATCGTCACTCCCCCTCCCCCCACGCCTCCCACCCAGCAGTCCACCTCGCCATCACCCACTTACTGACCCACAGCCGCCGGGAAATCCTTCCCATACCGCGCCAGCAGTGCCGTTGCGTCGTTCGGTACGATGTAGATCCGCCCCTTGATCTCCTTTTTCTCGCCCGCCTTCAGCCCGCCGATGCGGAAGTCCGAGTGCAGGCACCGGGCCACGCCCTGGAAGAGTTCCTGGTGCGGCGCAAAGGCCACGGCGAACATCAGTTTCTCATCCCCGCTGAAGCAGCCGATCAGGCCGTTCGACGGCACCAGCGGACTGAGCGGGCGAGGGTTCACATCACTGCGAAGCACGTCCTTCGGGCACCAGACCTGGCCGGGCGTGTAGCGCGCCAGTTTTTCCCAGGGTTTGATCTCGTTCATCCGCACCAGCTTTCCGTCCAGAAAAAGGAAGCACTTCGGCAGGTAGTCGTCGATGTCCTTTCCGTCGTTCTTGTATCCCGTGAAGTCCCCCAGCCGGATGCACGGCTGGGCCCAGTGCACCTGGGAGTCCTGCGCCGTCGGGTTCTGCGCCGTGATGGCGAAGGCCACCTCGTCCGCCGCGGCCGTGATCACGTGGTCCACCACCACCCCGTCCTTCACGTGGCAGCGCAGCTTCATCGTCTTCCGGTCCTCGCTCAGGGAGACCAGCTCCGTGGTGTGGCCGATGGTCGTGTCGTGCCAGTCCGCCGTCGTCGATCCGGGGCGGCAGTAGGCCTCCAGGTAGTTGATCCGGATTTCCCCCTTCGGCAGCTGCGGCCCCTGGATGACGAGCCAGTTTTGCTCCCGGGCCAGAGTCAGCTGCGCCCGCACCGGCGCGGCAGGCAGCACCAGGAGCAGGGAAAGGAGGAGAAAGGAAAGACGCTTCATGCAGGGGGTGGGTTGGCTGTGTTCAGCCACGTTCTACACGGACATCCCGCCCGGGGTCAATCCCGTATCCCCCCTGCGAGAAATCCGGCCATCCCGGCATGAAGGCGCGGGTTCTTGTCGTAAAAAAGGGACCAGTGGTTCTTCCCCGGCACCAGTATCCGCCGGCACGGCCCCTTGGCGGATTTCTCCAGCACCTCCGACGCCTGCGGGTGCACGAAACGGTCCTCCGCCCCGTGGATGATGAGCAGCGGCGCCGTGTGCCGGGCCGCGCAGTCACAGGGCCGGATTTCCTTCGGGTTCATCCCTGTGCGGACTTGCGCAGACAGGCACACCGCGCTCAGCGCAGGCCGCGTCAGCCAGTGGAAACGGGGGGCCGCCTGGTCCCACATCACGCGGTCCAGCCGGTCGAAAGTCGCCAGAGTCACCACCCGTTTCACCTCCGGCAGCACATCCAGAGCCTCCAGCGCCACCGCGCCGCCCATGCTGTAGCCCACCAGACTCAGCTCCGCATTCGGCAGGCCGACGGATTTTTTCACCTCCTGCCAGATCACCCGCGTATCCCGCGCCTCCTTGTAGCCAAAGGTGGCGTACGTGCCGTCACTCTCACCATGCGCCCGGCTGTCAGCCAGCACGCAGGTGAATCCAGCCCACGCCAGCTCCCGCGCCATGGGCAGCCACTGCTCCTTCCGGTTTTTGAATCCATGAAGCAGCATCACCGTTCCGCGCGATCCCGGAGCCGCGCCCCGCAGTTCCGCTGGCAGTGCGCCCAGGAAGTCCCTCACCTCCGCCGGCGGCGGCTGGCTCCCCGCCCGCCGCGTCACCACCAGGCAGGCCAGGTGCACCCCGTCCGCCGCCCGCGACGTCACCCGCCGGATCTCCAGCCCCTGCGCCGCTGCGTCATCCATCATTGTCTGGTAAACCGCCGCCACCACGCGCCGCTCCGGTTTGATCAGCCGCGACGTCGCCACCTGGCATGCCGAGCCAAACCCCAGCATCCCAAGCAGCACCACACACCGAACCGCGCGCCCCCGAAAAAGGCCCGCCCCAAATTTCCGAAGAACCATCATGAAGCCCTTTTACCTCCGCAGAACTGCGGTTCTTTCAGAGAACTCGTTGCTCCCGATTCATCACCGCGCGCGATCGAGCAAATGCCAAGGTTCGCTTGCCGCCACCGCCGATGCATGCATAGTGACCACCGCACCAATGGTTCGCCTGGCCGTTTTCCCCATTCCCAACAACTGCGCCGATAGCTCAATTGTAAAATTAGAAGGAGCGCTTTGTAATTTATAATCAATCTTTTGAGCATTTTTTCACGGCGTTGCATGACATTGCTTTCGACCCAAAACACTCCAGAAAAGGATTTACGCAGCGTTGCACCGAAAAGCACCGTTTTGCCTCATTTTTAGGGCCAGTGCATGACGCCTGGTATGACTGTATTGGCCATATGAGTGCCTCTGCCGTGGCCGGACCTCCCACTCGTTGCC
>JANOAS010000169.1:0-4559 GCA_031411255.1 bacterium
GCAAGGAGGGTTTCCACGACCATGTCATGCTGGTGGCAGCGTCTCTCTACAATCACCGGCGCGCCTGCCGCAACGAGGTGGCCAAGTCGCTGTTTTTCTGATATTAACACAATCGCTATTCATGCAAGATGTCTAATGGAGATGACCTCCATTTTGCGCGGGTCCCGGCCGATGAGGTCGAGCTTGTTCACAAAGGCGTCGAACCGGTCGTCGTGGGAACGGAGGGCCTGGAGGACATCCCAGACGACCTTGTAAACTTTGTTGTCATTCAGGGCATCGTGCGGCTCCACACCGGCGGGGATGACGACGGGAAGGATGACGTAGCCGAGCTTTTTCCCCGGGGCGATGCGCATGACGCGGCCCACGGACTGAACAACGTCCACCTGGGAATTCCGCGGGGTGAGGAAGAGGACGGCATCCAGGGCGGGCACGTCCACGCCCTCGGAAAGGCAGCGGACATTGCTGAGGATGCGGCAGGTGTTGGCCGGGGGCTCGGCCTTCAGCCAGGAAAGTTTTTCCTCCTTTTGCGCGGCATTCATGGTGCCGTCCACGTGGGCGGCCTCGCAGAGGAGGTCGGTGTCGCTGTCCTCCTGGGCCTGGTAGGCATCGACAACGTCCTTGAACATGGCGGCGATCTGCTTGGAGCTGACCTTGTGGGTTTTTCCGCCCTTCTGGCGCTCGATGACCTGGCAGAAGGCGACGGCGCGGCGCATGGGGTGGGGATCGAAGCCGAGGTCGTCGTGGAGCCCCTGCTTGCTGAGGGCCTTCCAGCAGCCGATGATGCGGGCGGCGTCGTCCACTTTGAGCTGGTTGTTCTCGTCCTTGAGCAGGGACTGGAGGCGCTGATTGACATGGTCCTCGCTGATGGCGAGGACGAGCACCTTGTAATCCGTGAGGAGTTTCAGGTCGACAGCCTCGGAGAAGGTGATGACGTGGAACTGCTTTCCGTAAAGGCTCTCGTCATCCATGGAGCAGAGGGCGATGTTTTCCTTCTCGGCCTGGGCCTTGGCGAGATTCCCGTAGATGCGCGGGGTGGCGGTCATGTAGAGGCGCCGGGCGGCCTTGAGGAAGGCATTGTCATGGACGCGGACGAAGTTGCTCTCCTTTTCATCCGTATCGAAGGTGGCGCCGGTGGTGCGGTGGGCCTCGTCGCAGATGACGAGGTCGATCTCCGGCAGGCCATGCTTCCGCTGGGCGCGGCTGAGAACGTCCAGGGAATGGTAGGTGGAGAAGATGACGCTCATGTGGTGGGCGTCGTGGCGCTTGGCCACCTCGTAGGCGAGGCGGGCTGCATCCGTGGTGGCGGGGTAGCGCAGCTCGTGGGCGAAGGTCTGGACGATGTCCTCGTCGCTCGCGTCGCGTTTTTTTCCCACCTCGGCATCCGAACAGACGGCGAAGCTGTGGAGGGGAGTGGCGCTCTCCTGGGTCCACTCGCTGAGGGTCTGGGAGAGGAGATTCAGGCTGGGGACGAGGAAGAGGACGAGTTTCCCCTTTCCGGCGGTCTCCTCGGCGATCTTGAGGGAGGTGAAGGTCTTGCCCGTGCCGCAGGCCATGATGAGCTTCCCCCGGTCGGACTCCTGGAACCCAAGGGCCACCTTGACCCGGGCGCTCTCCTGGTGGGGGCGGAGTTCCTTCTTTTTTCTGAGGACGGGCGGGGCGGAGGGCTGGTATTTGGCCCAGTCGATCTGGGAATTCTCCAGGTCGAGGAGGTCGATCTTGTAAACAGGGGGCTGCTGGCTGGCGAGGGAGTTTTCGGCGTTTTCGCTCCAGTCGCTGGTGGTGGTGACGATGATGCGCTGGGTGAAGGGCTTTTGCCCGGAGGCGGTGAAGAAGCTGTCGATGTCGGCCTTCCGGACGCGGTAGTCCGGGGCGTAGCATTTGCACTGGATGGCGTGGTACTCGCCGGTGCCGGCGGTGAGGGCGACGAGGTCGATGCCGGTATCGCGCCCGGTGAAGCCGAACTGGGGGGAGCCGACCTCGCGGGCCCAGTCGGCATAGAGCCAGACCTGGGAATAGAGGTCGGCGTAGGCGGCCTCGTAGCGGAAGAAGGTGCGGATGAGTTCCTCGAAATAGGAGCCCTTCTCGCGCTCTGTGTGGGAGTCCGAGCGGTAGCGGGCGAGGATGGTCTGGAGGGGCGTCATGGCTGGCGGGGAGGTTGCACAGGGATGGGCGGAAGGGAAGCGGAAAGAGCGGGGGAGGGAGGCGGGGGGCAGGCTGCCGGGGGAGGGATTGACGAGTGATGAGCAAGGATTGTTGATTTGGGAAGTGCTGGAGAGCGTGGAGGAGGATTTTTGGGCTGGGGTTGAATCATTCTGCCCGAAATGATCCTGCCTGCTCCGGGGTGGAGTGCTCGGGGGCGGCACGCCGGCCATCCTCTGTTTCGCGGAGCGACCCTGGACGCTGGGCAGGAGCCGCTTTGAGAAAACGGGACAACTGGCGGGATGTCAGTGCTCCCAAAAAGCCGCAGTGGGCTGGCGTGTCAGCCAGCAAGGGGCCGCCGCTCAGGTTCCGGCTCCCGGTCTTGATGAAGTGCCCTGATTTTCAGGATTGATCCTCTGGCGGCTGGGGGGCCGGGAGAGAGACGACGGGGCTGGGCGGCGGTGCGGTCTCCCCGCTGGCGGGTGGGACGGCCCCGGAGTCGTCCGCGGGTCCCGGAATCCGCGGGCCTGAGCCCGCAGCCTGCCGAATGCCTCCTGCAGGCATCCGCAGGGCGCGGTCTCCCCGGTTCGGCCTTGAATGCAGCCCTGCTTCACCAGGCCTTCTCAATTGCCACTCCCTCCAAAGCTCAAACCGGGGCGCGAGGGGTTTTGACGCTGGCACGCCCGGGGAAAGCGCGTCAACGTTTCGCGAAAGAAGCCATCGTATCGGGTCATGGGAACGGGGAAAACCGGAGGGCAGGCCCCCCACGGGAAGTGGCGGAGCATTCCAGACTCGACGCCGCCTGCCTCCCCGGCAAGGTTTTTCGGAGGTTTCCTGAAGTGACCCGGCTGAAGCGCCTGCCGAAAACCACGGCAGGACCCCCGCAGGTGCCGGAGGTGGGGATTGACCCCGCTTGACCCGCAGGCCGGGCGGGGCGAAGGGCGGCTTGAGCCTCGGGCTTGGGATGAGAGGCGGCCGGGAGCTTGCCTTGCAGTCCCTGTCAGCCCGGGGCTCGCTTTTTTACCTGACCGGTGGGGGCAAGGCGGGGGGCGGGCAGGTTTTTTCCGCCCGGGCTGAAAAATTTCTCTGAACGCGGCGTATCTGGAAATTGTCCAGGAAGAGGGGACTCCCCTGCGTTCGGAGCGGGGGTGGGGAAAAAACATTCTTGTAGCGATGCCACGTCGAAAGCGACAGCCGGAGGTCCGGAAGGGAACTGCCCGTGAGGAGGCGGAGGAGGGGGAATGCGCGGAGGCGGCGGCGGTGCGGGCGATGGAACTGGCCCTGGGGCCGGAGGTGACGGAGGCGGAGCTGGGGGCGCTGAAGCCGGGGAAGGGGATGGCTGGAAAGGATCTGCTGCTGGCGGTGGGGATCAAACGATTGCGCAAGGCGGCGGGGCTGCCGCAGGAGGCACTGGCCCTGGTGGCGGGGGTGACGCGGCAGCTGGTGGGCCAGGTGGAGGCGGGGCACCACCAGCCGGTCTGGGGCACGGTGGCGGCGCTCTGCCGGGCGATGGGTTTTCCGCACTGGCGCCTGGCGAGGTGGGTGGACAGGCTGGTGGCTTTGCGGCCGTGGTGAGGGGCAAATATATTTGCGGTGCGCGGGGCGGCGGGGTGTGAGTCAGTAGGGACATGAAAGCCACCGGCACTCTCTGGAGTCACTCCCGTCCCACTGCGGACGGCGCGCGGGTTTTGCCCCGGACGCACCGGAGCGCGGAGGTGGGAGCCGGGAAACCGGCGGGAGGACTCGGCGAGGTGAGGGCGCTCGTCAGGCGGCGGGCGGCGGTCGCCGGGGGTGCGAACGGGGCGGCTTGGCTGGCGGGCGGGGGTGTGGAACTTTTCCGTGGAACGGGCGGTTTTCCTGGCGGGCGCGAGCGGGTTTTGAACGGGGATGGTGGCCTGTTCCGGGGCAAGGGGCTGAAAAACAGGGGGAAGGGTGCTTTTCCCGGCGGGGCCGCCAACTTTTCCAGCGGGGCCGCTGAACTTTCCAGCGGGGCCGCTGACTTTTCCAGCGGGGCCGCCAACTTTTCCAGCGGGGCCGCTAACTTTTCCAGCGGGGCCGCCAACTTTTCCAGCGGGGCCGCCAACTTTTCCAGCGGGGCCGCTGAACTTTCCAGCGGGGCCGCTGAACTTTCCAGCGGGGCCGCTAACTTTTCCAGCGGGGCCGCTAACTTTTCCAGCGGGACCGCCAGGATTTTCGGCGGCGGGGCTTGGCGTGGCGTGGCGGGGGCGAAACAAGGGAGGGTCGGCTAAATGGCTTTTTGGAATCAATCCCGGTGGAAAACGGGGGCCTTTTGGGGGCCTTCTGGTTCTGCGGGCACAAACACAAACAACACAAAAAGAAAGGCGACGAAAATGAAACACGACGAGTATTTCCCCAACGCAAAAGGGGACCAGCCGGAATGGCTGAATAATGTGGCTGAC
>JANOAS010000170.1:0-28240 GCA_031411255.1 bacterium
GGCCGCCCGGCAAAAAGCCGCCACCGCCCCCGCAACCAAGGCAGCATAGGCCAGAGCTGTGGCGCATCCCACACAGGCTCCACCCCAGTCCAGAGTCCGAGGTCAACGCGATTCGCATGGGGCTGGGGGTGACGCTTACGACCGGGTCGCATGACCGGGCGGCGCATCGCAGGTCATGACGTGTCAGCCGCCATGCAAACAGGCTGCGGGGTATCCGCAGCCTGTTTTCTCGAAACGAAACTCCGAAGCCCGGTTCAGGCTGCGAAGCGCGCTGCCACGGCGTCCCAGTTCACCACATTCCAGAAGGCGGCGATGTAGTCGGGGCGGCGGTTCTGGTAATTGAGGTAGTAGGCGTGCTCCCACACGTCCAGGGCGAGCAGCGGAGTGCCGCTGCTGTCCATGAGGGGGTTGTCCTGATTGGGCGTGGAAGTGATGGCAAGCTTGCCATCCTTTTTCACCAGCCAGGCCCAGCCGGAGCCGAAACGGGTGGTGGCGGCCTTGGCAAACTCGGCCTTGAAGTTGTCCAACGAGCCAAAGGCCGCGTTGATCGCGTCGGCTAGGGCACCTGAGGGCTGGCCGCCCTTGCCGGGACCGATCAGCGTCCAGAAAAGGCTGTGGTTGTAGTGTCCACCGCCATTGTTGCGCACGGCACCGCGGATGCCTTCCGGCACCTTGTCCAGGCTGCGGCAGAGATCGTCAATGGACAGCGCCTCCAAGTCGGCATGGCCGGCCAGGGCGTTGTTCACGTTGGTCACGTAAGCATTGTGGTGCTTCGTGTGGTGGATGTTCATCGTGCGTGCGTCGATGTGCGGCTCGAGAGCGTCTTCGGCGTACGGGAGGGCGGGTAGTGTGTGGGCCATGGTTCTGGGGATGTGTGGTTGGAGTAGCAGTGTCGGGGGGTAGGTCCCGAATTACGCTGCGAGAGTAGCGGCGGATGCGCCTGGGTCAAATTTTCGTGACAAGCACCTTGTCCACACGGTGGCGGTCCATGTCCACGATCTCAAACCGGTAGCCCGACCACTCGAAGTACTCCGCCTCCGCCGGCACCCGGGAAAGGTGGGAGACGACAAACCCTGCCAGAGTCTGGTAGTCATGCCCCGCCTCATCGGGAAAGGTGGCTCCCTCCAGCTTTTCCTCCAGCTCGGTCACGTCGTAGAGCCCGTCGATCAGCCACGACCCGTCCTCCCTTTCCCGCATCTCCGGCCTCAGCCGCTGGTGCTGGGAGGCCACGTCGCCCACCACCGCCTGCAGCACGTCATGCAGCGTCACCAGGCCGGACACGCTCCCGTATTCATCCGCCACCAGCGCCACCGGCTTGCGCACTTTTTTGAAGACTTCCAGAAGCTGCATCACCGTCTGGGATTCAGGTACAATGAGAGGCGGCGTGGTCAGGTCCGCCACCTTCGCCGAGGCCCCGGCGGCCAGGTTGGCGTAGATGGATTTCACCGAAATGATGCCGATAATCGCGTCACGGTTTCCCTCAAAAACCGGAAAATGGGAATGCCCCGTCGCCACGATCTTGTGCCAGACGGACTCATGGCCCTCATCCTTGCTGATGAAGATGATCTTCGGCCGCGGCGTCATGATTTCCTTCACCGGCAGCGTGTCCAGCTCCAGCACGCTCTCCACCATCTCCGCCTCAGCCTCCTTGAAAACACCGGCTTCCAGCCCTTCCTGCATCAGCCCGGCCACCTCCTCCTCCGTCACTTTTGATCCCCCCTCCTCCTTGATGCCGAATAGCCTCAGAATCCCGTCCGTCGAGTACCCCAGCAGGCTCACCAGCGGCCCGACCACACGCGAAATGATGCCCATCGGCCGCGCAGAAAAGCAGGCGATCGTCTCTGGATGAGCCAGCGCCACCCGCTTCGGCACCAGTTCTCCCACCACCAGCTGCAGCCAGGAAATCAGCACCACCACCAGCCCCAGCGCCGTCCCGTGGGCGTGTGTGGCGAAAAATCCCGGCCCTGTCGCGACGAGCCAGCCCTCAAGTCCCGCCGCCAGCGAGGCTCCACTGAAAACCCCGGCCAGCGTTCCCACCACCGTGATCCCCACCTGCACGGTCGAGAGGAAACGCCCCGGAGACTCCGCCAGAGCCAGCGCTGCCCGGGCTCGCGAGTCCCCTTCATCCGCCATGGCCCTCAGACGGCCCCTCTTCGCCGACACCACGGCAATCTCCGTCATCGCGAACAGCCCGTTCGCCACCATTAAAAGGAACAATATCGTCAACTCGGTACCCATCTTGAGTCGGACATCCTAGCCAAACCAGCGCCGCTTGCCAGTCTGGAGTTTTCCTTTTTCAAATGCCCGCTCCTCACTTTTCCCGCCGGGAGCAATCTCTCCCGCTGCCCGCTTGCATTTTGCCCCGCCTTCAGGCAAATGAAGACCGCCCCTCCCTCCCGCCGTTCTTCATGCCGCCCGCCTCTCCAGAACCAGACCCGCGCCCGCTCGTTGTCAGCCTGTGCGGCACCTACCTCAAGCCGGAGATGCAGAGTCTCTACCGGCAGATCGCCAACCTGCGCCGCTTCCGCAACGCCGTTTTCACGGAGACGGTGGAGAACGCGGAGATGTTTCCCTTTGATTCGGTCATCAAGATGACCAAGCAGGAGCGCACCCGCATTCCGGGCAACTTCCTCCTGCGCTTCTACTGGAAGCACATCAAGAAAGTGTGGCCCCCGCCGAAGCCCATCGGCAAGCAGCCGCCGCCCTTTTACCCCTACAACCTGGTCGACCTGCTCCATAAGCACAAACCCGCCCTAGTCCACGTCTACTACGGCCACAAGGCGGTGAAATACCTGCCCATGCTCAAGGTCTGGGGCGGGCCGTTCCTCGTTTCCTTCCACGGGGTGGATGTGGTGAAATTCATTGACCGGGAAGGCTACGCCGACCAGCTGCGCGAGGTTTTTGCCTGCGCAAAACTCGTCCTTGCCCGCAGCCACTCCCTGCTGGAGCGCCTGCGCGACCTCGGCTGCCCGCCGGAAAAACTGCGCCTCAACCGCACGCCCATCCCGCTGGACCGCATCGAGTTTCTGGAGCGCACCGCCCCGCGGGATGACGAATGGCGCCTCGTCCAGGCCTGCCGGCTTATCCACAAGAAAGGCCTCTTTACCACCCTCGAGGCCCTGCCCCTTGTCCTGGAGAAATTCCCGAAGCTCAAGTTCATCATCTGCGGCGTGGGGCCGGACGAAAAAAAACTGCGCGAAGCCATTTCCACCAAGGGGCTTGGCGACCACGTCGTACTGCCCGGCTGGATGAACCAGAAGGACCTGCTGGACACCTACCGCTACTCCCACGTCTTCCTCCACCCGAGCGAGCTGACCCACGCCGGTGACCAGGAAGGCATCCCGAATTCCATGCTCGAAGCCATGGCCGCAGGGCTCCCCGTCATCGCAACCACCCACGGCGGGATCCCGGAGGCCGTCACGCACGGGTCTGACGGTTACCTTGTCCCGGAGCGCAGCCCGCAGCAGCTTGCCCGGGCCATCATTGCCCTGCTTTCCTCGCCGGAAACTCTGGCCGCGTTCTCCCGTCAGGCGTCGGTCTCCGTCCGGGAAAACTTCGGACTGGAGCGGCAGGTGGCCGCCCTGGAGGACGCCTACGCCGAGGCTGCCGGGATCAAACCAGACCCCGATCCCGCCGCGTGAACCCGCCCGGGGCCTTCACCGAAGAACTCGGCCGCGGCCTCCTCGCCTCGGTTTCCCGCTCGTTTTACCTCAGCCTCCGCGTCCTCCCGCGTCCGGTGCGCGGGCCGCTTTCACTGGCCTACCTGCTCGCCCGCGCCTCGGACACAATAGCCGACTCCTCCAGCGCCCCGGTGGCTGAACGCGAATCCCTTCTGCTCGGGTTCCACGACTGCCTCGAAAATCCCGGGGCCCCTCCCCTGCCCGTTTCCGGCTTGGCCGTCGAGCATCCCGGCGAGAGCTGCCTGCTCGACCAGCTGCCCCGCTGCTTCGCCTGGTTTCACGCCACCAGGCCTGCCGTGCAATCCCTCATCCGCGAAGTGCTCGCCCCAATCATCCAGGGCCAGCGCGAGGATCTCACCCGCACCCGCATTACCTCCGCTGCGGAACTCGACCACTACACCTGGCAGGTCGCCGGCTGCGTCGGTGAATTTTGGACCCGCCTCTGCTTCCAGCTCCTCCCACATTTCTCCGACCGGAGCGAGGAGGAAATGATCGCACTGGGTTCCCGCTTCGGACGCGGCCTCCAGCTCATCAACATCCTCCGAGACGTCCCAAAGGACCTCGCCCTCGGCCGCATCTACCTGCCTTTAGACGGCCCGGCCACTCCGGACACGCTCTGGACCGCCGCCCAGCCGTGGATCGAAACCTGCCGCGCCCACCTCGATTGCGGGCAGAAATACGCCGAATCCGTCCACGGCCTGCGCTCCCGCTTCGCCATTTTTCTCCCGCTCCTCCTCGCCCGCGAGACCCTCGCCCTCGTCACACCCGCCGCCATGCTGGCCCCGGTGAAGGTCCCCCGGAGCCGCATGAAGCAGCTGCTGCTGTGCGCTCTCTGGCAGGCTGCGACGGCTTGATTTTACGCAATTTCCCGCACCACCCGCCGCAGGATGGCCAGACCTTCTGCCGCATCCGCTTCGGTTAAATTCAGCGCCGGGAGCAGACGCACCACCTGGTTGCCGCTCGGGATGGTCAGCAGCCCCGCCGCGTGCAGACGGTTCACCAGCTGGAGCGACGCCGGTTGAGCCCCGCCCGCCAGCACCGGCAGGGATTCTTTTTCCGCCAGCTCAAACCCGAGCATCAGCCCCAGCCCGCGCACATTTTTCACCACGTGCGGAAACTCCGCCGCCAGCGCGTCAAGCCCGGCCCGCAGCTGCACGCCCCGCGCCCGCGCGTTGTCCGCCAGCCCATCGCGCTCGATGACTTCCAGGATTTTCAGCGCCACCGCACACCCCAGCGGCGTGCCGCCATAGGTCGTGCCGTGCGTCCCCGGCCCCAGCTGGTCGGCATATTTGTCCCGCACCCAGAAGGCCCCGATGGGGAACCCGCCACCCAGCGACTTGGCCATCGACACCGCATCCGGCACGAACGCCTCCCCGCCCGGCACCCCTTCCAGGATGCGCTGGAAACTTTGAAACCGCCCCGTCCGGAAGTGCCCGCACTGCACCGCGTCCATCATCAGCAGGATGCCGTGCTTGTCGCACAGCGCCCGCAGCCCGAGCAGAAATTCTGGAGTCGCCGGCGTGATCCCGCCCTCGCCCTGGATGCCCTCGATCAAGACCGCCGCAGTTTTTGGCCCGATGGCCGCCTCCACCGCCGCCAGATCATTGAACGGCACGTGCTTGAACCCGTCCACCATCGGCTCAAAACCCTTCTTCACCTTTTCCTGCCCGGTGGCCGCGATGCCCGCCAGCGTCCGTCCGTGAAAGGAATTGTGCGCCGTGATCACCTCGTACCGGCCCGCATCATGCCCCACCTTCCGCGCCAGCTTGTAAAGGCCCTCGTTGGCCTCCGCGCCGCTGTTGGCGAAAAACACCTTCCCCGGAGCCAGATGCCCCACCAGCGCCTCTGCCAGCCGGCCCTGGGGCTCCTGGTAGTAAAGGTTGGACACATGCACCAGCTTTGTCGACTGCTCGACCAGCGCCTTCGTCACCTCCGCATTCGCATGGCCCAGCGAGCACACCGCGATCCCGCCGCCCAGGTCCAGGTACCGCTTGCCCGCCACATCCCAGACATGGCTGCCCGACCCGCGCACCAGCGCGAGGTCAAACCGCCCGTAGCTCGGCACCACGTAACGGTCAAAAAGTTCCTTGATCGCCTCCTGCTGGTTGTGCACCAAGGGAGCCGGGTTCGCGGCGTGCAGCTGTTTGTTCATGGGGGGCAGAAAGTAAATGCCTTTTCCCCCAGTGCCAGCGGCGATGTGGGGGAAAATTCCCCAGCCTCACACCGCAGCCAGCGTCAGCCCCAGCCTCGGCGACACCAGAGTGCGCCCCCGGGTCGCGACGCGGTCACACTCCTGCCGGACGGGCACCCGGTCATTGCCCACTTTTAAAATCATCGGCGCGAAAGGCACAGCCGGAGCCTCGTCCGCTCCGTTCGCGTGAATCAGCCGCGGCCAGCCCATCAGCGTCACCTCGCCATCCACAGGACGGTAGCTCGCCTCCTCCGCCACCCCGGCGCACTTCCTTTTGCCCAGGGCATCATACAATTCGACCCAGACGTTCCCCTCGGCCTCCACTGATTGCACCCCGTCGTCTCCGGTCATCAAAACCAGCCGGTCAGCACGCACATGCAGGTGCCGGGTCTTGTACCCGGACTCTCCGTTCAGTCGAAATTCTGTTTTGGTCATCATGGTTCCCCATTTTCGCAAAATTATTTTAGAATTCCGGACATTTCGTAAAAATTAATAAAAAAACTTCCAGATCAGCCCTCCACCCTCCCCCGGAAAAAGTCCACCGTCCGGTTGATCCCGTCCTCAAACGAAACCTTCGGCTCCCAGCCGAGCAGACGCTTCGCCAGACCGATGTCCGGTTTGCGCACCTTTGGGTCGTCCACCGGTAGGGCGTGGTATTCGATGCCCGATTTCGATCCCGTCAGGCGGATGATTTCCTCGGCAAATGTCTTGATCGTCATCTCCTGCGGATTCCCGATGTTCACCGGCTCATGCTGCCCGGTGGACTGGGACAGGCGGTAGATGCCTTCAATCAGGTCGTCCATGAAACAAAACGAACGCGTCTGCGAACCGTCGCCATGAATGGGAATCGGCTGCCCCGTCAGCGCCTGGGCGATGAAATTCGGCACCACGCGCCCGTCGCGCAGGCGCATTCTCGGTCCGTACGTATTAAAGATGCGTACAATCTTCGTATCCACTCCGTGGTAGCGGTGGTAGGCCATCGTCATTGCCTCGGCAAAGCGCTTCGCCTCGTCATAGCAGCCACGCGGCCCCACCGGGTTCACATTTCCCCAGTAGTCCTCCCGCTGCGGGTGAATGAGCGGGTCCCCGTAGCACTCGCTGGTGGAGGCCAGGAGAAACTTTGCCCCCTTCGCATGGGCGAGCCCTAGCGCATTGTGCGTGCCCAGCGAACCCACCTTCAGCGTCGGGATCGGGTGCTCAAGGTAGTCGATCGGGCTGGCCGGGGAGGCAAAGTGGAACACGTAGTCGATGTGGTCCGGCAGGAAGAGGTAGTTCGTCACGTCCTGCTTGATGAACTTGTAATCAGCCCGCCCCGCCAGGTGCTCCAGATTTGCCACATTTCCCGTAATAAGGTTGTCCATGCCGATGACCCTGTGTCCCTCCTTCAAAAGGCGGTCTGTGAGGTGCGATCCGAGAAAACCGGCGCCGCCGGTGACGAGTGAAACTGGTTGTTTGCTATTCATGCTGAAGCGGGCTAAATCCCGGCCCGACCATAGCCGCCTTTCGCGGAACCTCAATCCATCAACCGTGCCCGCCGCTCGAAATTATCCGCTCCTCCTCATCAGCCAGTTCCTGAGTGCCTTCGGGGACAATGCGATCCTTGCCGTCATCGTTGGTCAGCTGACGATCCTCATGCACAAAGGGGAACTGACCGAGGAGGCGCTCACCAGCAAGTCCAGCTTCTACAGCGGCCTCTTTTTCGCCGCCTACATTCTGCTCGCTCCGGTGGCCGGCTACTTCAATGACCGCCACGCCAAGACCACCGGCCTGCGCACGGGAAACCTGCTCAAGCTCACCGGCACCCTCATCTGCATGATTAGCGTCTGGGGGGGCTACGCCTGGCAGGCCCCGGGCTACTTTATTGTCGGCATCGGCGGCTGCCTCTACGGTCCGGCCAAATACGGCATCCTTCCGGAACTCCTTCCCACTCGTCAGCTGGTGAAGGCCAACGGCATGGTGGAGCTTTTGACGCTTTTGGCCATTCTTACCGGTGCCATCGCCGGCTCGGTAATCGTCGACAGACTGCCCGTCCTCCCCTGCTACCTCATCCTCGCGGGCATCTACCTCGGCTCCACCGCGCTCAACCTCCTCATGACCCGCACAGAGGCCCACCCGGAGGTGCAGTTCAAGTCAAGCCTTGGCGCCTTCACCAGCCACCTGCGGGATCTGCTCCACCAGCCCCGGCTTTTCCGTGTCCTCTGCGGCACCACCCTCTTCTGGGTGTGCGGCGCTGCCATGAAGATCAATTTCCAGCCTTGGGGCCTGCACGTTCTCAAGCTTGACAACAACACCCAGATCGCCCTGCTCGGCCTCTGGCTCAGCGTCGGCGTCATGATCGGCAGCCTCCTCGCCGGCCGTCTCCACCTCGTGGGTGATCTCACATGGACCCGCCGCTACGGATTCCTCTTGGCTGGCCTCATTGCCGTCATATACACGGTCGACCCCCAACACTTCGGAGAAATTGCGGCACTCTGGCGCACTGGCGCCTGGACACAATTCGGCATTTATTTTCTGCCTATGGTCATTGGCATGCTCATCGCCGTGGGCATCGCTGCGGGCCTTTTCCTCATCCCCCTCAATGCCGCCCTTCAGGCCGAGTCCGACAACACCAAGCTCGGCAAAACCATCGCCGTCCAAAACTTCGCCGACAACCTCGGCATGATCGGTGCCGCCCTCTTCATTTTTGGCGCTTCCAAACTCCACTTCGACTCGTCGCAAATCTTCCTTGGACTCGCCATCATCGTCGCCGGCATCGTCGTCTGGCTCCGCCTGCCGCCGGGTGCCGCCCGCCACGATTGAGTTGCCTGCTCCCCGCTCCGCCTTGTGAGAAAATGCGGAGCTTTATTGCGAATGATTCCCAAAAGCAGTTGACATCACCCACAACCTCTCTTTCATAGTCCGCTATTGCGACTGCGTCCCATTACGCCGCAACTCATCAACGACTACCTTTCATGCCGCCTTCCCGATCCCGCACGACTGCCCGCTTCAGCACGACCTTCGTGCTGGCAGTCGTTCTTGGCGCCCGCTTTCTGGCGGGAGAGTCTTCCGCGACCGACCTCCCCTCCGTCACTCTGGCTCCAGTCGGACTGGCCCTCCGTCTGCGGGTCAGCGGAGCCCCCGACTTCCTCTACGGGATCGAGTCCAGCCCCGATCTCCGGTCGTGGCTGAACTTCGACACCCGGCGCACCGATCCCTCCGGTGCCTTCGAGGCCGATGTCACCCCGGATTCCCGCCTGCGCTTCTTCCGGATTCGTCCCCCCGCCCCCGGCGAGTCAGAGGCCGATCCCGCGGCCGTAGCCCTGGGTGAGCGGCTTTTCCTGGAAACCCGCTTCGCCCAGTTTTTTCAGGCTCACTCCACGGGCGACGTGAACGCCCCGCTCGTCTCCGGCGATCCAGCCCTCGCCCAAACCATCACCCTCGGCCCCCCGCAGCCCGGTCCGTTCGCGGGCCAGTCCATGAACTGCCGCGCCTGCCACCTGGTCGATGAGCACCATGACACTCTGGGCAACAGAACCTACGCCGACTTCGCCCCGCGCAGCCCCGTTCCGGATCGCGGCGACGGCCTCCAGACCACCGCGCGCAACTCGCCCGCCCTCGTCAACGCCAGCCTTCCCCGTCACGGCCAGTTTTTCTTCCACCTCGACGGCGAATTTCCCGACGCCCCGTCCCTCATCGAAGCGACCTTCACCGGCCGGAATTTCGGCTGGCTCCCGGGTGAAAGGTCAACCGCCGTTGCCCACATTGCACGCGTCGTCCGCGAGGACGACGGCTCCGGTCCCCTCGCGCAGAGCGGCGGCGGCCCTTACAAAAAGGTCCTTACCGGCACCGACACCACCCTCCCCGTTTCCCTCCGCCTGCCCGCTGAGTTTCGCCTCAACCCGGACACCGCCAGCGATTCGGAGATCCTCGCTGCCATTGCACGGCTCGTCACCGCCTACCTTCAGCAGCTCGAGTTTCAGCGGGACGCAGACGGCGCCTTCAGCGGCTCGCCCTACGACGCCTTTCTGCAAAAGAACGCCCTTCCCCGCCAGCCCTCGCCGGGTGAGTCGGATGGCCGCTACTCCGTCCGGCTCCGAACCCTCATCGGCAGCCTGGCCAGCCCCGCCTTCATCACTCCAGCCGACGGCTCCTTCCAGCAGCACAGCCAGGATTTCCGCTTTGGCCCCAGCGAACTCGCCGGCCTGAAAACCTTCCTCGCCATTCCCGACACCGCCCCTCCCGGCGGCGGACACCTCGGCAACTGCGTCGCCTGCCACTCAGCTCCCGCCTTTACCAACTTCTCCTTCCACAACACCGGGGCCGCCCAGCTTGAATATGACGGCATCCACAGCGCAGGCTCCTTCGCCTCCCTCGCCATCCCGGCCCTCGCCGAGCGCACCGCCCAACCCGCCCAATACCTTCCGCCATCCGGGCTTTACCCCACAGGGACCGGGAAATACCTCTCGCCAGCCTCGCCGGCTAAACCCGGATTCACTGACCTCGGCCTCTGGAACGTCTTTGCCAATCCCGCCGTGCCGGACGTCCAGACCTCCCTGCACACCCATCTGCGCGGCGCTCTGGGAAATCAATCAGACTCCCGGCTCCTCCCCCTCACCATCGGCCTTTTCAAGACTCCCGGCCTCCGCGATCTCGGCCATTCCGCCCCCTATCTCCACAACGGCTCCCAGCCCACCCTTTCCGCCGTCCTCGATTTCTACGTCGAGGCCTCGGATCTCGCCCGCGCCGGACAGCTCCGAAACGCCGATCCCGAAATCGCCAAGATTTCCCTCACCCCCGGCGACCTCGCTCCCTTGGCCGATTTCCTCCGCGCCCTCAATGAGGACTACGACTGAAACCGCCAAAGCCAAAATTCGGCAAAACCATGACACTTTTTTGCTAATGATTCCCATCAGCAGCAGTCAAACCACAAACAACACACCATGAAATCAGCCATCAAAGCAACACGCCTTCTTGTTTCCACCCTCATCGCCACCAGCGCCCTGAGCCTGGTGCCGGGCACCGCCACGGCCTCCGAGCGCCGCTTCGTCTACTCCTACGAGACCACCACCTCGGCGAAAGGCACCATCGAGCTGGAACAGTGGGTCACGTGGAAGGCAGGCGACGATTCCGACAAATTCGACTTCCGCACCGAACTGGAGTTCGCCCTCACCGACCACGTCCAGCTCGGCCTCTACCTCTCCGACTGGTCGCTCACCCGCGCCTCCGGTGGCGACACCGAGACCGACTGGAAAAATGCCGGGCTGGAAGTCATCTGGAACCTCACCAACCCCACCACAGACGCCATCGGCAGCGCCCTCTACGGCGAGGTCAAGCTCGGTGAAGAAATCTTCGCCCTCGAAGGCAAACTTCTCCTCCAGAAAAACTTCGGTCCCTTCACCATCGCATACAACGCCGTGATCGAAGCCGAATGGGAGGGGGACGACTACTCCGAGCAGGTCGGTGAGTGGGCCAACACCCTCGGCCTCAGCTATCAGCTTTCGCCGAATTTCCTCGTCGGCGTGGAGGTCGTACACGAAGTCGAGTTCGAAGGCTGGAAAAGCGCCGGCCAGCACGCCGTCTACGCCGGTCCCAATGCCAGCGTGCGTTTCGGCAACTTTTTTGCGACCGCCGCCGTATTGTTTCAAACGACCGGCATTGCCGACGAGCCCGACGTCCAGACCCGCCTCATCGCCGGCTTTCATTTTTGATTTGGAAGTCCGCTGTTAATCCTCCGGCTTCCCGCCTGCCCCGCGAGCTTCCCGCTCCCCCCCCCGCACCCCCAGTGCTCGCGGGGCAGGTGCCTCCATTCGGATTCAAATCCAAATCCAGCCCGCCCCCCCGGTTCCTCCCGGCGGTCAGCAGCCATCCGGCTCCCACATTTTTCACGTACCAGCCTCATGAGAAATCCGATCACCGCCCTCTCCCTGTCCGTCCTGCTCATGGCGCCTGCGGGGGCGCAACTGCCGGCAAAGCTGAGCCAGTCGGCCATCATTCGCATCCACCCCGGGAAGGTCGAAATCATCCTCGACGAGCGCCCCGGCCCGGAACTGGCCGCAAAAATCATCCAGTCCATGGACGGAGACAGGGATGGGAAGATTTCAGTGCAGGAGTCCAGCGCCGCCGCGGAAGTCATCAGGGCGAGGCTCACTCTGACCCTCGACGGCAGCCCGCTCGCGGTGAAACTGACTGACGATGACTTTCCCGACCTCGCCGAGTTCAGCGCCGGAATCGTGCCCCATCAACTCGTCTTCACCGCATTCCACGGACCGTTGTCCCCCGGCGAACACCGGCTCGTCCTGGCGAACTCCCACCTCCCGGCGGACTCCACCTTCCACATTCACGCCGCAGAACCGGAATCCCGCGATCTGAAAATCCACAAACTCATCCGGAATGAAAATCACTCGCAGGCCGAACTCGTGTTCGAACTCCTGCCGGACCTTTCCGCACTCCAGATCGCCACCGGAGAGTCGGCGACCGGCTTCCGGCTCTGGTCGTGGCTGGCGGGCGGACTGCTTTTGCTGGCCGCCGCTCTAGTTGCTTTTTTCAAGCTGAAACACCAGCCGCGCCCGGGCGGGTGATCAGAAGCACGCCCATCGTTGACCAGCGGCTGGAAGTGCTGCGACAGCGGCAGGCCCGGCGTTCAGCCCCGCCGCTTCGCCAGCTTCCATCCGTCGTCCGGCTCAGCGGGGGCTGATTACGACGTTGTCCACGACGTTTACCTCGTTCAGGCCGCCGGTGCGTGCGCCGAACCCGTAGCGATCCCCACCCCGGAGGGAAAACGCGGGCACCGCGGTGTTGCTGAAGATGGTGGCCCCGTTAAAGAGCACCGTGACTCCAGTGGCGGCGGTGTAGTGGACTTCCACCGGAACGGTCGAGCCATTCGTGTAGGGATTGGTCGCGTTGTAGGCGACCATCGTCCCATTCACATTGATGCGGATGCCGGTGGCTGCGGACTGGCCAATGCCGTTTTCATAAGTATCCAGGGAAATGGTGAGGCTGTGGGCAGTAGCGGAGCCGTCCTCACCCCAAGGGAGGGTGCCGGTGTCCCCCACGGTGAAGCTGATGCCGTCGGCCGGGGTGCCAGTTGCAGTAGGCCCCATGGCGACCGTGAACAGCGCATCGAAACCTGTCTGTCCCTGGCAAACGGCGACTCCGTCCAGCACGGCGGCGCCGAGCTGGCCGTTCGCGGCCTCGGTCAGTCGCAGCGACTGATTTATCCACGTCGCGGTTCCTCGGAGACTGGCAGCGGGCAGGGTACTGAAGTCATTCTGATACCCCGGGCGGCAGATCTGCACTCGTCCGTATTGCCGAGTGCCGCCTGCCGGGGCGGTGCCAGTCACACGCTCCCAGGTGGCGTTGATGGAAGTGGTGCTGCCACCAGTCAGCGTTGCGGAGGACCATGCCGAAAGATCGGTGGAGATTTCCGGAACGTACTCGACATCGGGCAGGGTCGCCGCTTTTCTGCGCAGGTAGGTGAAAGCCAGCTGCCCCGCGCCATTTCGCTGAATGAGCGGCAGTCCCGAGGTGCCCGCTGCGGTCATGGTGCTGACGTTCACTCGCATCAGATCGCCGGCGGCGGGTGCCGTGTTGAAGGCATACTTGACCAGATTTGGCACACCGTCATTGGATGGGTTGGCGTAGTCCTGTGTGCCGTTGGCCGCCAGACCGTGCAGCGTGCGCCACATGGAGAGCGCAGAGACCAGCGATACGGTGGCCACTTGCACGGCGGTGCCGCTGCTGATTGTGTTGGAGGTGACGACAGCCGTAAGGCTCCCGGCAGCGTTCGGGCTGCTCGTCAGGGCCACCGTCAGTGACGTGGTTGTGGCTGCGGTGACGGTGCCGGCGGCTCCGTTATTAAAGACGATGATGTTGTTCGCCGGCGTGGTGGCAAAGCCAAAACCGCTGATGATGAGAGTCGATGCGTTGCTGGGGAGGTTGGCAGTGTTGGCGGTCACGACGGGAGTGATCGTGGCCACCTGGGTGGATGCTCCGCTGTTGCCATCCAGGTTGGCGACAGTGGCGCGCAAGATTCCAGCCGTGGGATTGTTCATGGTCACCGTGAGTTGCGTGCCGGTGGAGGCCGTGACCGTTCCGGCGCCCGAGATCGCACCGTTGAAGGCCACGGTGTTATTGGCCGGGACGGAATCGAAGCCCGTGCCGTTGATCAAAATGCTCGCGGCATTGGCAGGGAGATTGGCCGTGTTGGCCGTCACTGTCGGCAGCACGACGGGCGCATGCTTCAGCACGATGCCGTAGGTGTTTCCGCTTGTGTCGAACGTTTCACCGCCGATTGCCAGGGCGTTGGTTCCGAGCAAAGCCATCACATTCTTGCCGGAGTATACGTCGTCAGCACCATTGCCGCTGCCGTTGAAATTGAACGTCCACTCCTCCGCGCCGGTGGATGAGTTGAATCGGGAGGCGAGAATGTTGCGGTTCGCGTTGTCGAACGAACCCACGGCGTAGACGGCAGCACCGGAAACCCGCACATTTTGAAAACGATCGGAGCTGTCAGCAGCCGTGCCCAGTCTGGTGCCGGTCCAAGCCAGCGCGCCAGCCCCTGTGATTTTCCTGACGTAAGCATCGCGGTCGGTGCTGCTCGTGTTCGCCATGGAACCCGCAGCGTAGAGGTCGCCGCTGGCGTCGACGACGAGGTTGTTCAGCGAATCGCTGCCAGTTGCGGTTCCCGCAATCACGCGCCGCCAGACTTCGGTGCCCGGAGCCGCCGCAGCGTAGCGAATCACGATGGCGTCCGAATTGGATGCGGTAGTGCGGGTCGTGCCACCGACCGCGCAATCGCCCGATGGGAGGACTGTGACATTAGCAAATTGATCAAAGAGCGCTGCACCGTCGAAAGTCTGGACCCACACCTGGCCGAGTGTGCTGTTCAGTTTCACGGTCAGGCCGTTGGCGTTGGCAGGATCATTGATGAAACCCGTGGCAAAGCAGTTGCCGGAGCCGTCGGTCGCGATCGCGCTGAACTGGCTGAAGTTGGTCGCGTTAGTGTAGGCGTTCATTTCCGCGCCTGTGCCAGCGTTGAGCCTGGCGACCCGCGCGAGATTGCCTGTTGCCGTGGAGGTCATGCCGGCGACGACGATGTTTCCATCGCTGGCCCGGGCTATGGCCAGGCATTCATCCAGACCGGCGGTCGCACCATCGAATGTGTAAGTCCAGCCCGTTGTTCCGTTTCCGTTCACCTTGTGGACAAACCAGTTCAGGTTCGACGCCACTGAAGCGCGCGCGGCGATGTAGGCGTCGCCCGTCGCCGGATCCACCACCATGTCGTTCACATCGTCAGAGTTCCCGCTGTCGAGGTCGCGCGTCCAACTCACGGCTCCCGTCTGGCCGGCATGGCGCGTGACGCGGATGTTGCCTGCCGTGCCAGAGTTGATCTTGGTGGCGGCGATGATGTCCCCGCTGGTGGTGCTGCCGACCGCTCGCGTGGCCCCCACATTCGTATTCTGCACCGCAGATGACCAGCGGAAGGGCGGCGCCGCACCTGCGGGTGCCGTGTAGTTAAATCCATAACCCTGCACGTTAAAGTTGTAGGGATTTTCGTTGCTGTCGTCGTTGACGATGTTGACGGTCGCCGTGCGAAATCCCGTCCCTGCCGGATCAAAAGTGACCACAAACGTCGTGCTGCCCGCCGGAGCGACGACCGCCGGCAGCGTGATGCCTGACGCGGTAAACTCAGCCGCATTTGTCCCTGAGAATGTGATCGCTCCAGCGGGAATCGTCAGGTTGGCCGTGCCCACGTTCTGAATCGTGAACGTGCGCGTCAGCGTGCCGCCGGTGACCGTGGCCGAGCCAAACAGTGTGTGATCCCCTGCCAGAGGCGTGGTGCTGCCGTCCGCGATGTTGCTGGCATTGCCTGCGAGATTGATCTCAGCCGCGCCGGGTCCAGGCCCCACGGAGGTGAGGTCGTAAGGAACAGTGTCATTGGCCACCCAGTTGGCCGGGTTGTTGATCGCCGTGAGGTAGGCTGTCTTGTCCGCCAGACCGTAGGGGCCGTTGTATCTGTAGTTGTCCTGCCCGGTCAGCCCGCCAACCGCAAACCCGGCAAGCCCAAAAGCCGTCGCCGTGGAGGCATTGGAGCCGGTATAGACCACCAGCCCGCCGGGTGCGTTGCTCTCGGACGTAGCCGCCGACTGGCTGTTCTGGGGCACCGGGCCCACCTGCCAGCCGTTCACCAGGGTCATGACCACATCTGGAGCTGCAGGCGCAAGATTCTGGTAAGGCGAACCACCGAAGGCCGAAACCATCGTAACGGCTCCTCCGACCGTGTTGCCCGCAGTCTGGTAGATCATGATCTGGTCCCCAACGGAACCGAATGACAGTTTCCCCGACACCGCCGGAGAAACCGGAAACCGCGCCACCATCGTCAGTGTGCCCAGCGCGGGATTCGTCAGCACCACGTTCGTGCCGCTCTGGTCAAACTTGATGACCGTGCCCATCGGAATGCCGCCTGCCGCCACGTCGAACTGGATCTGTCCATTGGGCGATGGTGAGCCCCCTTCCTGCACCAGGGTGCCCAGGTTGGTGCTCCAGCCATTGTCGGAAATGAAATAGCGCGTGCCTCCAGGAATGTTGGCAAGCGCCATAATGGCGAAGTCGTCAGTGCCGTCAGAGTTGTAGCAAATGGCGACCAGGTCACCGGTCGCAGCGCGGGCGGGCATGGCGGCGAGCACAGCGAGGCCGACAATCAAAGCCGGTGCAATCAAGCGACGGCGAAAAGGGACAGTGGTGAGCTTCATGGCGTGTCAGTCTTGGCTTGGACACTTAATGCGGCCATCCTCACTTCCGCAATCGGATTCTCACGCCCCACCCCAGTGGTTTTCAGTAGCACAACTGATGCACCTTCTCCTGGAGCCCCTATTCCACCGCGGCTGGAGCACCTGCCCTTTCGCGATAAATTGTGACGCAACCCATATTAATTCACCATCAAAAGCGGCAGCCCCTACTTCACCTCAAACTCCGCATGGACGATCGTGATGATGTCCTTCTCCAGTGCGGTCGTGTCGTTGTTGCCCGACTCTGACGTGCTGGTCGAGTTGGCCGGGTTGATGTTGATGATCCCCATGTCGGCGACCACCAGCTTGCCCACGGAGGCATTGCCCGCAGATTCCAGGATCGTTTCCGCCCGGGCCCGGGCGTCCTTGCCGGCGGCTGCCAGCATCTCGATCTTCAGCTCGCCCAGCTTCGTGTAGAAATAGCGGGGAGCCTCGGAATTCACCGACACTCCCTGCTCCAGCAGCGACGTCACCTCGCGTGACGCCTTCTCCACCTTGTCCACCTCGGATGAACGCACCAGGATGGAACTGTGGGAGACAAAGCCCTTCGACACCTTCTTCTCCGAGCGCACTGCCGCCGTGGTTCCCGGCAGCACATTGTGCTCCACCACCGTCTCAAATTCCTCCCGCACCGTGGTCGACTGCGGTTTGATCTCCTCCGGCTTGATCCCCTGCGCAGCCAGAAAGGCCATCGTCTTGTCCCGTGCCTCACTCAGCGCCCGGTAGGACGCCGTCCGGTCTGCCGCCCGCGCCTCGATCCCCGCCTCCCACTGGATTAAATCTGAAACAATCCGCTTCTTCGCCGATCCGGTGACCCGGATGTTGTCCTTCTTTGGCGACCGAACCGTGCGCCACGCAGTCGTCGCGATGCTGGTGGACCAGACGAGGGCGCCCGCGAGGGCCAGCGCTCCGAGCGGCAGGAAATTAAAACCGCGCGCGGGGCGGGAGGAAACGGGAGAGGGTGTGTCAGACATGGGTTGATTTTGAGTTGGTGGTTCGCGTGGCGGCGCCCGGTTCCGATGACCGAGGCCTGCCGCCTGCCATGTTAACGCAGGCCGGGCCGCGCTTCTTTCAAAAAGTCCCTCTCCAGCGTCCAGAAACGGGGCGCATCGCGCGCTTGCAAAGTCCTGCTACCTCGCCGCAATTGCCAGCCTTGCCCATGCCTGTCTTTCGTCTGCTTCCGCTCGCCTTTCTCTCGCTGCTGCTGACCGGGATGCCCGGTCCTGCCCAGCAGCAGCCACCCGCCTCTGAAAGCCTGACCCGTGCTTCCGAGGTGACGCAGCACATTCAGAAAACGTTCTTTAACCCGAAGACACATCTGTATGCCAGGGACACCGGCACGGCGGAACCCGACTATGTTTGGGGTTCCGGGGTCATGTTTTCCGCCCTCGTGGCGGGATCGCGGCATGAGGCGGAGTGGAGGCCGGTCCTGGGCCAGTTTTTCACCGCGCTCGACGGCTACTGGGATGCGAAATCCACCCCGCCCGGCTACGAGCCCGCCCCCACCCGCGGTCACGGCACGGACAAATACTACGACGACAATGCGTGGATGGGCCTGACTTTTCTGGAAGCCCGCGAACTGACCGGCGACGCCCGCTACCTGAAACGAGCGGAGGAGACGCTGGATTTCGTGCTGAGCGGGTGGGACGACGCGGCGGGCGGCGGCATCTGGTGGCATTCAAAGCACAAGGACGACGCCAAGAACACTTGCGTGAATGCTCCGGCTGCCGTGGGCTGCTTCCGTCTTTCGAAATTCACCGCGAAAACCGCCGCAAACCGTGTCGAAATGGGGCGCAAAATCGTGGATTGGACGGAGAAGAAGCTGCGCGCACCGAACGGGCTCTATGCCGACCACCTGAACGTCACCACAGGACAGCTGAACAACGACCAGCTCACCTACAATGCCGCCCTCATGCAGCGGGCGTTCATCACTCTGCATGCCTGCACCGGCGAGGCCCGGTATCTGGACGAGGCAAAACGGATCGCCACTGCAGCCGAAGGACTGCTGGACCAGGGGAACGGCGCCTACCGCGATGCAGTGAAGTGGGCCCACCTCATGGTAGAGGCGGACTTCGAACTCTACCGCTGGACGGGCGAGGAAAGGTGGCTCAAGCGGGCCCGGGCCAACTGCGCCCACCACTACACCGAGTGGAAAAAATGCCCTCCAGCCGATTTGCTGGCCAATGCCTCCATCGCCCGCGAACTCTGGCTTCAGGTGGATCACGAAACGCCGACAGGGCGGGCGTTCTGGAAAAAATCGGACAGGATCCGCGACCAGTGATCCTGGAGCCTGCCCCGCCTACACACCCACGACAAAGCCCTCACGCAACGGGTCTTCGGGATCGATAAAAAGGGTGTTCCGCCCCGTGATGAAGGCGGTGGCCTCGATTTCCGTGCAGACGGCGGCGTGGGGGCCAAAGGTGGTTTCGGCGACGATTTTTCCGCCGAAGTGGGTGCCGAGGAGGCTTTCCACTTTGATGGAATCCCCCGGTGCGATCCCGCCCCGTGCGTGAAGGATGGCGAGGCGGGCGCTGACTCCGGCACCGGCGGGGCTGCGGTCGATCTCCCCCTCGGCAAAGACGCAGACGTGGCGGGTGTCCGCGGTGAAGGTGGCGGCGCGGCGACGCGGTGGCTCGTCGTAAAAAATCACGCCGCCAAGGAAGCCGAGGTCGGGCTCCAGCGGGTGGGGAAAAGGGCGGGTGGCTTCCAGCGCGCGCTTGATGGCGATCCCTTTTTCCCGCAGGGCTGGAGCGTCCCCGACGGTGCCGGCCAGGCCGAAGCTGGCGGCGCTGACAAAGGCGTAGAAGACGCCGCCAAAAGCGATGTCGCACTCCACCACGCCGAGACCGGGCACGTCGATGCGGACATCCAGGGCGAGGACAAAGGCGGGGACGTTTTCAAAAAACACGCCGCGCACCCGGTCGTCCTCCACACTGGCAAAGGCGCGGACGAGGCCCGCCGGGGTGTCCAGTTTGATCCGCGTCTCCGGGCCGGACATGGCGACGAGCCCCGCCTCCACGACGATGGTGGCCAGCGCGATGACGCCGTGCCCGCACAGCGTGCCCCAGCCGCTGGCATCGAAAAAGAGGGTGCCGAAGTGCGAGCCCCCGCGCTCCGGCGGAGTGAGCAGGCATCCGTATTGATGGGCGTGGCCCCGCGGCTCCAGGATGAGGGCTTTTCGCAGGTGGTCCAGCTCCGCAGCCGCGTAGCGGCGGCGCTCGACCATGGTGCGGCCGGGTGGCGCGGGAAATCCGCCGATGACCAGACGCAGAGGCTCACCGCCGCAGTGTGCGTCGATGGTCTCGATCTTCAGTCCGTGGGAGGGCAGCGTCCAGCGCTGCAAGTCCCGGACCGGGCGTAGCATGGCGTCATCCATTCAGCGGTGCCGCCTTATCGCGGCGGTGAGACGCGATAGAAAGCGTGGGGAAGCCCGCTTGCAAGCGAATCGACGTATTCCGTACTCGCCCCGGCGGCGGTCCTCACCCCCAGGACCTGCCACACGGCCAGGTCGGTGCTTTTTTCCACGATGTAGGGGCGTCCGCTCTGGCTGGCCCAGGTGAACCGGCACTGGGCCGCCGTGCAGGTGCAGCTGATCATCTCGATCTTTGGCACAGGGCAGACGTTTTTCACCCGGCGCACGTAGCCCGTGTCGTCGCAGGTGATGAGCAGGTCCCAGTTCGGCGCGATGACGATGGAGCGAGGCTCGCTCAGGTACTCCGTGGCCACCAGCGGCGGCTCCTGCCCCTCGCCCAGCCAGAGGTTCTTCTCCCCGCGCCCGCGGATGAACGTGCGCATGGTCCCGGCGGTGTCCACGTGCAGGATGTCCCCGCCCTCGTGCGTGGCCAGAAAGTAGCCGCCATTGGGCAAAAAGGCGATGCCCCGCGCCCCGTCGAGCGGAACATTCAGCGCGGAGGTGGCCTCGATGATGTCCGGCGTTCCTGCCGCGCCGTTGCCTGCGATGGCCGTCCACGCCGTGCCGTTGTAGCGCCAGACGCGGCTGCCCGTCCTGTAGTCATCCCCGGTGGCCGGTGTCACGAGCGTGCCCCGGTCCGTGGCCACGACCAGCCCGGCCGGGTCAAAGGCCAGGTAGCCCAGCTCCTTGAAGGCGCCGCCGGGCGGGTTTGGCAGCGTGCTGATGTTTCCCGAGGAGGCGCGCCAGCGGCGGACCTGGTCCGTGTCGCAGAAATAGATCGTCTGCTGGTCCGGGGACACCAGCAGCCCGCGTCCGCCGTCCGTCGTCGTGGCATCACTGACCACCACGGTGAAAACTCCGGCCGGCGTGCGCTTGATGATCCGGTTTTTCCGGCTGCCGCTCACCACGCGCTCCGTCTCCATGAAATAGATCGTGCCGTCCGGAAAAACGAAAAGCCCGTTTGGTTTGACGATCGTCTTGTCTGTGGCGGAGGTGCCGGGCCCGAGCTGCGTGCCGCCCGTGCCGGAAGAGGCCGTGCCCGTGTTTCCCGCCACGGTCACGATGGTGCCGTCCGGCCGGGCCATGCGGATGGCATCCCCCTCCTTGTCCGCGATGTAGAGATTCCCCAGCGCGTCCTGCCCGGCCACGTGGGGGTTGGAGAGTTCCGCACTCCGGGCCAGCCCGCCCTCGTAGGTCGAACGCCACTCATTCACCGCCGTGGAGGCGCCCACATTGTCCAGAAGGCCCGCTCCGGCAGCCGTGGTCAGCGTGCCGTAGCCCGCCTGCACATTCGCCCAGTCACTCGGGCCCGCAGGCAGCGGAGAGGCCGCGAGGCCGCCGGTCAGGACGGCGAGGGCGAGCACTGCGGCGGCGGAAATGGGGAAAGGCAAAACGCTGGGGGGACGTGGCATGTGGCGTGGGGGGTATTCCCAGAGTAGTCGCACCGGGGGCCTGAGTCAATCAGGCACCAGCCTGAGGGGAAATCCGCTTGCACCGGCGGCATTCGCTCTCACCATGCGGCCTGCATGAGCGAACGCTACGCGATCAAGGGCAAGCTGGGTGAAGGCGGACAAGGCTCCGTCTACCGCGCCGTTGACCGGAACCTGGAGCGCGTCGTCGCGGTGAAAAGGCTGGTCCTCAGCCTGAGCGGCATGGCCCCGGAGCGCGCCCGGGAGGAACTCCTCAGGGAGGCCGCCCTCCAGGCCAGCGTCCAGCACCCAAACGTCGTCGCCGTTTACGACTACGGCGTGGATGGCGAAGGCGGTTACATCGTCATGGAGCACGTGAATGGCGAGACCCTCGACGTGACCGCCCGCCGCGGCCTGCCGCTGGAGGGCTTTTACCCCGTCGCCCGCCAGGCGCTGGAGGGCCTCTCCGCCGCCCACGCGCAGAGCCTGCTCCACCGCGATCTCAAGCCGTCAAACCTCATGATTTCCTGGCTGGCCGGCGGCGGCTCTGCCGTCAAGCTCCTGGATTTCGGCCTCGCCAAGTTCAGCGCCCAGCCCTCGCTCCAGACGCTGGACCAGCATAATACACTAAAGGGCTCCATCTACTTCATGGCACCCGAGCAGTTCGAGCACAAGCCGCTCGACCCCCGCACCGACCTCTACGCCCTCGGCTGCCTCTTCTTCTACGTGCTCTCCGGCGGGCGGCATCCCTTCGATGGAAAGACGGTGGGCGACATCATGAACGGCCACCTCACTCACAATCTGGAGTCCCCCCTGCCCGCCCTCCGTCCGGAAATCCCAAAGGCCCTCGCCCATTGGGTCGAGTGGCTCATGCGCCGCCGGCGGGAGGAGCGCCCGTCCGACGCCGCAGAGGCGATCACCGTTCTGGCCGCCGTGGAAAAAGGCCAGCCGTTTAACACCGCCCTCGCCGCCGTGAAGGCCGCGCGCCATCCCGCCCCGGACACCCCGCCCACCCAGCCACTCCTGCGCGCCCCGCTGCCGCCCTCCCCCGCCCCGTCACGGCCCCTGCCCTGGCGGATCATCGCCGCCGGCGCCGCCGTGCTCGCCATCGCCGGCGTCGCGCTGAACCACTCCGGCAAGGCCAAAATCCCCCCCGGCGTGGACCCCGCCTCCCTCCTGGCCGCCATCCCGCCCGCCGCCGCCCCGCCGCCTGCCGCACCGGCCGCACCGGCAGTCCAGAGCCCCGTCATTCAGCTGAAATCCTCCCACGCCCCCACCTCCAGCGCCGACTGGCTCACCGCCGCCTCCTGGACGAACGGCCAGCCGCCCCGCCCCGGCTTTGACTACGCTGCCGCAGGCGACGTCATGGTCCGCACCGCCCCCCGGAACCCCGAATTTCCCGGCAACTCCCTCCGCCTCGACCCCGGCGCCACCCTCGTCGTGAAAAACCCGGGGGCCGCCCCCGTGAAAGCACACCTCATTTTAAACGGAGGCCGCCTCGGCAACGGCGGCTGGCCCGGCCCCCAGAACGACCCTCCCCACCTCAACGGCACCCTCGCGATCACCGCCCCCTCCACCGTCGAACTCGCCGACCGCTGCCTCATCCTCCACAGCATCCTCAGCGGCTCCGCCCCACTGGAAATCACCAGCCCCAGTGACAAGGCCACCCTCACCCTTCACTCCCCCAGCCCCGGCTACACCGGCCACCTCCGGATCAAAGGCGGCAGCGTCACCGGCGCCGGCCCCGGCAGTTTTGGCGCCGCCAGCTTCACCCTCAGCCCCGGCGCACGGCTCGACTTCGACTACGACTTCACCTCCCCTCCCGGCGGCTTCCTCGTTCTGGAAAAAGGCGGCAAGCTCAGGCTCGACCAGACCCTCACCTTCGACAAAGTCATCCTCGCCGGCGAACCCCTCCCCCCCGGCCGCTACACCAGCGCCGACCTCCTCTCCCACTACCGCGACTGCTTCTCCTCCCGCTCCACCGGCACCCTCATCGTCCGCGCCACCGCCGGCAAATGAAGCCCTTCGCAGAGTCATCCGCGTAAAAACCCCGAGTCACACCCCGCCCCCGCGTCCGGCCCCGACGCCAACGGCGTTTCGGACATTTCGCGCACCCCGCATTCTGAGAACGCCAACGGCGTTCCGCCCTCCAGCCTGGGGTTGGCCAACGGAACGGCGGCCTACCCCAGGTCGCTCGTGAAGATCCGGGAACCGCACCGCGGTTCCGCCCCCCGTCTCCACCGCGTGCCAGACATTCACCCGTCCCGCCACCCATCCAGCATCGGGCCCGGGTGCGACCCACCAGGGCTCCTCCCGCCACTCCACCCGGCCATTGTGCGACGACAACTATAATTTGAGCACTGACGACAATTAAAACTGACCCCTGACCGGGCCCTCCCCTTCGCCTGACCGGGAGGTCCCTGTCACCCGACCGGGAGGTGCGCGCCCTCTCCGGGACGTCCCGGTCACCCGGCAGGAATATCCCTGCCACCCGACCGGAAGGTCCGGGTCACCCGGAAGGGAGGTCCCCGTCACCTGACAAGGAGTCCCGAGCCCTTGCCGGGAGGTACGGGTCACCCTGCACGGAGGTCCGGATCGCCCGACAGGTAGTCCTGTCCACCCCATCGGGACCTCCCGGTCGCCCGGCAGGGAGGTCCGGATCGCCCGACATGGAGGTCCGGAGCGGCCGGCATGGGGGTCCGGAACGCCCGACAGGTAGTCCTGTCCGCCCCATCGGGACCTCCCGGTCGCCCGGCAGGGAGGTCCGGATCGCCCGGCATGGGGGTCCGGGTCGCCCGACAGGGAGTCCCGACCGCCCGGCATGGGGGTCCGGAGCGCCCATCATGTGGGTCCGGAGTGGCCGTCATGGGGGTCCGGAGTGGCCATTATGGGAGTCCGGAGTGGCCGACATGGGGGTCCAGTGCGGCCGGCACGGGGGTCCCTGTCGACCGACAGGGACCCCTCCCTGCGTCAAAATGACCCACTTTTGGCCAAAAATGGACCCACCATAACGAAAACGTATGGAAATTTAACCCGTCCGCTCCCCAGCCCCCCCGCTGCACCAAGTGGGGCGAGCCTCCCGCCGAGCCGCACCGCCCCAAGCCTCCGCGCCCCGCCCAAGGAAGGAGACTTTGAAAGTCTCCCCGCGCCCCACGCCCCTTCCCAAATCAACAATCCTTGTTCATCACTCGTCAATCCCTCCCCCACCTGTCCCACCTGTCCCACCTGTCCCACCTCTCCCACCTCCTCCGCCGCCAGCTTGCTCTACCTTCCACGTGACGCCCGCGGCTGGAAAAAGCGGTGCCGCTTGGTCCTCCTGGCGCCGCAGGCCACTTTCCAAAGCCGCGCCCCCCGCCCGCTCCCCCCGCGAAGTGCGCTTCGCAGCCATTGCCGAATAGCGGCCAGAGGCACCCCACTGGGAGTGGCGCGCCTCTGGCCGCCATTCAAAAACGAATGCCGAAGGCCACTTCTAAACTCGCGCGCCCCCTGCCCGCCCACGCCGCCTCCCATAAAGTGCGCTTCGCGGTCATTTTCACATGGCGGACGGAGGCCCGCCACTCCCAGTCGCGAACTCCCTCCGCCATTCAAAAACGAATGCCGAAGGCCACTGCTAAACCCGCGCGCCCCCCGCCCGGCCGCCCCCGCCGTATCCCCATGAAGTGCGCTTCGCGGTCGTTTTCACATGGCGGCCAGAGGCGCGCCACTCCCAGTGGCTAAATCCCTCCACCATTCAAAACGAATGCCGAAAGCCACTTCTAAACCCGCACGTCCCCCGCCCGGCCGCCCCCCGCCCGCGAACCCCGCCTCCCCCTCGATAAAGTGCGCTTCGCGGTTTATTTCGAATGGCGGCCAGAGGCGCGCCACTCCCAGTCTTTCCAAACCGCGCGTCCCCCCGCCTGCCCGCGCGCCCCCCTCCATGATGTGCGCTTCGCGTTTATTTCCACATGGCGGACGGAGGCCCGCCCCTCCCCAGGAAAAAAATCTGAAATTTTCCGGAACAAACCGCCGCGAACCTGACTGGTAACAGGCGAAACCTAATTTTTACCCGCTCCAATATCCTCATTCTTATGAAAACCACCGCCTCTCCCACCCGCCGTCGCCCCACCGGATTTTCCCGGCTGGTTCCTTCAGGGCTCGCCCGTTCCGCCCGGTTCCTCGCTGCGGCTGTGCTGGTTGCCGCCGCTGGCTCTGCCTCCGCCCAGAACTACACATGGGCCCAGCGCGATAACCGGTCCGCCGTCTGGTCTGGCGGCGTCGCCATTTCGACGAGCGGCACCACGCTCGTCGCTCTCAATGACGCGGCCCCTGACCCTCTCAGCCCGGCGCTCATCCGGTCCACTGACAGCGGCCAGTTGTGGACAGGGATCACTCCGACCTCTACGGAGGGCTACCAGTTCTGGGTGGCGCTCGCCAGTTCCTCGGACTGCAACACCCTGATGGTCGCCGCGTCCACCGACGCAGCCTTTTCGGGGAAGGGCAAACTGTTCCGCTCGACCAATGGCGGGACGAACTGGACCCAGATCAACAACCTGCCCGATGGCATTTGCTACTCCGTGGCCTGTTCCTCGGATGGGCTGAAACTCATCACCGCGTGGACCAACACCACCGCCAGCGAATCCAGGCTTTATGTTTCCATCAATGGCGGCACGACCTGGACACCGCAACTGGCAGGTGCCACCCGAAATTGGCGGGCGGTGGCCGTTTCTGCCAATGGCAGTGTGTTCGCGGCCGCGGACTGGGGTGTCTATACCGCCAACTACGCGGGAGGCCGCATTCACACCTCCACTGATGGGAATGGAGCCACATGGGTGGAAAGGAACGGCGCCGGTCATCCAGGGCCGTTCCTTTGCCAAAAGCTCGCCTTGTCCGACACCGGCTCCACGATCTTCGCCGTGGAAAAATTGTCCGGGGGGGAATCGCACCCGCTCCAGCGATCCATCGACTCGGGAAACACATGGACCAATGTGCTCAGCGGCCCGTGGTCCACCGTCGCCTGCAGCGCGGACGGGAACAAGGTCGTGGTCGCCGAGAGCGGGCCGACGGCCCTGGGTAGCCGCGTCCGCACCTGGGCCGCCGCCACCAATACCTGGACACAGCAGGACGGCGCGGGCGGCCGCAGATGGCAAGATGTCGCCAGCTCCACCGACGGCACCAAACTCATCGCCGCAGGCTACGACGCCATCTACACCGGCGTGGCGGCGGCAGGGAATACCGCGCCCACGTTCACCACCGTCAACGCGCTGACCGGCGCGACGGAGGACACTGCCTTCACCATCTCCTACGCCACCCTCGCGGCGGCGGCGAACGAGGCCGACGCGGATGCCGGCACCACGCTTTCCTTTCGCGTTGAGGCAGTCTCCACCGGCACGCTGACGAAGGGCGGCACCCCGGTGACGCCCGGCACCACGCTGCTGGGCACCGGAGAATCCCTCGTCTGGACTCCAGCGGCGAATGTAAATGGCCCGATCAACGCCTTCACCATCAAAGCATGGGACGGCGCGCTCGCCTCGGCCACGGCTGTGCAGGTGCAGGTAGCCGTCACCGCCGTCAACGACCCGCCCACGCTCATTGCCATTACGAATCCCCCTTCCATCAATGAGGACGCCGCGCAGCAGACGGTGAATCTGACCGGCATCAGTGCCGGCCCTGGTGAAACCCAGGCGCTCACGGTGACCGCCACTTCCAGTGTTCCCGCGCTCATTCCGAACCCCACCGTGGCTTACGCCAGCCCCTCGGCCACGGGATCGCTCACCTACACGCCTGTGGCCAACGCTTCCGGCAGCGCCGTCATCACCGTGACGGTTAATGACAGCCAGGCGGCCAACAACACTTTCTCCCGAACTTTCACCGTCAATGTCAACCCGGTCAACGACCCGCCCACGCTCACTGCCATTACGAATCCCGCTGCCATCAATGAGGACGCCGCGCAGCAGACAGTGAATCTGGCCGGCATCAGTGCCGGCCCTGGTGAAACCCAGACGCTCACGGTGACCGCCACTTCCAGTGTCCCCGCGCTCATTCCGAACCCCAGCGTGGCCTACACCAGTCCCTCGGCCACGGGATCGCTCACCTACACGCCTGTGGCCAACGCTTCCGGCAGCGCCGACATCACCGTGACGGTCAATGACAGCCAGGCGGCCAACAACACTTTCTCCCGGACCTTTACCGTCACCGTCAATCCGGTGAACGACCCGCCCTCCTTCACCAAAGGCGGGGACCAGACCGTGGCGGCCTCTGCCGGGGCGCAGTCCGTGGCCAATTGGGCCACCGCGATCAGCCCTGGTCCCGGGGAAACCGGTCAGATCGTGAGCTTCACCATCACCGGCAACACCAATGCCGCCCTGTTCAGTCCGGGTGCGGGTCCGGCAGTCTCCGGCGCCGGCACGCTCACCTACACGCCCGCGGCCACTGCCAATGGGTCGGCCACCATCTCGCTCAAGGCCGTGGACAATGGTTCGCCCGTGGCGGAATCCGCCGTCCAAACGTTCACCGTCACCGTCAACCAGCCCAACCAGCCCCCGAGCTTCACCCTTCCGAAGGTGCCGGAGGGGCTTTGGGGGTGGGGTGGTGGGGACTTCATAGGATCGAATAATTCTCGAGAACCAAGTCCGGTGCCGATCACGGGTGCCGACTGGCAGTCGGTGGCTTGCGGAGCGGAGCACACCGTGGCGGTGGATCGGAATGGCAAACTCGGGGCATGGGGAAGTGACACCACCGGCCAATTGGGCAACGGCAACGACCCTTCTCAAAAACGCCCGCAGCAGATCGGCGCGGCGACGGTC
>JANOAS010000171.1:0-3588 GCA_031411255.1 bacterium
GGGACCTCCCTGCCGGGCGACCCGAACCTACCTACGGGGCGACCGGGAGGTCCCGGAGGGGTGGATAGGAGTGCCTGTCGGGCGACAGGGACCTCCCTGCCGGGTGACCCGGACCTCCCTGCCGGGTGTCAGGGACCTCCCGGCCGGGAGACCGGGGGGTCCCGGTGGGGTGGACAGGAGTGCCTGTCGGGCGGCATGACCTCCCTGCCGGGCGACAGGGACCTCCCTGTCGGGTGACAGGGACCCCCATGCCGGGCGACCCGGACCCCTGGGCGGAATGACTGGGGTGGCCGGGTGAGGTGACAGGTGGGGACCTGACGGGTCGCACCCGGGCCCGATGCGGGATGGGTGGCGGGGCGGGTCAAGGCCCCGACACCGCCCGAAGAGCCGGGCGGCGGGGCCACCCGGCGGCGGGACCGGGCCAGGCTGGGTGAAGAGGCGGGCCGGAGAGGCGGCGCGGTGGGTGCGGGCAGGGTGACTGCGGGGTGCCTGAAGGCTGGCAGGGGGATGTCTAAAAATATTTTTGCAAATTCTCTTGCCAAGTTATCTAGGGTTGTGGCATCATTACACCATGCGGCGGCTATCTGAGCCATCACCGCCGATAAAACCACCCACTCTGATGGCTACCCAACCAGCCGTTCGACTCTATTCCCATGGCCACCTACGGAACAGCAAGATTTGATTCCGGGGCCCGCTATGACGAGGCGGCGGCGCCTCCGAGGAAACACACCATGGCCAAGGTAAAACAGGATCTGGATTCTAAAAGCGACGCTGAAGTGCTGTCGTACGCTCTCGCGCACAAGACCGCGATCATCGGGAAGCCTGAATTCGCCACGCCGGACCCGACGGCTCTGATCTACGATCCGGTGGTGGCTGAGTACAGCGACCTGCTGGACGAGATCACGCAGATGGAAGCGGCGCTGGCGTCCAAACGGGCGGCCAAGGAGGCGAAGAAGGCCGAGCTGAAGCTGCTGCTGGCGGCCCGTGCGAGCTGGGTGCAGAAGGCCTCAAAGGGCAGTGCGGAAATCATTCTCATGGCGGCCTTTGAAATTCAGGCAGATGGAGCCCCGACAACCAGCCTGCCGCAGCCGCAGAACCTGGTGGCCACCACTGGCAAGAACGAGGGGGAGGCGGACGTGGGCTGCGCTGCGGTGAAGAAGGCGAAGGTGTACTTCTGGGAATGCCGCGAGCACGTGGAGGGCCAGGTGCCCGGACCGTGGACGCAATTCAAGGTGAGCGGCACCAGCTCGATCACGGCGACGGCGCTGGTGTCCGGCCGGAAATATGCCTTCCGCGTGCGGGTGCTCGGCCCGAATGAAACCGAGAGCCCGTGGAGCGACGAGGCGGTGTGCCGCGCCGCGTAGGAAAGGACCGTGAAGAGGCGGTGACGGAGGCGGCCTGAGCCCGGCGGAGACACCATCCGCCGGGGTTTCCCCAGCCAGCACCACCACCCCGCCGCCTCTTCCTTATTTTCCACCCGAATCAGTCACTTTATTCCGATCAATAAATGGAGGTAATCTTATGGCATATGATCCCACACTTCCCGTGGACGGGAGTCTCATCGAGGCGGCGGAACTCAGGAGCCAGTTTGCCGGAATCCACGATGAAATAGCAGGCATCCCGGTGGGTCCGCCCGGCCCCCAAGGGAACCCGGGTCCGCAGGGCCCGCCCTTTGCCGCCGCCGTGGTGGACGGGGTGACGACCCTGCCCCCACTTTCCGGGGCGACGGTGACCTCCACCTTTGACGGGACGACGGTCCACTTTGAGTTCGGCATTCCCACCGGCGTGCCGGGCGAGGTGAGCGCGGCGCAGCTGAGTGACGCGGTGGCCAACGCCCTGGCGAGCGCCCTCTCAAACAGCAGCGCAAGCACGAACGGCGTGGCCCCGCTGAATCTGGTGGTCTCCTCCCCGCCGACCCAGGCGCAGATGCAGGCGCTGGCGAACAAGCTGGATGAACTCATCCTGGCGGGGCACCGGTAGGCAGGGTGGCCTGGTTTTAGCCTAAAAACGGCGAGGATTTAACAGGAGGGCACGGAGGAAACGGAGAAAGAACTTGTTGCGCCCCTACCATCCGTCACCTGCCGGATGAGGCGGCTGGACTCTGATGTCCGTGCCTTAAGGGTTGGTGCTCCGTTTCCTCCGTCTGCTCCTGTTCCAAACCATTCCGGCATTTAAGTTTGGTGGTGTCCGCCGGGAGGGACTGGCTGCGGCGGAGGTGCCCGCCTCTGCTCCGTGCCGTTGTGCCAGTGCCTTAATGGGCGGGGCCACGGAGGTGAATCCGGGGGATCGATGCGCGTGGGCCGTATCCCGGGCTGATTCCAGTTCGTCTTCAAAGGTGGACATTGCCTCTACACCCCGGAGGGGTGATCCATGACTAGCCGGGGGTCAGCGACCCCCGGGAATCCGTGAATCGGAGACTTACCCCGGAGGGGTAGCCCGATCCTCCGCTCGATGGGAGAACCCCTCCGGGGTTCGGGTCCTTGGGGTTGCTTTCCCGGGGGTCTGGCGACCCCCGGCTATTCATGGCCCATCCCTCCGGGATGGAGGTGAGATGGGGGAGTGTCCACGTTTGGAAACGAATGTGAATGAGCTACGCGTTCTGAAGGAAGCGGGCCACGGCCTCCCAGGCCTCGCCGGGGCGGGTCTGGAGGATGAGGTGCGGGGCATCCAGCAGGGTGGCGGTGGCGTCCGGGCGGAGGCTCTGGATTTCCGCCAGACAGCGGGCTGGGACGACGGTGTCGTGCCGCCCGGCGAGGCAGTGGACGGGGCCGGGGAAGGCGAGGAGGCTTTCGCGGGCATCCGCGCGCAGGACGGTGCGGAGGCGGGAAATGAGGGTGGCGGGAGTGACCCCGGAGGCGGCGCGGTGGAGGAGGGCGCGCAAACCAGGGGGCGGGTGCAGGCCGAGTAGGGCATCCTCCAGGAGGGCTGGTGGCGGCTGCCTGAGGAGTGACTGGGGCAGCAGGCGCGGGAGCCACGCGGGGGCCCAGGGGAGGGGGGAGCTGACGAAGCCACCGGCCAGGATGACGCCCTGGACCGCTGCGGGCCGGGCGGCGGCCAGGTGCAGGGCGAGGGGGCTGGAAAAGGACTCGCCGAGGAGGGTGACGGGCTGGTTTTCTGAAAGGCGGGGCAGGAAGTGGGCGAGGAGCGCGGGGTAGTCCAGCGGCGCGTCGGGCAGGGGAAGGACTTCCGCAGAAATCCCGTCCGGGCAGGCGGCGAGGAAGGGCTGAAAAAGCAGTCCGGTGCCGTCGAGACCGGGGAGAAGGAGGAGGTGTGGCACGCGGAGTTCGCCAGGGCAGGCCGGGGCTGCCGGTGTCAGGATTTCACCCCCAGGCTGGCGAGCAGGGCGCTGGCGCAGGCGGTGGAGAAGGCGGGGTCATTGATGGTGCAGTCCAGCTCCACGAGGGGGAGGCCGGGGCGGAGGTGCTGGCGGATGGCGCCGAAGAGGGCGGCGTCGGCAGCGGGGTCGTGGAAAGGCTGGCCCTCTGCGCTGATGATGCTCACGCCTCTGAGCGGCAGGAGGACGGTGACGGGGGCGGGGTAGGCGTTCACTTTTTCCGCGAGGATGCGGCCCAGCTCCGCGCACTCGGC
>JANOAS010000172.1:0-1554 GCA_031411255.1 bacterium
GCAAAGCTCTTTCTTTTTTCTCTCAGCACACGTCCGCCCCCCGCACCCCCCTCGTCCCCAGAACCCGGACCACTCCCCCGCCCTGGGGTCAGCCCTCGTCCGGCGACCCCTGACCCCTCGTCCGCCCAGGGGTCACCCCTCGCCCGGCGACCCCTGACCCCTGGTCCGGCGAGGGGTGACGGTCATTTCCCCCAGGGGGCGCCCCTCGGCGACTCGGGGAGAACGCCGCCTCCCCCGCCCCGTCCCCGCCTCCCGCCCCTGCCGGGATCGCCGCCATGGGCGAGGGCCCGGAGCGTGGCACGGGCGCGAAGGCCCCGTCCCCACCGCCCCTTTCTCCGGCCTCCGGCCCTGGCGGGGAGGATTTGAACGCGGCCACGCTGAGCACTGCCACCCCCCGCACGGTTCAAAAACCGGCTCAGGATTTCCCCGCCGGCGTATCCGGAGCCAGCTTGTTGTTGTACATGGCCCAAAAGGTGTAACCGGCCAGCGCCGTGCCGATGGGGAAGTTCATCAGGTTAAAAACAGAGGCCACCACGGCAGCCACCACGCCCCAGCTCTTGCCTTTGTACAGTCCCCACGCCGCCAGCAGAAAGGGCGAGGCCAGCAGCATGAGCAGGCACACGACGAGGAAGCCAGCAACCAGAGGGATCCCAGTCCCGTCCTCCCCGCCGGAGGCGAAAAGCGGGATGCTGCAGGCGATGAGAATTATCGGAACGGCAATCAGCATCACCAGTGCGCACACGAGATTTCCCGCCGCGATGATCGTCCGGTGGGGCCCCCGCGCCGCCGCGCTTTCGTGCAGGACGGACCGGATTGTGTTCAAGTCCGCATGAAGCTGCTGCGGGGACATGGCAGGCGGTTCCGGGGCGGGTGGAGGGGGCGGCAGCTGGCTGGTTTGCATCTGGTTCATGGGTGGATTTTGGTTCATTTCCCGGGGTTTTGCGGCTTGGTCAGGTTCATGGAGTCGATGAGCCGCTGCATCGTTTCCAAATAGTTGAAGAGAGCCGCACGCCCCGCCTCCGTCAGCTCATGAAGCGTGTTGGGCCGCTTCCCGAGGAATCGCTTCGTGCTCACGATGTAGCCGATCGCCTCCAGCTTCTGTAGATGCGTGCCGATTGCCCCGTCCGCCACGTTCAGCCGGTGCTTCAGTGTCGTGAAATCCAGCGCCCCTCCCGCCTGCAGGGCCGTCAGCACGCCGAGCCGTACCGGACCGTGCACAGCCGTGTCCAGACTGGAAAAATCAATGGGCGTGTCTGAGTTCACTCTTCGATTGGGAATACTCCCAATTCGAGAGTATCCTCACCGCCCCATCCGCGCAACGGAAATTCTGCCAAAAACCTCCATTCCCCTGCCGCCCGCCCATCGATGCCCGACTCTCCGCCTGTCCCCCGCGATCTGCCAGCCGTTCCCAGCACGCCCGGAGAAACGGCCCGCCCCTGGCCACCCGGTGAGAGAGCGCCCCTTTTGAGGCCTGCACCGGCACTTTGTTTCACAAGATCGCATCTTTCCCTTGCACATCCCCTTCCACACGGCATGGTAGCCCTCGCGGGATAG
>JANOAS010000173.1:0-3144 GCA_031411255.1 bacterium
GTCAGAACTTCGTTATGCGCCCCCACGGGCACCGGGGCCAGGCGCTCGACGGTTTTTTCCAGCCACTCGCGGGACGCTGCGGCGTCCCCCTGGAGGCGGGCGCCGTTGGCCAGAGCAAGCGCGGCCAGCGCCCACTCAGCCTGCCACTGCAGGTTGGTTTTATCATTCGCGACCAGACCCGCTGCGACCTCCTCCTCGCGCCGCCACAGTTCGACCAGCCGCTCCACCGGCCGGTTGGGCTGGCGCGAAAGACAGTCAGCCAAGTGGTTTAACGACACCTTCAGACTGGCCTGTAGCGGGATGTTCCCGGGTGCGGAGGCACACGCCGCCTCCACCCGGGAGAGCTGGTCAGCGAAGCACGCTGTCGCTTCGTCATACTTTTTCGCTGCCATGAGCGCCTCACCCATCATACTCCCGGCTGCCAGGCGCAATTGAGCCAGGCGGTCCGCCCCGGCTTCCGACTTGGGGGCTGGGATCCTCGCCAGCACCTCCCCGGCTTCGGTGTAGGCCTTGACCGCCGCGACCGGATCATTCTGCTTCAGATTCCAGAATGCTTTCTCATTGAGCATCTCCACCTTTTCCATCAGCAGCGCGGCGTCGCCGGGGTGGCGTGCCAGCCCCTCCTCCAGCGCCTCATTTGCCGCATTCAAATGAGCCTGCGCGTCGTCAAAGGCCGCGTCGAGGATCTCCAGCTCGGCCTGGCGCCGGTGGGCTGCTCCCAGCACCTCCCATGCCCCGGCACCGGCGGAGCGGGCCCGGGCCGCAAGGGCAGCGCTGTTCACCGCGCGACCGGCGTGCTGGCGGGCCTCCTCGACGCGGCCCTGCCGTTTGAGCACACCCACCCACTGCGCCTCGAAATCAGCCTTCCGGGCCAGCGCGACGGGGTCACTCGTGTCCTGGCGGGCATAATACGCGGCAACGTCCGCGAAGGCACTGTCGAGCAGCCCCAACTGGCCCGCGTGGCTGACCTTGGACGGCAGGTCACGAACCATGAAGGCCACAAGGTCCTCCGCGTCCGCGCGCGCGGCTTTCGCCCGCGTGAGCGCGCCCCACAGGACGGTCCCGCTCACGATGATGATGCCGAAGATGCCCGCCGCGAGCGCCGCAGGCAGCGGATGCCGTCGCGCCCACAGCCAGGCACGCCCCGCAGGGCCCGGTTGCCGCGCCACGACCGGGCGCCCCGCCGCGAAGGCACGCAGATCTTCCGCCAGCGCAGCAGCGGTGGCATAGCGCCTTCCGGGCTCGGACGAAAGCGCCTTGAGCACCACTGCCTCCAGGTCACGCGGAATGCCCGCCCGGTGCACCCGCGGTGGTTTGACCACGTCCGCGACGACCTGCCTCGCCGTCTCCACAGGCGTGGGGCCTGCAAACGGCGGGCGTCCCGAGACCAGCTGGTAAAGAATGGAGCCCAGCCCGTAGACGTCCGCAGCGGTGGTGGCCGCGCCCGCCCCGCCCCGCGCCACCTCCGGTGCCATGAACGCCGGAGTGCCGAGCACCGCCTGGCTCACGGTCTGGCCGCCGTCGCGCTGGGTCCACTTCGCCAGCCCGAAGTCAGCCACGAAGGCCCGCCCGGCATCGTCGAAAAGAATGTTCGCCGGTTTCAGATCCCGGTGGATCACCCCGCGCTCATGGGCGTGCTGCACCGCGTCCGCCAAGCCAGCCGCCAGCGTGGCTATCTCCTCCCAGCGCCCGTCCCAGGCAGGGATCTGTCCGGCGAGAGACCCGCCTCCGGCCAGCTTCATGGCCAGCCACGGGCAGCCATCCTTTTCCCCGGAAGCGTACAGCGGCAGAATGCCAGGATGGTCCAACTCGGCCAGCGCCTCCGCCTCGGCCAGCAGCCGCCGCCGCGCCCCGTCTCGCTCCACCAGGCCGGCGGAGAGCATTTTGAGCGCCACATCGCGCGAAGGAGTGAGCTGCCTCGCGCGGAAGACCACACCCATCCCGCCGGCCCCGATCTCCTCGCCGACGACAAACCCGTCCCACCCGTCCTCGTCCGGCACGCACTCCCACAGGTCCAGCCCGTCGGCGGAACACAAATCCTCCTCCAGACACCACGGGCAGCCGGGCAGGGCGGACTCCGCCTGCGACGCGCGTCCGCAGCGCAGGCAGACTGTTGGAAGTGTCGTGGTTTGGCTCATGCTTGCGGCGGCTTCACTGTGTGCTCCGCGTCAGGCGCGAGATGAGCCTGCCGGTGGGACTGACAAAAACACGCCAGGCCGCGCCAGTCCCGTCCTTGAAGCCAACTGCGGCCAGCGGCCAGTACGGCGAGGCGGACTCCAGACTGGGATGCCATACAAAATCCCCCTCCACCACCACAGTCCCGGCAGCGGGCCGGACCCTCACGTCCTTCGCCAGCTGAATGTCGCCGGCCCCCTCTACCACCTGCAATGCTGCTTTTTTCGCGCCAGCGAGGTCGGGCCACCGGTGCAGGACCGCCGCGTCCACCAGCCAGCCGTCCGGCGAGGTGATCGCGGCCAGACAGCTGTGCGTGGCAGCCCCGCTGGGCCAGAGGTGCAGGTCATACGACAGCGCGGAGTTCCCCACATTTTTCACGGTGAATCGCGCCGCCGTGCCGCCAGCGGAGACCTCCGCCCACGGTCCCTTTGCGTTCGCTCCCGTGAGCGCCGCCGCCTCCAGTTGCTCCCTCACCCCCGGCCCCGGCCCGGTTCGCCGGCCCGACGCACGCTTCTGCTGCCGCGCACGGTAGTTTTCCACACCCCGGCTGCCGAGGGCCACCTTCGGAACCACCGCATAACAGGCACGCGAAGCGGTGTCATGCAAGTAAACCTGCGCACCTGCCTTGTTGATTGCGATTTGCATGTCCGTCCAGGACTTGTCCTGCGCTCCGAACGGCCACATTCTGAGAAGAGCCGCCTCCATGCCGGAGGCCACGGAAATGACGGCGCGCATTGTGGTCACCCCCGCCTGACCTGCGCACGCGCATACGCCAAGATGACCGTCCACCTGGTGAGGACAGCCAGGGTGGGGATTCACGACATGTGCCTTAATTCGACTGTGTCACAATATCACTTGCGCCAGATGAACAAGCATGGAAGAGTGCGTCGGCTTTGAAGTCCCTGCCGCAATTCCGAGGCAAGTGATTGAGCCCTAATAAAAAATGACGCCACTCCCAACTTCAGGTTG
>JANOAS010000174.1:0-14657 GCA_031411255.1 bacterium
CCCTCCCGCCCTACCGGTCCCGACCCCCATGCCCGAGCCATCCATTCCCGTCGGTCCATCGCCAATCGCCGATAGCCAATCGCCCATTTCCACTCCTCCCTCCATACCGGTCCCAGCCTCCACGCCCGAGCCAGCGGCTCCCGTTAGCCCCCCTCCTATCGCCAATAGCCCCTCGCCCATTTCCACTCCCCTTGCCGCGCCGGCCCCGGCCCCCACGCCCGAGCCAGCCGTTCCCGTCAGTCTATCGCCAATTACCGATAGCCCATCGCCCATTTCTGCTCCCCCTGCCGCCCCGGCCGCCGAGCCGATGCCGACCACGGACCCTGTGCCCGCGCCCCCGCCTGGTTCGGCCCCCGCTTTCCCTCCCTTCCCCTTCCAGCCCAGCCCCCTCTCCCACTTGGCTCCATCGCGCGCGCTTGGCACTGCGGAGCCGGCAGCCCCGGCAGCCCCCAGACGGCTGGCCCTGAGCGAGCACATCCCCATCGCTCCGCCTGAAGACCTCCCCACCCCGAGTTCCGAATGACCTCCCCCTTCCATCTCAGCACCTGGCGGGAAGCCGAGTTCGCCCATCCGGCGTGGCTCTGGCTTCTCCTCCTGCTGCCCCTCCTCGCCCTGCTCCGCGGCGCGCGCGGGCGCGGCCCCGCCGTGGCCTTCTCCAGCCTGCACCTGCTCAGCCAGCTGGCCAAACCTGGACGCACCGCCTGGGGGTGGTTCGCCTGGAGCAGCCTCTACCTCACCCTGGCCCTCGGCATCATCGCCCTCGCCCAGCCCAGGCAGATCCACAGCCATGACAACGTCACGTCAAACGGGATTGAAATCATGCTCTCCATCGATGTCTCCCTCTCCATGGCCATTGAGGATTTCAAAATGGAGGGCGAACCCGTCAACCGCCTCACCGTCGCCAAGAAAGTCACCAAGGACTTTATCAAAGGCCGCCCCAGCGACCGCATCGGCGTCGTCGCCTTTGCCGGACGCCCCTACCTCGCCAGCCCGCTCACCCTCGACCACGACTGGCTCACCGAAAACCTCAAGCGCGTCCAGATGAACCTCGTCGAGGACGGCACCGCCATCGGCAGCTCCCTCGTCGCCGCCACCCGCCGCTTGGATGACCGCGAGGCGAAATCCAAAGTCATCGTCCTCCTTACCGACGGCTCAAACAACTCCGGCAACGTCACCCCGCTCGACGCCGCCCGCATCGCCGCCACGGAAAAAATCCGCATCTACACCATCTGCATCGGCACCCCCGGCTACCACCAGATCCCGGTCCGCAGCAAACAGCACGGCCAGGTGCTCGGCATCCGCCAGGAGTTCGACACCGAGTCCATGCAAAAAATCGCCGACATCACCGACGGGCGCGCCTTCATGGCCACCGACACCACGGCGCTGGAGAAAATCTTCAAGACCATCGACACCCTCGAAAAAACCGAGATCAAGCGCCAGACCCTCATCGAGACCGAGGAGCTTTTCCCCTGGGTCCTCGGGGCCGCTCTCATCCTCCAGAGCCTCGGCATGATCCTCAAGCAAACCCTCACCCGCGAGACACCGTAATGTCCTTCGCCCGCACAGACGCCTTCCTGCTCCTCTGCCTGCTGCCGCTTGTTGCCATCATCAAGCTGCTGGCCGACAACCTCGCCGCCCGGCGGCTCTCCCGCTTCGTCGCGCCCGGGCTGCGCAGCCGCCTGCTTAGCGGCGTCTCCACCGTCAGGGAGCGCTTCGTCTTTCTTCTGGAACTCCTCGGCCTCGCCTTCCTCGTCACCGCCCTCGCCCGTCCCCAGTGGGGCTTCATCGAGAAAATCAGCGAAGGCCGCGGCCGCAGCCTCATCGTCGCGCTGGACACCTCCCGCTCCATGCTGGCCCCCGACCTCGAGCCCGACCGCCTCACCCGGGCCAAGCTCGCCGCGCACGACCTCATCATCAATCTCCCTGAGGACAAAATCGGCCTCATCGCCTTCGCCGGCCGCGCCTTCCTCCAGGCCCCCCTCACCACCGACCACGAGGCCCTCCTTGAGGCCCTCCAGCAGTTCGACACCGAACTCATCCCCCGCGGCGGCACCAACCTGGCAGAGGCCGTCGACCTCGCCGTCGAGTCCTTTGACAAGGCCGACACCGCCAACCATGCTCTCATCATCTTCAGCGACGGCGACGAACTGGAGGGAAAAGCCCTCGAAGCCGCCCGCAAGGCGAAGGAAAAAAACGTCATCCTCATCACCATCGGCGTCGGCACACGCGACGGCGCCCTCGTTCCAGACGCAGACAAACGCGGCCAGTTTATGAAAGACAACACCGGCAAACTCGTTCGTTCCCGCCTCGAGGAAAAGGTCCTCGAAAACCTGGCCCGCGAAACCGGGGGCATGTACCTGACCCTGAATTCCGGCGGCGTGACCAAGGAGCGGCTCTCCGCCATTCTCTCCAAGCTCGAACGGTCCAAGACCCTCGCCGCCCGCGAGTCCCGCACTCCCATCGACCGCTACCGCTGGCCCCTCTGCGCCGGTCTGCTCTCGCTGGTGGCCGCCTGGGTTTTAAAAATGGGCCGCCGCTCCCCCGCCGCCGTCCCGCGCCTCGCCGCAGGTGCCGTTGCCGCTGCCGCCCTCCTCCTTTTCCCCGCCGCCTCCTCCGCCAGCCAGAATGCCAAACCCACCCCCGCTCCGGACCCGTGGCAGACCTACTCCTCCGGAAACTATGAGGAAGCGGTCAAACAATTTGGCCAGGCCATCGACCTCAAGCCCTCAGCCAGCCGCACCGCCGCCCTTGAGTTCGGCCGCGGATCCGCAGCGTACAAAGCCAAGGATTTCGATGCCGCCATCGACTTTTTCGCCCAGGCCCTCACCGGCCCGGACCAGTCAATGTGCAACGAGGCCCACTACAATCTCGCCAATTCCCTCTGCGGCCGGGTCCAGTCTGTAAAGCCCGACCAGATCGAGGAGGAGGGCGTGATCGAGGGCATGATCAACGATCTCGAACAGTCCCTCACCCACTTCGACGCCACCCTGAAAAACCAGCCCGGCCACGAGAACGCAAAGTTCAACCGGGACGCCATCGCCAAATACCTCGAGCAGCTCAAAAAGAAGCAGGAGGAAATGCAGAAGGAACAGGGGGAGGAAGGCGACGAGGGCGATGAAGGGGACGAAGGCGACAAGGGGGACAAGGGCGATCAAGGAGACCAGGGCGACCAGGGTGAGGACGGCAAACAGGGCCAGGACGGCCAGAAGGGCGAAAACGGACAGTCCGGCCAGAATGGCAAGGACGGCAAGCCCAAGCCCGGATCAAAAGGCAAAAAAAAGGGCAAAAAGCCCGGTGACGGCCCGCAGGGCAAACAGCAGAAGGACAAAGGCAAGGAAAAAGGCAAGCAGCCGGGCGAAGGCCCCGACGGCAAGGACAAGCGCGAAACCGGCGACCAGAAAAAGGACGGGAAAGTTGAAGCCTCCGGTGGCAACAACCAGGGCGACAGCCAGAAAAAACAGCAGCAGGCCGCCAAGGACGGCGAGCGCAACGAAAAGACCGGCTTCAGCCGAAGCGAGGCTCGCGCCATTCTCCGCGCCCTGTCCGATGAGGACTGGGTCAACCCGAACGTCCAGGAAGCCATGCCCGAAGGCGAATTCAAAAACTGGTAACCGCACCAACATCACTTCCATGACATCCGTCTCCTTTCCCAGCCGCCTCCTGGCCTGCATGCTCACCGTGGCTGCAGCTGCCGCCCCGGTGTGCGCCCAGCTCAGCATCCAGATAGGCCCGAATGGCCAGCCTCAGATCCAGGGCGGCCAGCCGGCACCACAGGCGGCGCAGCAGCAGCCGCCCTCCATTTCCGCCACCCTCACCCCCGCCGTAGTTGGCGCGGGGCAGGCCTCGGAGTTCGTCATCACTCTGGACGGCGCCCAGTCCGTCCAGGTACCGCCCCAGCCCATCGTGGTCGAGGGGCTGGAAATCCAGGGCCCCGGCCAGTCCCAGGAGTTCTCCTCCGTCAACGGCATCACCCGCATCCGCTACAGCTTCCACTACCAGGTTTTCGCCGCGAAGCCCGGCAGCTACACCATCCCGCCGCAGAGCATCACCTTCAACGGCCAGCCCTTCACCACCCCGCAGCGCACCCTTCAGGTCCAGGACTCCCCGACCAATCCCAACCAGGGCACCGAGCCCTTCCTCAAGCTCAACCTCGCCAAGACCGACCTCTACGTCGGCGAACTCATCCCCCTCACCCTCACCGGATACTTCCACCGCCAGACCCAGCTTCAGAACTACGAGTTCCCCAAGCTCCCGCGCGACAACTTCGTCGTCAAACGCTTCGCCCGGAGCCCCAGCGCCTCCTCCGTCGAGGTGAACGGACAGCAGTTTCAGGCCCTCTCGTTTGACTCCACCCTCGCCCCGCTCAAGGAGGGCGACTTCGACCTCGGTCCGGCCACCATCGACTGCCAGGTCGGTTTCCCCAGTGCCAACCCAACCCGCGCGAACAACCCGTTCAACAACTTCTTCAACGGCGGCATGTCCACCCGCCAGGTGAATCTCAAGAGCGAGCCCGTGAAGGTTCACGTCAAGCCGCTTCCCGCCGAGGGCCGCCCTGCGGATTTCTCCGGAGCCGTCGGCCGTTTTAACGTCCAGGTCCGGGCCAACCCGACCCAGCTCAAGGTGAACGACCCCATCGCCGTCGACCTCGAGATCACCGGCCAGGGAAATTTCGACTACCTCTCCGCCCCGCTTCTCTCCGCCACGGACGGCTGGCTCGTCTACCCGGCCAAGCAAACCGTGGAAAACCGCGCCAGCGGCCTCGACCCCGGCAGCGTCTCCTACACCCAGGCCGTCACGCCGAAAAAACTCATGACCGAGCTGCCCTCGTTCATCTTTTCCTTCTTCGATCCCGACCAGCAGAAATACGTCACCGTTTCCACCCAGCCCATCCCCCTGCGCATGACGCCGGAGGACAAGCCCGCCGGCGGCGCCGGCCCTGCAGCGCGGGATTTCTCCACCTCGGAGGCCCTCCCGCCGGAGGAAATCCTCGCCGACATCCTCGCCCACCCGCGCATCCCCACCGCCGCCGCCCTGCTCCCGGTCCAGCCCTCAGGTGATGCCGACCGCATATTTTGGGGCCTCCAGCTCGTCCCTGCCGCCCTCTTAATCGCCTTCATCGCCGTCGGGCTCCAGCGCCGCCTCCGCGCCCAGGCGGACGAACACCAGCGCCGCACCGCAGGCCAGCCACGCCCGGTGCGCGAGGTCATGCGCGAGCTGAACAACCCGGATCTCAAATCCCGCGAGTTCTATTCCCTCGCCCGTGAATGCGTCCAGTCCATCGCCTTTCACCTCCAGCGCAGCGTGGAGGGCGAGCCCTCCGTCAGCACCATCCTCACCCGCCAGGCCCAGCTCTGCTATTCCGGCTCAAATCCCCAGGCCGACATGCCCCTCCCCGCGCCGGAGCGCAGCGAGGTCCTGGACAGCCTCACCCGCCTCGGTGCCTGAGCACCCGCGCAGCCCCCAGTTTTCCTTCATCATGCGTTTCCTCATCGCTTTCTTCTCGCTGCTCCTTCTCCTGATTCCCGCCCGCGCCCAGAACGCCAGCCTCGCCACAGGCTTGGAGGCTTGGGGCAAGGGCGACTGGGAGGCCGCCCGCGCCGCCTTCACCTCCGTCATCGAAAAGGACGGCCTCATCTCCGCCGAGGTTCTCTACAACCTCGGCAACGCCCACGTCCGCCTCGGCGACACCGGCCAGGCCGCCCTCTGGTACCAGCGCAGCCTCCTGCTCGATCCCACGGACAAGGCCACCCGCCAGAACCTCCGCACCCTGCGGAAAACCTCCTCCTACATTCTTTTCGAGCCCGGCAATCTCGACCGCTTCGCCGCTCTGCTGAAGAACTCCACCTGGCGCAACCTCCTTTCCGCCTCCAGCTGGGCCGCCGCCCTCAGTCTCGCCGCCCTTCTTTTCCTCAGCCCGCCACCCCGCCTCCGCACCTGGCTGTGGAGCACCCTCGTCCTCGGGCTCGTCCTCGCCACCGCCGCCGCCTGCGGCGTCTGGGGCCGCAGCACGGATGACCGCCTGACCAATCTCTGGGTCGTCACCTCAAAGGAGCCCACCGCCGCTCTTGCCGCCCCCGTCGAGGGGGATGCCTCCCGCACCATCATCGACCTCCCCGCCGGCAGCCAGATCTCCCTCCTCAAGGAAGACGGAGCCTGGGTTTACGCCGAGATCCCCGGAGACTCCGTCCACCAGATCGCCAGCCGCCTCGGCTGGGTCAGGCGCGACCGCCTCACCCGCCTCTGGCCCTGGTCCCCCAGCCTCGCCCAGTAGCAGGGAAGGCCCCGGCTCTACACCACGATGATCGAGTGCACCGGCACCCCCGCCGGCAGCCTCGCCCGCCCGTCGAGGAAGCCCAGCTCGATGAAAAACGACGCCGCCACCACCTCGCCCCCCAGTTCCGCGATCAGCGACAGCGCCGCCGCCGCCGTTCCGCCCGTGGCCAGCACATCATCCACGATCATCACCCGGTCCCCCGGTGAAATGGCGTCCGCCTGCATTTCCACCGACGCCGAGCCATACTCCAGGTCATAGCTCGTGCCGATCGTCCTGCCGGGCAGCTTCCCCTTTTTCCTCACGGAAATAAAGCCGGCGCCCAAGTGGTCAGCCACCACGGCGGCGAAAATGAAGCCCCGCGCGTCGATGCCCACCACCTTGTCCACCCGCTGCCCGCCCGCCGTCTCCTCCAGCGCCAGCATGGCCAGCTTCATAAGCTTGGGATTCGCCAGCAGAGGCATCACGTCCTTGAAGACGATCCCCGGTTTGGGAAAGTCCGGCACATCGCGCAGTCCGGCGCGCAAAAGTTCGAGAGAGTCAGCATCCATGCCCGCGACCCAAACGAGCAACCGCCCCGGGTCAACCAGCAATACCAGTTCCCTCTCCCCGTTTGCGCCCGCTCATTTCTCCGCCAAAGTGCCCGCGTGACCCTCGCCGCCCGCCAGACCGCCCTTGTGGACTACTACGCCATCATCCCGGACCCCCAGGAGCGGCTCAGCCTCATCATTTCCCGCTCCGGCTCCCTCCCCGCCCTGCCGGCGGAGGACCAGACTGACGCCCACCTTGTCCACGGCTGCCAGTCCCGCGTCTGGATCACCTGCCGCCACGCAGAGGGCCTCTGCCATTTCCGCTCCCACGCAGAGTCCCCCCTCGTCCGCGGCCTCGTCGCCCTGCTGTGCGAGCTGCACGACTCCCTGCCCCCCGCAGAGATCCTCGGCACCGAGCCCACCCTGCTTGAGGCTCTCGGCCTCACCCGCCAGCTTTCCCCCACCCGCCTCCACGGCCTCGCCTCCGTCCGCAACCACCTCCGCCAGCTCGCCGCCACCCCGCCCCAGCCATGAAACGTTTCATCCCTCTCCTCGCCGCCATCTTCCTCGGCCTCGCCGTCCTCATCGCCGCCACCACCAGCCTGCGCCTCTACTCCAGCAGCCACCAGCCCTCCACGCCGGCCGCCGTGGCGGCACCAGCCCCGGCACCCGCTCCCGCCCCGGCACCGGCCGTTGCGGAAACTCCGAGCCCCAAGCCCGTCCCGCAAGCCCAGGTTCCCGCACCCGCACCACCGTCCCCGTCTTCTCCCGAGCCCCCCATCCCGCCAGCCATGGTCGAGTACATGGGCCGCACCATCGCCCAGACCATGTCCTTTCACGGGGCCAACTGGCTCATCCGCCAGGAGCGTGAGGCCGAGGAATCCACCTCCGCCTTCATCCGTGAACTCCGCCTCCAGCCAGGCCAGACCGTCTGCGACCTCGGCTCCGGAAATGGCTACCACTCCTGCATGATGGCCCGCATCGTCGCCCCCGCCGGACGCGTCCTCGCCGTCGACATCCAGCCCGAGATGCTCGACCTCCTCCGCCGCCGCATGACCCAGGAGTCCGTCACAAACGTCGAGCCCATCCTCGGCGCCCTCCACGATCCCAAGCTCCCCCCCGCCTCATGCGACCTCATCCTCCTCGCCGACGTCTACCACGAGTTCGACCGCCCCGTCTCCATGCTCGCCGGCATCCACAAGGCCCTCAAACCCGGTGGCCTCGCCGCCCTCCTGGAATTCCGCTCCGAGGATCCGAAGGTCCCCATCAAGCCCGAGCACAAAATGTCCAAAGAGCAGATCATGAAAGAATGGACCGCCAACGGCTTCGAACTCGTCCGATCCTTTGACGACCTGCCCTGGCAGCATCTCATGTTCTTCCGGGCGAAATAGGGAGCACCTCAAAACTTCCGGTTCAGCTGGGCTCGAACGTCGGTCAAAACTCCAGCCAGCGCGCGCAGATCGCTGTCCACAAGGTGCGGCTCCAGAGCTGTGAGCAGCCTTGCGTCCGTCACCGGCGACGCGAGCAAGAGCAACGCAATGTCCGACTCGTACAACGCAGCACGCGCCGTCTGCCCCTGGCGGTAGAGGCTGGGCAGGGCGAAAAGCTTCAGCAGCAGCAATCCCTCCGGAGTGGCAACTTGAAGGGAATGCCGCTGAAATTCGTGGCTCGCGGCATGATGCTCGGCCACATCTGCGAAGAGCCGGTTTGCCGTAAACAGGAAATCCACCCGCAAGGGGCCAAAGGCCGCGCGGGCGAACCACTCGTTGCGGTCCTCCAGGACCAAATCGGGAAGATTCTCCACGTCAGGCAGCGCGACAATTAGATCGATGTCCTCTGTGTTTCGTCCCTCGGCGTGAACGAGCAAAGCCAGCCCCCCCACAAGCACGTGAGGGATACCTTTTACACTCAACATCTCAAGCAGTTTGTCAACATGCGAGGAAATGGCATTTGGGTCCATGGAATTTCGCGGGGAGAAGAGGGCCGCCAGGCCCACGACAGCCGCCAAGTCCCCACTGCAGGGGTGCAGAGGCGGTGCAATCGGGCTGAACGTGACAGGCATGATCGGCCAAGTATCGCCCGTCTGGCCCAAGCCGGCAAGCAGCGCCGACAGCAGCGCCTTTATTTCCCCGGCGAGCTGGCCGCTGACAAACTCCCGCGCCTTCGCAAAATCCGAAGACGCGGGACGCACCGCCGGGGACGCTGGCTTTACTTGCCCAGCTTCCGCGCCATTTCCTCGACCTGCTTCTGCAGAGCCTCCAGAGATTCGAGCTGGCCTTTCGCACCGGATTTCTGATTCTTTGCCAGCTCCTCCTGCAGCCTCGTCAGCGCCTCAGTCTGCTTTTTCACCGCCTCCTCCAGAGCCTTCTGGCGCTCCTCCATCTTTGAGGCAGCCTTCTTCCCTCCATCACCGTGACCACCGTCGCCCTTGATGTCGAGCTTCTCGAAAATCTTCGGCAGCATTTCCATCGCCTTTTCCTCGATCTTCCCATTCGGGTCGATTTTCAGAATCCTCCCCACCGCACCGGACTGGCCTCCGCCAAAAACATCGCCAAGATCGAAATTGAGGCCCCCGCCATTTCCGGCAGCCATGTCCGCCGCATCGGGCACCTTCTGCCCGGCAGTCACTTCCACCTCCTGCTTCGCTCCCGCACGCAGGATCTCCAGCTTGATCTTGTCCCCCTTCTTGTGGTTGCGCACCAGCACGCGGAACTGCTCCGGATTGATCAAAATCTGGTCGTCCAGTTTCGTCAGCACGTCGGATTTTTTCACGCCAGCGGCTGCGGCCGGGCCGTCCTCCGCGACGAACTCCACCAGCAACCCCGTGCCCTCAGGCACGGAAACCAGCGCCGCCTTATCTGCGGACAGGGGCGCGGCGGAAATGCCGACGTAGCCCCGGGGCTCCTGCGCCGCACCCGGCCCGGCCGTGTCCTTGATCACGTCACCATTCGGTCCGCTCTCGATCACCCGCGTCGTCACCACGCCGTTGTCATCCGTGACAATGACGGTCTTCTTCACGCCGTTCACCTCCGTCGTCGCTTCGCTGACAGACTTGCTGGAAGAGTGCCCCTCCACCCCTTGCGGCACCAGGGCAAATTCTTTCCCCGGTTTCGCTGGCTTGCCTTCTTTTCCGGCAGCGGGCGCGGCGGGCGCCACTTCTTTGCCGTTCTCGATGACCTTCGTCGTCACCACTCCATTTTCATTGCTCGTCACCACGGTCCTTGTCTTGCCGTTCACGTTCGTGGAGGAGACTCCGATGGCGTGGCCGCCCCCGCCTCCGGGCAGAGCGGGCGTGTCGGCTGCGGAAGTTTGGGCTCCGGCCTGGCTGATCATTCCTGCGGCCACGACCAGCGCGGCACTCATCATCTGTTTGGTTTTCATGTTGTAGTTTGGTTGGTTGTATTGGTTCAGATAAAAAATGGGCGCACTCCGGTCCGGCGCCTCAATCCACTCGCAGCGCCACTGGCATCCAGCCCTGGCGCATGCCCTGCACCTTCAGCGCGGGCCGCGGGTCGTTCTGCCGGCGGTATGTTTCGTCATCCAGGATCGCGCAGCGGATCAATTTTACGGGCGGCCCGTCCGGTGGAACGATGATCGCCGACTGCCCCGCCTGGATCACGTACCGCTCGGTCCCCAGACTCTCATAAATTTCCTCCCCCGCCGCAGGCAAGGACATCGGGTCAGCTGCGACAGTTTCCCCGCCTGAACGTGTCTGGTGAAGCACCGCCACCACCAGCGCCGCCGCAGCAGCCCCCGTGGCCAGCCAGGGAAGGGCGCGTCTGAAGTGCAGGATCACCGCAGACTCCTGCCGCACCTCACTCCGCGCGGCACGCAGGCGGGCCATCAGCTCGGCGGACGGGGCCGCAGGGCGCAGATCGTGCAGTTTTTCTTCCAGTGGGTCTTTCATCTCTGGGGGGGGAAATTAGAGGTCCAGCACGCCTTTGAGGCGCTTGCGCAGTTCGTCCAGAGCGTAGCGGTAGCGCGAGGCCGCCGTGGCCGGTGGCACCCCGGCCACACGGGCCGCTTCCTCAAAGGTGAGTTCCCCCCACACTTTGAGACCGATGATTTCCCGCTGCTTCTCTGGCAGTGCGCGCACCGCCCGCTCCAGCAGGGCTGCGGTCTCCGCCTGCTCCACACCGCAGGCAAACCAGACCGCCTCGGATTCCGGTGCTGCCTTTTCCTCCCGCCTGGCCCTGCGGTCGCGACTGCGCCCGAGGTCGATGGCACGCCGCCGGATGGTCGCGTAGACGAGGGCGTCATCCGGCGTGCGTCCCGCCGGGGTGCGCCGCCAGGACTCGACCAGCGCGTCCTGCAGCACATCCTCCGCATCCGCCGTGCTCCCCGTTCGCTCTCGGGCATACAGGAGGAACCGCCCGGCGTGAGCCGCCAGCCATTGGTCCCAGTCTTCGGGGTTCGGTGTTTTGTCCACGCAGGTGTGTTCATCAGTTCCCGGATGAAACGGCACGCCGGGATTCATTTGTTGAAAATATTTCCTCCATCACCGCTTTCCGCCAGAAACCGGAGATCGAACCACGCTTTGATTCCTGTGGCCAAGTCAAAAGCCCCTTGATACACTCGGCCTCGTGAACGTCCACCACCTTGAACTTTTCTACTACGTCGCCCGCCACGGCGGCGTGAGCGCCGCCGCCCGCCACATCCCGTATGGCATTCAGCAGCCGGCCATCAGCGCGCAAATCATCCAGCTCGAGGACAGCCTCGGCACCACCCTCTTCCACCGCAGGCCGTTTCAGCTCACAAAATCAGGCGCGGACCTCTACGCCTTCATCACCCCGTTTTTCGACGGCCTGCCCGGCATCGGCCGGCAGCTCAGAGGCGGGCTGGAGACACGCCTGCGCATCGGCGCTCCGGAGACCATCCAGCGCGATTTTTTGCCCGTCATCATCCGCGGGGTGAAAAAACGCGTGCCGGACCTCACCTTCACCCTTATGACCGGACGGCTGGAAATCATCGAGGCCGCGCTCCTCGACCAGGAGATCGATCTTGGTTTCGGCGCCCTCGCCGGCAAGCGCCCGGCCGGCGTGAAGCAAAAGGAGATCGTCACGGCCCGCATGATGCTCATCGTTCCCGAGAAGAGCGGATTCACCAGGGCGGAGAGCTTCTGGCAACGGGACCGCATCGACGTCCCCCTCATCGCCCTGCCCTCGGACGAGCCCGTCTGCCGCCAGTTTCAGCAGGAGCTGCGGAAGCGGAAAATCGAATGGTTTCCCAGTCTGGAACTCAACTCCCAGGAACTCGTCGCCCGCTACGTCGCGGAAGGCTTCGGCGTCGGTCTCGCCCTCACCGTAGCCGGCCTCACCCTGCCCCCCGGCCTGCGCATGCTGCCGCTCGATGATTTCCCCGCCGTCTCCTACGGCGCTCTCTGGCTGGGGAACCTCTCCCCGCTCCAGAAGCTCTTCATCGAAAGCGCCCAAAAAGTGGCCATCGCCACACAAAAGGGCTGAGCAGCGCCTAGTTTTCCGCCGGTGCCGTTTGCGGCGGCACGGTCGCCTGCGCGGCGGCGGGAGGGAGTTCAAAAAGCTTGATCAGGTGATCCTTGAACGCCGGATCGTGCTGGTAGAGCAGATCGTAGACTTCCTTTCGAAATGCCGGGTCGCTCAGGCTCGCGGCGGCGGCTTCGGGCAGCTCGGGGGTTTCCATCTGCGGCGGATTCGTCGTCGCATCGGTCACCTTCATGCGCAGCGGGTCTGTCTCGCTGGCGATCCATGTTTCATAAACGTCCAGCAGCGTTTCCTTCCGGCGCTCCGGGTCCACCACGGCAGCTGCCCAGGCGATGGCCTCGCGCGGATGCTCCGCAGCCGCAGACGTGGCAAATCCCGCCTTTGCCGTTTCCTTCACCTCACCGGCGGCCAGTTTGTTGATCCAGCCCGCAGCGGCCGCCGGGTTGCTCTGGGACCAGTTAAAAACAAGAGCCGTGACTGCCGGTGCAGCGTCCTCCGGCAGGGTGCGGGCCGACTGCGTGTCCAGCCACGCCGCAGCCGCCGCAGGGTCTTTTTGCGCCCAGGCGTTCACCAGGCTCAGCAGCGTGCCGTTGCGCGCGGGGCCGTTCGGCAGGCTGTTCACCCACAGGGCCGCAGCGGACGGATCATCCTCTCCCCACACCGCCGCCAGTGCCATCGAGGCCTGGTCGCGCCCTCCCCCCGGGGGCAGCGCCGTCACCCAGTCCCGCGTCTGCTCCACGTTCGCCTCAGCCCACAGGCTGACGAGCCGGCCCACGGCGGGATCAATGATTCCCTGCGCCAGACGATTTTCCACCCACGTCTTTACGGCTGCGGGGTCTTTGGGAAACCACGCCTCCACCAGTTCCGCACTGGCGTCGTCGCGGAACTCCCCCACCGGCAGCAGCCCCACCCACTGCGCCGCAGCGGCAGGATTGGCGGCCACCCAGATTTTCATCAGGAGGGAAAGCTGGTTGTCGCGCTCGTCCGAACCGCCCGGCATCGCCGCCAGCGCAGCTGCAGCAGCCAGCGGATCAGACTTGGCCCACGCCGCGAAGGCGTCCTCAGGATTCGCCGGCGGCTCAGCCAGACTGCCGCCGCCTCCTCCTCCTCCACCGACGGGGCGCGAAACAGTGCCCGCATCGCCCGGACTTGATAAAGCCGGCTGCGCTGCCGCCGTCGCTTCCTGTGACTTTGGACGGAGCAGCCGCGTCTTGACCAGCCATGCCGCCAGGACGGCCACACCGATCCATTCGGCGATAAAAACCCCGCGCCGCACTCGTGCCCAACCCTCAGGGCTCAGGTTTATCCTCGACTTCAAGTCCATAAAAACAGGAGACTTGCCGCCAGAAAAACACCGGGCGGCGGCGACAAAAGAGTCCAGCTCCGGCAGCCGCAGCTTTACTGGCTGCCGCCGACAAGGCGAAAAGCGGGCGAACCCAACTTAGTTCGTGATCGTCCCAATGTTGGTGCCGGTATTGTTGCCCGTATTTGTGCCGGTGTTCGTCCCGGTGCCCGTCGTCGGGGCGACGGTTGTCGCGCTCGGCACGGAACCGTAGGTCACCTTGCGGCCGATGGTGTCGGACTCATTGCCCTTGGCATCGGTGGCCCGCACGTAAAAGCGGAGGCTCTTGCGGCCTTTGAAAGGAAGATTGAAGGCGAAGGTGCTCCCGCCCGCAGAGGCACCAGCCCCGGTCCCGGAAGCCGCAGCAGGGCTGCTCAGGAGGGCCTTTTTCCAGCGGCTGCTGCCGTCGATGCGATAGAGCAGTTCCTTCACGCCCTTCGACGCGCCGCTGCCCGATCCTCCGGTGTCCGTGGCCGTTCCGGTCACCACAATGGACGAGGCCTTTGTCCGGAGCCCGACCGCAGGAGTCGCGATCGTCAGCGAGGGCGGCGTCGTGTCAGCCGTGGCCGCAGTGGTGGTCTGAGCGGCGGAAATGCCAGTCAGCGCCAGCAGAGCGCAACCAGTGAGGAGGAGGGGGCGGAAGGTTTTCATGATGGAATGGAGTTCGCTGGAGTGTAAGGACGCCTTGGCCGGGTGGCAAGAGGGAAATCAACCCCCTGCACCAGACCGTTTCGACGAGTGTTTCGCCTGAGTTTGACCCGGCCCGGCGTCATTCGTTCAAAAATAGGCAGCATCCCGATCACGCCCACCGCTCAAAGCTCTCGATGGCCTCGTATTCAGGCAGTCCGAGACGGTCGTACACGGTGGCCGTTTCCTTGTTGCGGTTGCCGCTCAGCAGCTCCGGATTCGTGTGGCTCTGGAATTTCTGGATGGCCCCCAGCTTTTGCGATAGCTGGTTCGGGCTGACCGGGATGGCCATGTCGATCTCGTGCGGCTCCAGCTCCTTCTGCTGGCCGCGGTAAAGCCAGATCCGGCAGTCTTTTTTCCACGATGCC